>DCGN01000055.1 GCA_002315275.1 Clostridiales bacterium UBA1777
TCCTCATCGCGCTTGATGTTCTTGCTGTGGCAGCACTCGCACTCGGTCGCATCCTCGCGGGAGACGGTGATATGGCCGCAGTCGGCGCAGTACCATGCGGGGATCTGATGGCCCCACCAGAGCTGGCGGGAGATGCACCAGTCATGCACGTTCTCCATCCAGTTGGTATAGGTCTTCGTGAAGCGCTCGGGCACGAACCTTATTCTGCCGTCCCTGACAACGTCGATAGCCTTCTTTGCCAGAGGCTCCATCTTGACGAACCACTGGGGGCTCGTGATAGGCTCGACTATCGTGCCGCAGCGGTAGCAGCAGCCGACATTGTGGCTGTACGGCTCGATCTTGACCATGTAGCCCTGCTCGTCGAGGTCGGCTACGATGGCCTTGCGGCACTCGTAACGGTCCATACCGTCATACTTGCCGCCGTTTATGATGCGCGCATCCTCATCGATGCACTGTATCTGCTCAAGATTGTGGCGCAGGCCGACCTCAAAGTCGTTGGGGTCATGGCAGGGTGTCATCTTGACGGCGCCGGTGCCGAAGCCGAGCTCAACATAGTCATCGGCGACGATTGGGAGCTTTCTGCCCACGAGAGGCAGGATGGCGTTCTTGCCGACGAGGTGCTGATACTTCTCGTCAGCCGGGTTGACGGCAACGCCGGTATCGCCGAGCATCGTCTCGGGACGGGTGGTGGCGATTATGAACTCCTCATCGGAATCCTCAATGGGGTAGCGGATGTGCCAGAAGGAGCCGGGGATATCCTTATATTCGACCTCGGCATCGGACAGAGCCGTGCGGCAATGGGGGCACCAGTTGATGATGCGCTTGCCCTTGTAGATGAGGCCCTTTTCATAGAGGTCGCAGAACGTCTCGCGGACGGCCTTTGCGCAGGTCTCGTCCATCGTGAAGCGGGAGCGCGACCAGTCGCAGCTTACGCCCATGCACTTTTGCTGCTCTACTATTCTGTCGCCGTACTGCTGCTTCCATGCCCAGACACGCTCAAGGAACTTCTCACGGCCGAGGTCATAGCGGGTCTTGCCCTCCTCCTTGCGGAGCACCTCCTCGACCTTTATCTGAGTTGCGATGCCGGCATGGTCAACGCCGGGCAGCCACATTGCGGAGTAGCCCTGCATTCTCTTATAGCGCGTGAGGATATCCTGCAGAGTGGCATCCATCGCGTGGCCCATGTGGAGCTGGCCCGTGACGTTCGGGGGAGGCATAACTATGGAGAAGGGCTTCTTCGAGGGATCTATCCTGCCCTCAAAATATTTGCCGTCCATCCACATATCGTAGATCTTCTTTTCAACGGCCTTAGGGTCGTACACTTTCGGCAGTTCTTTCATTCTTTTCTCCTATCTGAAAAATTATTTTTTACTGTTATTTCTTTGCCCGTTTTTTCGGAAATGAAGCGGGCGAATTCATCGGGCGTGCCCTCCGTGAAGCAGCGCTCGGGGAGGATGTATTCAACTGCCGCATGGAACTCCATACCGCGCATCACCTCTTTCATATAAAGCAAAAACGCCCCGAAGCACATAGCTTCAGGGCGATAAAAACCGCTGTACCACCTGAATTCCGCATAAAACGCGGCACTCTTGGGGAAGATAACGCCTCCCTTGCGCCGGGGCTACGCAATCTAACGACCTTCACTCCGGATGCTCCGAGCCGACCTTCTCCACCGACCGCGCGGGGGCTCGCACCGAACCGCCCCTTCTCTGTGCTTGATCAAAAGTGGATACTCCTGCTCTTCATAGCTGATTGATTATATAATACCCTAATTTGTTTGTCAATACGCCGCGTTTAAGCAGTTTTACTTAGCGAAAAGGGTATTCAACTTGTTTGAAATTGAATACTTCTTATTTAGCCTAAAGGCTGTGTCAGCAATTACATTAATTACCGGCGTAACTTTTTGCACCACGCTTTTAACCTTTTCGCCATATCGTGCATTTATTAGGAGCGGATCCTTCCATTGCGCATACAGAACAGTATACCCGTTGAGTGTAATTGTCTCTCCCGGCTGATAGGTTTTGCCTGTGCCATCTGCTTTTGTGTTCCAGCCCATAAATATCAGACCCACAGCGGGTGCTATTGCTATTCTGTCATTCTCACCTGCTTCGTATGGACTCAACACAATTGTAGTTTCACCGTTCTTGTGGATTATTGAATCCTTATAATTGCCTGTTCCTCCGTTAAGATCGTAGCAGACGGTTGCGGAGTTCTCGCTGAAGCCGATATCCAGCCAGTACCGTCTCTCAGGGATAAAGTATGTGGCAACGGCGACGCGGGATCTGTACTCTTCTGCCGTGGAAAGCACCTTCCACCGTACGCCGTTCATAACAGCAGATGCCTCTATTTCATCCGCAAGCCCGTTGACAAACGCTATTGCATCGCTTCCGGCAATGGCATCCTTCACCTCTGCCCAGCGTGCATAAACCGCTTTTCGAAAATCCTCGTGCCTGTAAAGTCTGTTGAATATTGTGGGAAAATCGCCCAGAGCGAAGTTGGTATCCGAATTGTAGGACTGCTTATTCGTCACCCACAGGTTCCACGAATCGTCAAACGAGTGATCGAAATCCCACAGCGGAGCAGCAACCAGTTTTCCTCCCTGATCCTTATAAAAATATGTACTCGTCTTTCCTCCGTCACCGTTTACGGAGTACTCAAACATGATGTACATATTGACGAGAGATGCCATGTCAAAGTAATCGCTGTAGTGCTTTCCGAGTTCATTATAACCGGTCTCCGACCAGATGGCGTCTTCCGCCTCCTGCCAGTATTTGCTTATGTATTCCACCTGTGCCTTGCTTGCGTATTCGGGCTCTTTCACAACAACGTTCTGGTTTCTGGACGTGGTAAACCCGCTCGTCTCATAAACATATCTGTCGCTAAGCTCACACTCCAGCAGATAGCCTCCGCTGATATCCTCCGGGTCATTCGGAATGTTGACCCATTTTGCGCTGGAAACCGTACCCCATGGAGGCACGCTACCGTTAATGCCTGTTCCGCCGGTAGAATATGTGTCAAGCTCCTCGCTGTTGACATCCTCGGTGGCTCCTGCAAGGTCAAAAATGTTTACTCTGTTTTTGCCGATCTCAACGCTCTCGCAAACTATATAATTTCCCATATAATCGCCGTTGATATAGAGATCAACTATCCTGTAATCAGAGCCAAAATCAATGCCCAACTTGTCCCCTACGTACCATGCGAGTGGATTGCGGACAATGGAAACATCCGATGCTGAGGCAAGAAGCGTCCACTTCTTTGCCTTGTCCATGCCGAGAAGCTTTGTCTTCTCTTCAAATTTAATATTGTAGGGTTTCTTATCGTAATCTACCCACGTTGCATTGCCTCTGCCCTTTATATGGGCAAGAGTGCTGTCAAGCTTCTGCTTTCCGTCCTCATAAACGCGGATGGTCGCAGCTTCCTTGTTGTCCTTGTTCTCATGGATATAGTCAAGCGATCCGGACTCTGTTTCGATATAAATGGTTGGGATGTTTTCCGACATCATTACAACAACAGGGTACTCTTTTCCGCCGCAGGCAACAGTATAGCTCCCGCATTCAGCAAAAACGTCCGTCTTCTGCCCGCTCACAATTGCCTCGCCGTTGACCGTGACCTCGCATTCGGGCTCAAAGTACACAGTGAGCTTATCTGCCTTTACATCGGCCGGCATGAACAGATAATACACGCCGTCCGTCTCATACCAGCTGACAGTGTCGATATCGTCCTGTGCGCCGCCATACGGGTTAACGGATAACGAAAGCGCAATTTCTTCCTCATCAATTGTTTCCTGTTCTATATTCTCCTGCATCGGTTCCGACGGCTGCTCTTCTACCGACTCTTCTTCCGTTATCAGCGAGTTCTCCGTCATCTGCCCGTCTTCCGCGAAAGCAGAAAACGTAAGCAAAGAAGCGAACATTGCCACCGTCAGCAGCAAAGAGATTGCTCTTTTAGTCATCACTTTCATAGTACATCCTCCAGTAATATTAATATACGCTCATCAGTGATTTGTTCTTAAAAGTTATATTAACAGAAAATTACTTTCTTTTCAAGATGTTTCTCGTAGTTTTTACTGTTTCGTGCGGTACTGCTTCCGCTGTTTTATGTGATAATAACCTATTGCATAAGGGCGAAATATATGTTATACTCACCTTCGCATAAGGCAATTACATTTTAACTATTTTACAGTATCTTAAGGAGTATTTGGCAATGAACTCAAAAAAACTCGACAATTATTCCGCCGTTTTCTGCGTTCTTCTTTTGATCGCGATCTTCTGCATCGGCATGAGCATCGTTGATGCTGCCGGCGGCGAGGGTCTCCTCGTTTCGGACTATTTCGCATCCGTCTGCATTATCCTCACCGCTATCTTCGGTATTTACTACACCATAGTCGGCTGCAAGAAGGTCGGCGGCGCTAAGTACTATGTATGGTACATGGGCGCTCTCGCCGTATGCGACCTCGTTGCCATCGCAGGTGCTGCCAACTATCCCGCAGTCGGCACCCTCGCTCTCGCACTGTCCATCGCAAGCTGCACGGTTCTCTGCTTTGCAAAGGATCTCGGCCAAAAGAAGTCCACTGCTTTCGCTCTTGTCGCTCTTATCGCAAAGGTCGTTGTGCTGTTCATCACGCTCATCGTGAAGCACACCTTCTCCATGCTCATCTCCGCCAGCACGCTTCTCGCTGTTGTCGCAATGTTCATGGTCTGCGCAAAGTACTACGACAAGTCCACCCGCGGCTCAAAGTAAGCTAAAAACTGATAAATCGTTAAAAGGGGCTGTCTCAAAAAGAGTCAGCCCCTTTGATTATCATATTATGCCGGGCGTAAAGTCTTCATACCATTCGCCGGACTGAGACATGTACTCATTGCCGTCCTGATCGTACTCGACGTAGATGAAGGTCGCGGGGGTGACTCCCTCGGGGCACTCGGCAATATCGGAAGCTGTCTGCTCGAAGCTCTCATCAAACCAATATATCTCGTGGCCGAGCTCGTTTCCGTTTTCGTCATAGTAATAGCACTCGGTGCGGGAAATGCCGGTGACCTTATTGGCGGCGTACACAAGGACATCCTTCGTTGTGTCCTCTGTGCCGAGCTCATGCGGCACGGTGCAGGCCTCGTCATCATAAATATTGTAATCGTACGGTTCTATCTGAAGTCTGTCGCCCTTTGTGAAGACTATAGAGTAGACGCACTCCTCGTCAGTGCCGGGGCCGGTAACGACTGTCGCCGTGGCTTTATTCGCCTCGTCGGGAGAAGCATGGTCTCTCAGCATGCATACGAAATCAGGCAGCTCAATGGGAGTAAGCAGAGAGCGGTTGAGCTCATTCTCTGTTCCGTCAGCATAGATAATGACCTGCCTTACACATTCCACCGTGAGATCCTCGCGGAGCGTTTCGTAGATAACGAAAACGTCGCCCTCGTGATAATCCTCGCAGAAGAACTGCGCCTTCTCGGCATTGGGCTCAAAGGTGACGAGGTAGCCCGTCTCCGTTTTTTCAACGGACTGCACCTCAGACGCCTCAACGCTGCGGAACGGGCCGCAGTCCCACGAGGGATCCTCCGGAACGCTTACACCAACCGGATCGATGAAGGGAAAAACCTCGCCGTCGGAATAATGATAAAACGACTCGGAAGAACAGTAATCCGCGCAGCCGTCCCACTTGTACAGCGTGCAGCGGCCCGTGCCGTCATAATACGTCTCACTTTCGGGCTCTTCTCCGTTAAAGGCGAGCGTGACCATATAGGAACCGAAGATGGAAATATAATTTTCGTAGGTGTTGGCGGCGTTTATCTCATCAAAGGTCGGGATACCGTCATCCTGAGCTTCCGTTTCCGCGGCGGGAGCAGCCTTCGCGCCGCAGGCGCATAGGACGAGCATCATGCACAGGACGAGAGCAAGTGCGAAAAGCTTCTTCATGGAGTTGCCCTCCTTTGTGTGTTCTGTATCAGGTCTCGGCCTTTTTCGCGAGGTATGCGTTGATGAAGCCGTCTATATCGCCGTCCATCACGGCCTGAATGTTGCTGTTTTCAAACTCGGAGCGCTGATCCTTGACGAGCTGATAGGGCATGAAAACGTAGGAGCGGATGGCGGAGCCGAAGTCTATCTTCATCTGAACGCCCTTGATATCGGATATCTTCTCGAGGTGCTCGCGCTCCTTGATCTCGGCGAGCTTTGCGCGGAGCATCTCCTTGCAGTTTTCGAGGTTCTGGAAGTGGGAACGCTCGACCTGAGAGGAGACGACTATGCCCGTTGCCTTATGGATAAGGCGTACGGCGGAGCTCGTCTTATTGACCTTCTGGCCGCCTGCGCCGGAGGAACGGTAGACCTGCATCTCGTAATCGTCATCGCGGAGCTCGATGGTGTTGTCATCGGCTATCTCGGGCATGACCTCGACGGCGGAGAAGCTCGTCTGTCTTCTGGCGTTCGCGTCAAACGGGGAGATGCGCACGAGGCGGTGCACGCCGTTTTCTCCGCGAAGGAAGCCGTAGGCATTCTCGCCCTCTATCTTGATCGTCGCGGACTTGATGCCGGCCTCATCGCCGTCCTGATAGTCCATAACGGAGTACTTGAAGCCGTGGCGCTCGGCCCAGCGGCAGTACATACGGTAGAGCATGGAGGCCCAGTCCTGCGCCTCGGTGCCGCCGGCGCCGGGGTGAAGCGTAAGGATGGCGTTGTTGGCATCGTACTTGCCGGTGAGCAAGGTGCTGAGCTTGATGGACTCCATCTTCTCGGTAAATTCCTTATACTCCTCCTGGAGCTCTCCGAGCATGGAATCGTCATTTTCCTCGAGAGCCATGTCGCACAGGGCATAGAGGTCATCCCATGTAGCGCAGAGGGAATCGTAATTCTCGACCTTGGTCTTGAGACCCTTGAGGCGCTTCTGAACCTGCTGTGACTTCTCAACGTCGTTCCAGAAGCCGTCTCTCTCGCTGGCGGCCTCGAGCTCTTCTATCTCCTTGGCCGCGGCGTCAAGCTTGAGAGCATCCTTCAGGTTGTCAAGCTCGGGCCGGATGTTATTCAGTTTGATCTTATATTCGTCAAATTCAAGCATATCGATATACCGCTTTCTGTAAATTACTAACTTTATTATTATATACAATTAATCGGCTTTTGTAAATTAGTTTTTTATACGCAATAATGAGCCTTTCGGTCTTCCAATTTTATAACAAATGTGGTATACTCATTTTGTCTGAGAATAAAGATCGCCGGAATCATACCGGCAGTTCGGAGGATTTGAAAAAATGATTTCACACGGCAAGGAAATTAAGGTCTTCACCGGCAGCTCCAACCCCGCTCTTGCAGAGGGCATCTGCTCCCAGCTGTACCTGAATCTCGGCAACTGCAATGTCTCCCACTTTGCAGACGGCGAGTGCTCCGTTTCCGTCTATGAGCCTGTTCGCGGAAAGGACGTTTTCATCGTCCAGTCCACCTGCAACAGCGTAAATGACAACCTGATGGAGCTGCTCATCATGATCGATGCGATGCGCCGCGCTTCCGCCGGCCGTATCACGGCCGTTATCCCCTACTTCGGCTACGCAAGACAGGACAGAAAGGCTAAGAGCCGCGATCCTATTTCCGCAAAGCTCGTTGCTAACCTTATCACCGCCGCCGGCGCTGACAGAGTGCTGACGATGGATCTCCACGCCGCTCAGATTCAGGGCTTCTTCGATATCCCCGTTGACAACCTCATGGGCGCTCACCTCTTTGCAAAGCACTACATCAAGGAATTCGGCAAGGGCAATGATGACGTTATGGTCGTCTCTCCCGACGTCGGCAGCACCGCCCGCGCAAGAGCCTTCTCCATGAAGCTCGGCGTGAACATGGCTATCGTTGACAAGCGCCGCGAGAAGGCCAACCAGTCCGAGGTCATGAACATCATCGGCAACGTCGAAGGCAAGACCTGCATCCTGCTTGACGATATCGCCGACACCGCAGGCTCCCTCTGCGGCGCAGCCAAGGCCATCAAGGAGCTCGGCGGCGCAAAGGAGGTTTACGCCTGCGTAACTCACGGCGTTCTCTCCGGCCCCGCTATCGACAGAATAAACGACAGCTGCATCAA
>DCGN01000018.1 GCA_002315275.1 Clostridiales bacterium UBA1777
AGGTGTCCTCAGAGAAGTCCTGGTGGCCGGGGGTATCAAGGATGTTGATGCAGAAGCCGTCATACTCGAACTGCATGACGGAAGAGCTTATGGAAATACCTCTCTGCTTTTCAAGCTCCATCCAGTCGGACACGGCGTGTCTTGCGGTGGCCTTACCCTTGACAGAGCCGGCAAGCTGAATTGCTCCGCCGTAAAGCAGGAACTTTTCCGTCAGCGTTGTCTTGCCCGCGTCAGGGTGAGATATGATAGCGAAGGTTCTTCTTCGCTGGATCTGTTGATTTAAATCAGACATTTTTTAAACTTCCTCAAATAAAATAGCGATTAATAATATCATAGAATAACAGCAAAAGCAAAGGATTTCTTGCTGTTTTCGTAAGCTCGCATATATTATTTCGGACTGTTAAATATTATGTTAATCATTTTATGTTAACTCCTTTAGTATGATATCGATGTTTTCGTCAGAATACTCTATTTCGGAGCTGAACTGACGGACGGTATCGGCAAGCTCTCCGCCTGCGGATACCATTGCCGAGATCAGCGCGGCGGAAACAGCGGCAAACAGAACTGTCTTTTCTCCGTACCGAACGAAGTGTCTGTAGAGCAGATACGCGGCAAGCCGCTTGAGCGCGATGCTGTCCGTTTCGAGCGCATCGGGCACGGTGAGTTCGCTGCCTTCAAGCGTGCCGAGCTTTATTCCCCAGCTTTCGTCAAGCCGTTCAAGCTTTGAAAACGCTTCCGCCCATGCGTAGATCTTACCCTCGGGCATCCGAAGGCCGCAGAGCGCGCAGGCTTTTTCAAAGGCGATATCGAGAGTCGGCTCGGAGAATATCAGCTCAAACAGCTCCTCTCTTTTTTGCAGAAGCGCCGTCTCTGCACTGTCCGTAGTCTCCGCTTCCCCGTCATCCTCCGTCAGGAATCCAAGCCTTCCGCTTCCCTCGAGAAGAAGCCTCACGGCCTCCTCGCAGCAAAGGCCTACGCCGGTTTCCGTTCTGTCCGAAAGCTCGTTATAGAATCTCGGATGCTCCGCGCATATGTCACAGAGGGCGTCTTCTCCGAGCGTGAGGATCAGCCTGCATAGCCCGTCCTCTCTGAGAAAGGGACAGCTTTCATCGTCCGTGAGTCTGAACGATGCCTGCTCCCCTCTCACAATGTTGGCGCGTATCTCCTCGCCTATGTCATTGTCGATAGATTCGTACAGCTCAAGCGTGTCTTCGTCAATATCGATCTCCCAGCCCTTGCAGCAGCTGTGTTCGCATTTGTCCGCTTTGCATACAAATTTATCGAAAAAATCTGGTCTTACATACTTCATAACTCAAGCTTCACTCTTCCGGGTCTGTCAAGCGTATATCCGCCGAGTCTCTCTATTCTCGCGCGGAATTCATCGCTGCCGAGTGCCTCGATAAGCTTTTGAACATTCTCGGTTTCAAAGGCATAATCCGGGATAAGAAGGTCATAGGTCTCCGTGCAAATCGGCAGAAAATCGAGGCCGTAGAGCTTTGCAGCAGAGTATATGCCCATGCCCGCATCGCCGGACATATTTGCAATCTGCGCCGCAACGGAGGTATGCGTGAGCTCCTCCCTATCGTAACCGTAAATATTTTTTACGGAAAGCGAATATTTTCTGCAAAGATAATCCGCGAGTATCCTCGTGCCCGAGCCCTTCTGTCGGTTTACATAACTTACATCTTTTCCCGCTATATCGGCAAATGATCGTATGCCCTTCGGGTTGCCCTTTTGAAGCATGAGTCCCTGCGTCCTTCCGACACACTCAACGAGCTTCACGCCGCCGTTCGGGTAAAATTTCTTCAGAGCGGCAATATTATAGGTGCCGTCCTCCTCGTTCAGGAGGTGGATGCCCGCGGCGTGGTTTTCGCATCTGCGTGCAGCCATTATGCCGCCCATCGAGCCGACATGGGTCGAACTCATATACAGCTCCGGATTTTTCGCATGGAGCATATCCGAAAGCTCATCAAGCAGAGGGTCATGACTACCGATAACAACTATCGTATTGTCTATCTCCGTTTTGCTGCGCAGCAGACGTACATTTACGCTCTCGCCTGCCTCAAAGCCCTCCGTGCCCTGCGGAACGGTAATTATCCCGTCCGCCTTCATAAACGACGATACGACTCCCGCTCCTCTGTTGAGCGGAGAGGCAACATACTTATCTCCGACCCTGCCTATCCTCGTTCTGACGTATTCTTTATATTTCAGCCCTGATACGAGAGGTCTTGCAAGCACCGCGTCAACGTATTCGTATGTGTCCACTCCGGTGCCGTACCATTGACGGACGATGTCCTTCACTATCTCCTCTATTACGATAATGCCCGAAACAGGATATCCGGGCACACCGATAACGGGCTTCTTTCCCGAGAGGCCGAGCACTGCGGGTTTTCCCGGCTTGATGGCAAGGCCATGGTAAAGAACATCTCCGAGCGCGCCTATAGTCATTGAAGCGTAATCATCTCTGCCTGCGGATGAGCCCGCGTTCAGAAGCACAATGTCGCACTCACCGATCGCGCGGGAAAGCGCGTTTTCCAGCATTTCCGGCCTGTCCGGGCAGATAGGGTAGACGATGCTCTCCGCTCCCCACTCGCCCGTCATCGAGGAAAAAATCGCGGAGTTGAATTCCATAACGTCACCGGGCTTCGGACTCTCCGACGGTGGGACCACCTCGTCACCTGTCGGAATAATGCCGATAACAGGGCGCTTGAGCACCTTTACTTCGCCAACCCCTCCTGCAAGCATCGCGCCTATTGCGGAGGGAGTTATCCTGCTGTGAGACGGGAGGATCATCTCCCCCGCGCACACGTCCTCTCCGATCTGGCGGATATGCTGCCACGGTGCGGCGGCGGCGTACAGCGACACGGTACCGTCACCGTTTTTCACAACGTCCTCTATCATGACCACGGCATC
>DCGN01000006.1:0-154 GCA_002315275.1 Clostridiales bacterium UBA1777
GCGTTGACGGCTTCCGCGAGGATGTCATCACCTACATCTCCAAGGTCGAGGGTCTGCCTAACGCTCCCGTAAAGCTTCCCGCCGCAACTGGTATGCAGTACTACGCCGACGGCCCGCGCGTGAAGGAGTATCTTGCTGAGTTCAAGCGCGACGT
>DCGN01000006.1:179-988 GCA_002315275.1 Clostridiales bacterium UBA1777
GACTGCTACGACTGCTTCACCGTCGGTGAGGGCTCGCTCATGAGCACACAGACCGCCCTCGGCTACATCGAGGAGGGCAAAAATCAGGTGCTGAATATGATGATAAGCTTCTCGCATATGCAGGCGGACTGCCTTGTGACAGATTTCATTCAGCGCCCCTTTAACCTCAGAAAGCTGAAAAAAGCCTTCAGCACATGGCAGAACGACCTCTACGGCAAGGGCTGGAACTGCCTCTACCTTGAAAACCACGACCATCCCCGCATCATAAGCCGCTACGGAAACGAAAAATACCGCGTCGAAAGCGGGAAGATGCTCGCCGCCTGCTATCTCTTTCAGCGCGGCACGCCCTTCGTGTACCAGGGTCAGGAGATAGGTATGCTCAATAACTATCTGCCCGATCTCGACGATTACAAGGACATCATGGTAAAGAACAATTACCGCATCGCGAGAAAGCTCGGTCTGAACAAGAAGAAGGTCTTCTCGCTCGCACAGAGAGCGACACGTGACAATGCACGCACTCCCGTTCAGTGGTCATCGGAGAAATACGCGGGCTTCAGTACCGTCGAGCCGTGGTTCGGTGTCAATCCCAACTACCCTGAGATAAACGTCGAGAGTCAGCTCGATGACCCGAACTCCATCCTGAATTTCTACCGCGATGCGCTTGCGTTCCGCCGCGAGCACCCAATCGTTATCTACGGCGACTATGTCGAGCATATGGCGGGCAGCAAGGAGCTCTTCGTCTACGAGCGTAACTACGAGGGCAAAAAGCTTCTCGTTGTCTGCTCCTTCACCGACAAGCTCATCCGCTT
>DCGN01000006.1:1014-1142 GCA_002315275.1 Clostridiales bacterium UBA1777
GACGCCCCCGACGGCATAATCCTCTCCGAGGGCGCACAGGTCTTAGGAAACTACCGCAGTAACTTCGTTATCTCAAACGGCTTTACAACGAAGCCCTATGAGACGAGAGTTTACCTGTTCGAGTGAGA
>DCGN01000006.1:1222-10762 GCA_002315275.1 Clostridiales bacterium UBA1777
CGAGGCTTTGTCTACAGTCTGAAATCACCGATGCTTTCGCATCGGTGATTTTATATATTTAATGATGACTAAATTTGTAAGCCTTTTCTCTTGCCATAGCCCTGCGAAGGCTGGCTTCCGCGCGGAGGATATCAACATTCGACTGCTTATCTCCGAGAAGCTTTCTGGCTCTCTCCTCGGAGGCCTGAGCGCGGGCTATGTCAATGCTCTCCGCTTTTTCGGCGCTCCTTGCGAGAATTATCAGCTCATTATCCGCAACGCTCAATACTCCGCCGGATAATGCCGCATAGTGATCCTCGCTGTCTATCCTGTACTTCACAACGCCCTCGCGCAGTGATGCCGCCATCGGAGCATGACCTGCCAGTATGCCGAGATCACCGTTCTCCGCAGGCACAGAAACATAATTCACCATTTCATCGCAGACTGCACCGTCTGCGGTGGTGAGCTGAAAATGTATCTTATTCATGGCGCTCACATCTTATCGCGCTTGGCTAAGACATCGTCGATCGTGCCGCACATCATGAAGGCCTGTTCCGGCAGATCGTCACAGTCGCCGCCGAGTATCGCATTGAAGCCCTTTATCGTGTCCTCAAGCTTTACATATTTGCCCGAAAGACCGGTGAAGTTCTCCGCGACATGGAAGGGCTGAGACAGGAATCTCTGAATCCTTCTTGCACGGTTTACGACCGCCTTATCCTCAACGCCGAGCTCGTCCATGCCGAGAACTGCGATGATGTCCTGGAGCTCCTTGTACTTCTGAAGCACAGCCTGAACCGCACGCGCGGTGTCGTAGTGCTCCCTGCCGAGTACATGGGGATCGAGTATCCTTGAGGTGGAGTCCAGCGGATCGACCGCGGGATATATGCCCAGCTCGGAGATGCTTCTTGACAGAACGGTCGTCGCGTCAAGGTGGGCAAAGGCCGTCGCAGGCGCGGGGTCAGTCAGGTCGTCGGCGGGGACATAGATGGCCTGAACTGAGGTGACGGAGCCGTTTTTAGTCGAGGTGATACGCTCCTGAAGTGCGCCCATCTCGGTTGCAAGCGTAGGCTGATAGCCGACTGCGGAGGGCATTCGGCCTAAAAGTGCCGAGACCTCGGAGCCTGCCTGTGTGAATCTGAATATGTTGTCTATAAAGAGCAGAACATCCTGTCCGGACTTGTCGCGGAAGTTCTCGGCGATTGTAAGTCCCGACAGCGGTACACGAAGTCTCGCTCCGGGCGGCTCGTTCATCTGTCCGAATACGAGCGCGGTCTTTGAGATAACTCCCGACTCGGTCATCTCGTTCCAGAGATCGTTGCCCTCGCGGGAGCGCTCGCCGACGCCGGCAAATACGGAGAAGCCGCCGTGCTCGTAGGCGACGTTTCTGATGAGCTCCTGAATGAGAACCGTCTTGCCGACACCTGCGCCGCCGAAAAGTCCTATCTTGCCGCCCTTGGAGTAAGGCGCAAGCAGGTCGATGACCTTGATGCCCGTTTCGAGCATCTCCGTGGACGGAGTGACCTCGGTGAAGGCGGGCGCCTGACGGTGGATGGGCATTCGCTCTGCATCTCCAAGCTCGCCCTTGCCGTCGATTGGCTCACCTATTACATTGAACATACGTCCGAGAGTCGCGTCTCCGACGGGCATCTTTACGGGTGAGCCCGTATCCACGGCCCGTATGCCGCGGCTCATTCCGTCTGTCGAGAACAGCGATATGCACCGCACGCTGTTATCGCCGAGGTGCTGTACAGCTTCCATGACTATCTTTCGGTCGGGCAGCTCTACCTCGATGGCGTTATATATATCCGGCAGTCTGCCGGCGGGAAACTGAACGTCCACTACAGGGCCTATGACCCTTCTGACGATACCATTTTCCATATGAATACCTCCCTGAAGGGATTATTTCTTCTTTTTCAGAGCCGATGCGCCGCCGACTATCTCGGATATCTCCGTCGTGATCGCAGCCTGACGCGCTCTGTTGAGTGACAGTCCGAGCTTGTCGATCAGCTCCTTCGTACTGTCCGTTGCCGAGGTCATAGCCGTCATTCTTGAGGAGTGCTCACCGCACTTGGCCTCAAGCATTACAGAATAGACCTTATTATTAATGTATAGCTGCATTACGCTCTCTAAAACGCTCTCCGCCGATGGCTCGAAGATGAAGTCCTTCTCCCCTGCAGATGCATCTCCCGTTTCCGGACTCGCGGGCAGAAGCTGTGTTACGCTCGGCTTCTGACTCAGGGCGGAGATATACTTCTGATACACAAGGTGTACCTCGTCCGCCTCTCCGTTCAGGAACATCTTCTTAAGGCTTTCAGACAGCGCAAGTGCCTCGTGTGCCGTTGGCGTATCGCTCATATCGTCAACAACTCTCTTGACCGGCAGCTTCGACTTTGCAATGATATCCTTTCCCCAGCGTCCGCAGACGATGACAAAGTAATCGCGTGTCTCGCTCTCGGCTATATCCTGCATGAAGCGGAGTATGGCATTGTTGTACATTCCGCAAAGCCCGCGGTTGCCGATAAAGAGCACATAACAGACCTTTCTTATCTCCTTGTGAGGCTGAATGAATCTGTTTTCGAGCTTTGAGTCGGTACCCGGAAGCATATTCAGCATTTCCTGACTTCTCTCGGCGAAGGGACGGATGGCATTCATGCCGGACTGGGTACGGCGAAGCTTTGACACCGCTACCATCTTCATCGCCTTCGTTATCTGCTGGGTATTTTTGACGCTCTTTATGCGCGATCTTATCGCACGCATATTTGCCATTTCCGTCCCTCCCTTCGGAATAAGGTGTTACTGTCAGAAGGTCTTTTTGAAGTCCTCAATGCAGCTTCTCAGCTTCTTCTGCTGCTCTGCGCCGAGCTTCCTGCCCGAGAGTATCTCGGCGTTCAGCTCGGGATAGCTGCGGTTTACATAGTCAATCAGCTCGGACTCGAAGCGTGCAATGTCGCTAAGCTCGATATCGTCGGTATAGCCCTCGCTCGCCGCGAAAATGGCTATGACCTGATCGGATGCGGACATGGGGACATACTGTCCCTGCTTGAGTATCTCGGTCATTCTTGCGCCCCTGTGCAGAGTGTCGCGGGTAGCCTTGTCGAGGTCGGAGCCGAACTGTGCAAAGGATGCAAGCTCACGGTACTGGGCGAGGTCGACACGCAGACGGCCTGCGACCTGCTTCATCGCGCCTATCTGTGCCGCGCCGCCGACGCGGGATACGGACAGTCCGACGTTTATTGCGGGTCTTACGCCCGAGTGGAACAGATCGCTCTCAAGGAAAATCTGTCCGTCGGTGATTGAGATGACATTTGTCGGGATATACGCGGAGATATCTCCCGCCTGTGTCTCGATTATAGGCAGTGCCGTCATGCTGCCGCCGCCTGCCTCCTCGCTGAGGCGTGCCGCACGCTCAAGAAGTCTTGAGTGCAGGTAGAAGACGTCGCCGGGGTATGCCTCACGGCCGGGCGGTCTCTGGAGCAGCAGGGAGATCTCGCGGTAAGCGGTGGCCTGCTTGGAGAGGTCATCGTATATGATGAGGACATCTCTGCCCTTATACATGAAGTATTCGCCCATTGCAGCGCCGGAGTACGGTGCGATGTACAGCATGGGTGCGGGCTCGGAGGCGTTTGCGGAGACGACGACGGTATAATCCATAGCGCCGAATTTGCGCAGTCTCTCGACCACATTTGCTATGGTGGATTCCTTCTGACCTATTGCAACATAGATGCAGATGACATCCTTGCCCTTCTGATTGATGATTGCGTCGATTGCAATTGCGGTCTTTCCCGTCTGGCGGTCACCGATGATAAGCTCACGCTGGCCTCTGCCGATGGGAACGAGGGCATCGATTGCCTTAAGTCCCGTCTGCATGGGTACGGATACGCTCTTTCTGTCAATAACGCTCGGTGCGGGGCTCTCAACGGGACGGTGCTCTGTCGCATTGATGGGGCCCTTGCCGTCTATGGGCTTGCCCATTGCATCGACTACGCGGCCTATCATGCACTCGCCGACGGGAACCTCGATGATGCGTCCGGTGCGGCGGACGGGGTCACCCTCCTGTATGCCGCTGAACTCACCGAGAAGGACAACACCGACGTTCTCCTTTTCGAGGTCCTGAACCATACCCTTGAGTCCGCCGGGGAATTCGAGCATCTCGCCTGCCATGACGTCTGCAAGACCGGAAACACGGCAGATACCGTCACCGACCGTTACGACCTCGCCGGTCTGGTATACGTCTATGCCGTTATCGACCTTCGCTATCTGCTGTCTGATGTTCTCGGCAACGGACTGCAGCTCAGTGTCATTGCGGCGGGTATTGCTCTCTACGTCGCGGCTGAGTCTGTCGAGCTGATGTGACAGCGTTCCGTCATACACGGTATCGCCCACCTGCATTCGGACACCGCCTACGAGATCAGAGTCCACCTCATTCCGGCAGGATATGAAGGTCTCGCAGATTATCTGCGTGAGCTTCTTCATCTCCTCGTCGCTGAGGGGCTCGGCACTTTTTATTGAAATGTCCAGTTTCTTCAGTTCATTCATATTTAATATGTCGCTCGGCATTGCCGATATCAGTTTTCGTATCTCTTCAATAAATCTGTCATTCAGAGCCTGCTTTGCATTCTCAAATGCACCCTTACGGAGAAGCTCTCCCGTAATATCCGCCACCTGACGTACCACATCCGTGGATACTCTGCCCTGCATTTCGCTGCGAAGCTCATTTTCGCTCCGCTCCGCATCCGTGATAAGCGCTCTCGCAGTCTCCTCGCCGGAGATAATGATGGCGCGGCGGCTCTCATGCGCCTGCTGTTCGGCGCCGGTTATAAGCTCCGCCATGCGCTCCTCGTTTTCAAGTCGCGCCTTTTTCATGTCCTCATCGAGCGTTAATGCGTGTCTGCGGGCTTCATCCGCTTCCTTAAGCTCATTTTCAACCTTACGGATGCGGCTCGTAAACATCTTATCGATGAGTCCGAGCTTTTTGGCTATGAAAGCAAGCGCTCCGAAGAGGATCAGAAAGTTTATTATTCTAAATACCATATCCACTTGAGAACTATCCCTCCCTTCCTGCTTAACGACCCTTCGCGGTCATTCGAGTTAATCCTGCTCTCAATCGTCTGTTCTGTCCTTTGACGCCGTGATACATTCATTTATAAGTCCGGCATCCTTTGACACCTCGTCCGAACCGAGAAGCTTTTCCGAGAGCAGCGCTACAAACTCCGGCATATCGTTTTCCATGCTGCCGACTGTCGCTGTCTCTTCAAGGCTGACCTTCTCACGGACTGCTTTGCTTATCCCCTCTGCCGTTTTGCGGGCGTCGAGTATAAGCTGTGACTTTTCCTTTTCAGCGCCGTCCCTGGCCTCCGAGATGAGTTTTCTGGCATCGCTGCCCTTTTCGCTCAGCTCGGCGGCTAAGAGTGCGTCATTTTCAAGCATAGCCTCAGCCGCCTTTTTTCCGGCATCCATGCCCTCGGCGATCTTTGCACTGCGCTCGTCCATGACCTTCAGTATGGGCTTATACAGGAATCTGTTCAGCAGAAATAACAGAAGGAAGAAGCAGATGACAGTCCAGATGAGCTCAGGTACGCTTATCTGCAGTCCGACTATATCTAAGACCAATCAAGTCTCCCCCTTTCGGTTTTCGGAAAGATCGATCAGATCTTTGCGATAAGCATGAATGCGATAACGAGTGCGTAGATAGCAAGTGCCTCCATGAAGCCCATTGCAAGAATCATGGAAGACTGGAGCTTGCTCTGAAGCTCGGGCTGACGTGCCATGCCCTCAAGCGCCTTCGTTGCCGCCATGCCCTGTGCATATGCGACGCCGATTGCGCTCAGTGCGATTACAAGTGCTGCTGCGATTGCGATAAGTCCCTGTGCTATACTCATTTTTGTTTCCTCCGTTTATGTATTGTTTTTTTATTTTTGACTTATTCCTCGTCTTCGGTTGCTTCGTTAAGGAACATACCTAAAAGCATTGAGAACACCATTGCCTGTATAAAGCAGAACAGCAGGCTGAGAATGTTCATTACGATCGGAAGCACCAGCGGGAACAGTCCGAACAGTGTCTCCGTTGCAAGCTCCTCGCCGTAGATGTTGCCGTACAGTCGCAGTGCCATGGATACAGGTCTGACGAACTGCTCGACTATCATTATGGGAAGCAGTACCGCGACGGGCTTTGTGAAGGTCTTGAGATATCCCGGAATGCCGTGATGCCTTATGCCGCTCGTCTGTATCGTCATGAACGATACTAATGAAAGACCCGCCGTGACCGCCAGCACCGAGGTCGGCACTGTATACAGATGTCCCGCTCCCGGCAGTAGTCCGCTGTAGTTCGAGATCACGATGAATATAAAGAAGGTCGCAAGAATCGGGAAATACTGCCTTGCCTTCTTCTCTCCCATTATGCCCGAGTAGAAGCCCACAAGTCCCGAGACCGCCATCTCCGCAAGGTTCTGCAGTGGGCCGGGTACCTCCCTGATCTTTCTCGTACATATAAATGCAAACAAAGCAATGACGGCTATTATTACCCACATTGAGTAGACCGTCTTCGTCGGCTCAAGAAAATTATGATATATTTCCGCCATTTCATTCACCTCCGTCTGTTACGCTGTCCAGAATCATATTTGACAGGCGTTTTAGAAACAGCATTCCGCCTACAGTAAGACCCAATGCCGCCGTGATCAGTGCCGGCATATAGGGCAGCTCAAGCTGTCTGCAAATCAGAAATACCGCGAGCAGTACAAGTCCGTCAATAAGCAGTCTCAGGGAATTTACGCCCATGATGCCGGCAACGCTTTTTGTCTTAACTATCTTCTTGCTTATTATATAATTAATATAAGACGCAGCCGAACCGAGAACAAGTCCGCCAAGCGCAGTGAATATCCAAATACTATTTTCCATTTCTTCACCGTTTGGGCAAGGTTATCGATATTATTTAACAACATTTTCACATAAATTGCAAGTCATTAGTGCATTTTCAGTGATAACAGAGAAAAATTAACGGTCTGTTAATACTTTAAACATACACATTGTCATCAGCTATTGACATTTGCCGAGAATATTGTAGACTGATGTCATAAGCTGACTATATATCTATTCGGAGGTCAAACCATGAAAAACACCCTGAAAGCAAAGCTTTTGAATTCAGAAAAGCCCATCGGCTGCTTTTTCGACACCGCAAGCACCTACATCATGGAGTGTCTCGGCAGAACGGGAATGGACTTTGTCATTATCGACAACGAGCACTCGCCGATAGAGGCCGAGAGCAGCGCGGAGTTTATCCGCTGTGCGGAGCTGTCCGGACTCACTCCCCTCTGCCGCGTGCGCGAGACGAGCCGTTCGGCTATTCTCAAGCTTCTTGACGTCGGCGCACAGGGGCTTATCGTACCCGACGTGCACTCCGTCGCGCAGGTAAAGGAGCTCATCTCCTACGCAAAGTATTTTCCCGTCGGTATGCGCGGCTTCTGCCCCTCGAGAAAGGACGGCTGGGGCTTTGACGGCATCGGCAACGTACCTGAAACCATGGCGCACTTCAACTCCGAGACTCTGCTCATCCCGCAGTGCGAGACAGTCGGAGCCTTAAACTGCATTGAGGAAATAGTCGCGCTCGACGGCGTCGACGGCATATTCGTAGGCCCCTACGACCTCTCTATTTCCATGGGAATACCCGGCGAGTTTGATAACCCCGATTTTCAGGCGGCAATTGACCGCATCATAAGGGCCGTTCATGAAGCGGGCAAGTTCTGCATCTTCTTTGCCGGCTCTGCGGATGCCGTGGTCTCGGGCTACAGGCGCGGCTTCGATGCGATGGCCTACAGTCTCGACGCGGGGCTGTTCATAAAGCTTCTTAAGGACGAGGTCAGCGCGATACGCGACAGGCTCTGAGGGCGGATGCGATGGACTTCGAGATCGTCCGTGGCTATGACAGGCCTGAGGTCATGCGTGAGCTTTTTCTCGCCTACACCGATTTTCTCATCGAAAACGCTCCCGTTTTCGCAAAATACCTTGAGATTCAGAACTATGACGACGAATTAAAAGACCTGAGCGTAAAATACGGCGAGCCGAAGGGCAGGCTTTACCTCGCACTTCACGACGGTAAGCCCGCAGGCTGTATCGCGATGAAGCCCTTTGATGAGCATAGCTGTGAGCTGAAGCGTCTGTATGTTAAGCCGGAATTCCGCGGAAACGGACTCGCCGAAAGGCTCTGCCGACTCATACTCACCGAGGCAAGGGCCGCGGGCTGCAACAGGGTTCTGCTTGATACTCTGCCCTTTTTAACCGTCGCCCAGCACATCTACACAAAGCTCGGCTTTTACGAGGTTCCGCCGCACCATGAGAGTCCGATGGGAAACTCCATTTTCATGCAGTATGACATAAAACGATAAGGAAATGATTAGAAACATATTCTTTGACATTGACGACACCCTGCTTGACTTCAAAAGGGCTGAGTCCGTTGCCCTCAAAAAGGCTCTCGGAGACTTCGGCATCAGTCTCGATGATGAGACCGTGCGAAAATACAGCCGTATAAACTCGCTTCAGTGGGAAAAGCTTGAGCGCGGTGAGCTTACACGCGAGGAGGTGCTCGTGAGCCGCTTTGAGATATTCTTTTCAGAGCTCGGCATCGATGCATCCGCATATGAAGCGCAGGCGAAATATGAGTATCTTCTCGGCGTGGGACATTACTTCATTGACGGCGCTCCCGAGCTTTTAGAGTCTCTTTACGGAAAATACAGACTCTATATCGCCTCAAACGGCACAAAAAGCGTACAGGACAGGCGCATTGCGAGTGCGGGCATCGCAAGGTATTTTGACGGCATCTTCGTCTCGCAGTGCATCGGTGCGGACAAGCCTCAGAGGGAATTCTTTAATCGCTGCTTTGCACGGATAGAGGATTTCAAATCTGACGAAGCGATAATTATAGGCGACAGACTGAGCTCGGATATTCTCGGCGGCATCAATGCGGGGATAAAAACCTGCTGGTTTAATCCGAATGACGAGCCGCCGCGCGAAGACATCGTTCCCGATTACGAAATAAAAAAGCTCTCGGAGCTTCCGGAGCTTCTTGAGGTGATCTCAAATGAGCTTCAAAAAATATAAAACCGAATTAACCGTGTTTGCCCTGTTTGCCGTCATGGCAGCGGGCGAAATAATATGGGGGCTGTCCTCCGACAGTCTCACGAGGCTCGGTACACAGCTTCTTGTTTTCGGCATCTCTGTCCCGCTGTTTGCCTTCGCCGCGTGTATCGTACTCGGAATGAGAAAGGGTGCTGCAAAGCTCATCGCGCCTGTACTGTTTACGGCTTACTCCTATCTGCTGCCGCTTATCGTTTACGGCAGCGGAAAGCTCACAGAACTCATAATCGGCTTTGTTCCGTCGGTCTTCGGAGTGCTCATAGGTATGGTGCTGAAAAGCCTCAGAGAAACGAAATAGCAGAACAGAAAAACAGGAAGACCTGATTTCAGGTCTTCCTGTTTAAGTTTAATTACCGTCAGATTATCCGGTCTATGTATCTGAGGAATACGATAAGTGCGGGGAGAATTGCAAGTATCTTTGCGAGGAAGGCCGTGA
>DCGN01000006.1:10827-10962 GCA_002315275.1 Clostridiales bacterium UBA1777
CACTGCTCTCTGCGCCGTTATATTCCTCTGTCGCCTCAACTACCGCCTTTACAGAGTATGTGCCCGGCTCGGTATAGATCTCTTCCCAAGTGCCCCATGTCTCGCCGTCTGCGGAGTAGATATAGGTGAGAGTGT
>DCGN01000073.1 GCA_002315275.1 Clostridiales bacterium UBA1777
TACCTCACAGATTTTTCATGCCCATAAAACCGGAAATGACCCCGGCATCCTCTCGGATACCGGGGTCATCATTGTTTAGAGATGTTCCTTGTTCTCAGAGCTTAGAGAGCATCGATCCAATCGTCAACGGTGGAATCGTCAAACTTGTTGAGCTTGTTGAGGTAAAGGATGAGGCCGCCGTCATCGGAAACCTCAACGGTGAGGCCATCAAAGCCGGGGATGTCGATGGTCTGGCCGGCCTCGAACTTGAACTCGCCCTTAACAGCTGCAACAGCAACGTAAGAGGAGACATAGCCGAGCTCGATGGGGTTCCACAGGAAGGTTGCGGGAGCGACACCGCCGTGGATGTACTCAGCCATATCGTGTGCGAGGGTCAGGCCTGTCATCTTGAGTGTTGCATCCTTACCTTCGTCGATGATGCACTTAGCAACTGCGGGTGCGCCGTTCGTGGTGGGAACGATGACGCCCTTGAGGTCGGGATACTGGTCAATGAGAGCCTTCATAACATCGTAGGACTTGGTGTAGTCGTCATCGCCGTAAACAACACCGACATACTCGATATTAGCATACTTGGAATCGTTCTTGAGAGCTTCCTCTATGAAGGAGATCCAAAGGTTCTGGTTAGGAGCGGTTGCACCGGCAGAGACTATTGCGAGCTGGCCTTCGTAGCCCATTTCCTCTGCGATGAACTCAAGCTGGGTCAGACCGATGACCTTTGCGGAAGCGGGCTCGATGTCGAGATCGCGGCCTGCTGCGTCGACCTTAGCGTCCCAGGAGAGGACGAGGATGCCGGCTTCTCTTGCTTCGTTGCAGACATCAACAAGACCTGCTGCGTCATTTGCGGAAATGCAGAGTACATCAACGCCCTGGTCGATGTAGTTGCGGATGATACGCTCCTGGCCGTCGTTGGAGCTGTCATCGGGACCGTCGTGCATGAACTCGAAGCCGAGCTCATCTGCTGCCTTCTGGAAACCGGTGACACCGGCCTGGAAGTACGCATTGCCGGACTGCTTGTAGACAACGCCGATGGTTATGGTGTCATCTGCCGCTTTCTTTGCGGACGAGCCGCAGGCGCACAGTGCAAATACCATGCACAGCGCAAGGGTAAGAGCGAGGATTTTTTTCATGTTTGCCTCCAAAAATAAAATTTTATGCATATCAGCTTTTCGCTGTTATGTCTGATTAGATGTGGATGATGGTATATCCACATGCTGCTTGCGCAGCCTCTTTTTAGTTGCGATATCCTCGATAACATTCGGTATGAGCGATGCGAGGATAAGCACTATACCGACTGCGAGGTTGACCGTACTGTCAGAGAATCCGAACAGCGTACCGAGACCCTTTTTCATAACGCCGAAAATGACTACCGAGAGCACAACTCCTATAACGTTGCCCTTGCCGCCGTCCGTAGAGAAGCCGCCGAGTACCGCAACGGCTATCGCGTACATCTCATAGCCCTGCATTGCATCGGCTCTGACTGTGGCGGATGCGCAGCCCACATAGAACAGTGAGGACACCGCAGCCATAAGACCGCATATCATAAACATAAGAAGCTCGAAGCGGTCTACTCTGATGCCGCTGTACAGTGCTGCCGTTCTGTTCTCTCCGATGGCAAACAGCTTACGCCCTCCTGTTGTCTTGTGCAGGAATATATAAAAAACAACCGCAAAGCCGAGAAACCAGAAAATTATTGTCGGAACAGAGATACCGCCGAGTTTAACCGAACCGCTGTAGAGATTTTTCAGAAGATTCCACGTATTATCGTTCTCGAACTTGAGCGTATCGCCGCCGAGGAACAGATAACAGAAGCCTCTGTAGAAAAGCATCGTGCCGAGTGTTACTATCATGGGAAAGAGCTCACGGAACCGTGTAATAAGGAAGCCGTTCAGCAGTCCGCACAATGAGCCTGTAGCAAGGCAGGCAATGATTGCTATTGCGAAGGCTGCGCCGTTTGCCGTTCCTCCGTTTACAAGCGCCCTGTACATCACACCCATGACCGCAGCCGAGAGCGTCGCGCTCGCACCGACGGAGATGTCTATATCGCCCATGCCGAGAATAAGCGCCATGCCGAGTGCCATGAAGCTGTAGAGCATATATACGCTCATTCCGCTGAGCATCTTCGCCATGTTAAAAACATCCTTGCCTCTTGCGCTGTCCTTGGCCTCAAAGACTATCCACAATATTGCCAGAAGGATAATAAGCATGATCTCCCATGCATAGGATCTCAGTTTACCGTTTTTCATTTCGCACTCTCCTTCAGCTTCTTGCGCTTTTCCGAAACACGCTGCAATACAACGTTGAGCAGGATCGCCGCGAGAATCAGAATGCCCTTGAAAAACTCCTTCATCATAGTTGCATCCATAAACAGCTGCGGGATGGCGCTGTCTATTGTGGCTATGAGCACCGCTCCTATCACAACGCCGACCATCTTGCCGTAGCCGCCCATGACGGAAACACCGCCGAGAACGCAGGCTGCAATAACATACATTTCTCCGCCGTTGCACGCGCCCTTTTCTATGGCGTTGTACTCGGCAAGACGCATGATGCCGGCCATGCCCGCCGTCGCGCCGCAGATAACGTGAGCAAGTATCTTAGTGGCATTTACGTTGACGCCGCGCATCATTGCCGCCTCAGTGTTGGAGCCTACGGCGTATAACGATCTGCCCGTCTTTGAATACTTGAGAAAGACTCCTATCAGCAGAACGACCGCGAAGGTTATATATACTATAAGAGGAAGGCCGAGCACCTTGACGAGAATAAAGTCCTTAAAGGAGTCGGCGAGGTCAATTCTTGCGATTTTATCCATGCCGAGGATAAAATCCATCGGTATGAGCGCTCTGCACATATATGTCATTCCGAGTGTCACAATAATCGGGAGCACACGCCCGCGGCTCATCAGTACACCCGTCAGCAGGCCGACACATGCGCCTATACCTATGCCGACAGCAAACATCATGACTGTTGACTGTATATAACCGTCTCTCATCAGCACTCCCGCGACAGCTGCCGAAAGCTCCAGCACTGCGGCCACGGAAATATCTATCGAGCCTACAAGCAGAACGCACAGCATACCTGTCGCCATGACGAGGTTGAGAGAGCAGTTCTTGAGGATGTTGATATAGTTGTTTTCAAAGTAGCCCGGGATTTTTACTCCGACCGTCACTATAAACAGAGCGAGGATTACGAGCATCGGAGCCTCTCTGTGCTCCATGAAAAAATCAAGTACGGAGAATTTCTTCCTGTTTTTCACCTTTACTGCTCCTTATCAGAATTCGTATCCATAGCTGCCTTGAGTATTTCCTCCTGCGTCAGCCCCTTGGCCGGAAATTCCTTAGTTATCCGTCCCTCGCACATTACATATATCCTATCGGACATATTCATGATCTCCGGCATTTCGGATGAGATCATCACGATTCCTATGCCCTGAGCGACAAGGTCGTTCATAAGGCGGTATATCTGCGCCTTGGATCCAACGTCAACGCCCTTTGTCGGCTCGTCGAGGACTATTATCTTCGACTCTGCGGCAAGCTGCTTACCGATAACGACCTTCTGCTGGTTGCCTCCTGAGAGAGCGCCCGAATGCGTCTCGACGTCGGGAGCCTTTATCGCAAGAAGCTCCTTCATGCTGTTGGATATTTTGTGCTCCTTCGCATCGGAGATAAAGAGCTTATTTACGCATTTATCTATAATGGGAAGAGAGATGTTGTGGTTTATCGACCAGTTCAGATGAAGCCCCTGCTTTTTTCTGTCCTCCGGAAGCCATCCGAGTGTCAAATCCATCATGCTGTGCGGAGAGCGCTTTTTCTTTGCCTCCTTGCCGTTGATGAACACCTTGCCGGAGTCGGCCTTCGTGATGCCGAATATAGCCTCAATAACCTCCGTGCGCCCTGCGCCGACAAGCCCCGTAATACCGACTATCTCGCCGGCATGAAGGTTGAAGCTGACATTTTTGAAATATCCCTCGCGGGACAGGTTTTCAACGCGGAGAATCTCTTCTCCTATCTTCGGCTCGCGTTTCGGGAAGAAATCGCCTATCTCATGGCCAACCATGTGCTTTACAAGGATGGATTCATCTACCTCGTCAATATTCCATGTGCCGATATAATGCGCATCGCGGAATACCGTTGTCCTGTCGGCAAGGCCGAATATATCCTCAAAGCGATGGGATATAAGGATGATTGCAACGCCCTTATCGCGTAGCTGGCGAGCTATATCGTACAGCTCCTCGCTCTCGCGCTTAGACAGCGCTGCTGTCGGCTCATCCATAATAAGAATGCGGGCATTCTGCGACAGCGCCTTAGCTATCTCCACGAGCTGCTGCTGTGCAACGGACAGCGAGCCCACCGAGGCCGTGGCAGAAAAACTCGCGCCGATACTGTCGAGTATTTTCTGTGCCTCGCGGTTAGCCTTTGTCCAGTTGATAAAGGGGCCTATTTTGAACTCATGGCCTATGTAAATGTTCTCCGCAACGGAGAGATCGGGATAGGAGGCGGGGTGCTGATAGATAGCAGCCACGCCGTGCTTCTGTGCAACGAGAGGATTGTGCATGACGATCTTTTCGCCGTTGAGTATTATCTCTCCGCCGTCCGGCTGATGCACTCCCGTGAGCACCTTGATAAACGTGGATTTTCCCGCGCCGTTTTCTCCGACGATCGCGTGAATCTCACCTGTTTTCAGGTTAAAGCTCACATCGTCCAAAGCCTTTGTGCCCGGGAAAATTTTCGTTATGTGGTTCATTTCCAGCAGGTAATTTGCCATTGTACAGCTCCTACCAATCAAAGAAAGTCATTTATTTATGTTTTTTATATAATAACATGCAGCTAATAAAATGTAAAGATACGTTAATTTTTTAGCGGGGTTTAACTCCGTCTCAAGCTGATTATCCCCCACCGTTCGATAGTCTGGCATTCGTTTCGGCGTAGGGAGCATCTCACTTGAAAAATCGCAAATGCCGTGATAATATTAAGCGTACACTGATGTGTGCCGCCATAAAAAAACGAGGTTTGCTGCCGTGAAAAAAATACTTGTTACCGTCCCCTGCGATGAAGAATACAGGCAAAGCCTTCGGGAGAGTGCTCCCGATTACGAATTTGAATTTTCGGACAGAGCGACTGCCACCGCAGAGCAGATTTCTTCCGCCTGCATCATACTCGGCAATGTTCCGGCAAGCAGGATAAGCTGCTCACCTGAGCTTCGGTGGCTTCAGCTCTCCTCCTCCGGAGCAGATGCCTATGTGAAGGAGGGCATCCTCTCGCCCGATACCATTCTCACCAGCTCCACCGGTGCCTACGGCAAGGCTGTGGCGGAGCATCTCTTCGCCGTCACACTGTCCCTAATGAAAAAGCTTCATCTCTACCGTGATAAGCAGCACGAACACTGCTGGGCGGATATGGGCTATGTAAGCTCACTCGCCGATGCCACCGTGCTTGTGGTCGGCACGGGAGATATCGGTCTCGCGTATGCCAAGCTCTGCAAGCTGATGGGTGCAAGGGTTATCGGCGTGCGGCGGAGACCGGGCGGGCTGCCTGAGTATATGGACGAGATTCACCTCGCCTCGGAGCTTGACGGGCTTCTGCCCGAAGCAGACATCGTCGCCTCCTTCCTGCCCGGAAGTCGGGAGACAAACGGATTATTCAGTATCGACAGGCTTATGAAAATGAAGCCCGGTGCCTTCTTCGTGAACGGCGGCAGGGGCAATGTAGTGAGCCCCAATGACCTTTTGCTTGCTCTACACGAGGGCATCATTGCCGGTGCCGGCGTGGACGTTTTCGAGACTGAGCCGCTCCCCGCCGGACATCCTCTTTGGGACGAGCCGAGGCTCATCGTCACACCTCATGTGGCAGGTGATGACCATCTCGAAGAGACCTTTGATAACGTGCGCCGTATCATTCTTGAAAACCTGCGTGCATATTTGAACGGCGGAGAACTCAAAAGCGTCGTCGACCGCAGCAGCGGCTATTGCGTATAAGCCCTTCGGGGTGCATAAGCATTATACAAAAGGCGGTTAATGTGCAGGTTGCCTGATTCGGATAAAGAAAAACAAGTGTGACTATGATTCTGCCCCGGGAAAGGAGCGTTCATAGTCACACTTTCTTAGTTTAATGCAGATGCGTTTTTTCATCCGCTTGATTGTCAGCTAATATTCAGCTTGGATTTAATAGCGGATACAATATTTGTGCTTACTTTCAGAATATTATTAGTAGTGTAGACACGGTACGCGGTGTATCCGTCATTATATACGACCTGATATGTGGCAACAGCGATCTTGCCGTTCACTTTAGCTGAAACGGTGAGGTTGTTTGCAAGCTTTGTGCTGCAGTGGACTGTCAGCAGATGGCCGTCCAGATCATAGTCAGTAGTGTAAATCCCGTTTACTGCCACATAGTCAATCTTGTCAAAGCGGCCGATATCTACCTTGATATCTGTCTTCTTTGTATCGTTAAAACCTCCGTTCTCTTTCAGCGCCTCAACTATCATGCGGCAAATCTGCTGGTGGCCCTGCTGTGTCGGATGGTCGGCATATGATCTGTCATTGTCGAATTCGCCTAAATATGACATTTCATTCTCTGTTATGCCGGTTTCCACGTTGGAGATGTCCACATAAATGAGACCGAGCTCATCGCACCAGTCACGCATACGGCTGTTCATTTTTGCAGTGACGGCGGAGAAGCAGTTTCCCAAGGGCAGAACGGTATAATCGGAAAGAGTGAGATTGAAGATCGGATTCGAGGCTCCGACTACGACTATGGTGGCGTCGGAATTCTCCTTCAGGTAGCGCAGGAATACAGGATAGTAGGTCTCCCAGTATTCATACCCCTCGTTGGCAATTCTGTAAACATCGCTGATAAGGCCGGAAACATCTTGGATATCGTCAACGTTATAATGCTCGCTCCTTGAGACCAGCTCTAAGGAGCGGTTGAGCACATCACCCATACCGATAGCCGAGGTAATGAGCTTTGCGTCGGCGATGAGCTCATTCAGATCTCCTGCGAGACCCGCCGGGCCGGTATACACTCCGCCGTCGGCATCAACGCTTCTGTCGGGGCTGCCAAAGTAATAGAGGTCGGCATTGTAGCGGTTTCGTGTAAAGTCCAGACCATGGGTATATTCAGTGTCAAAATAGCCGTCATCATAGCCGATGAGATCCATGACCGCGTTAAGAGTAAGGCCGTTCTGTGCAACAGGCCAATAGGTACCGCTTTGATCGGTTAGGTCATCAGGCGTATTGCAGCCGATAGTCTGTGCCAGCAGGTAGGTATATCCGCCCTCAACATTTCGGCAGTTCACGGTCGTGGTGATTTGCCGGGAGTATCCCCACTGAGAAACACCGGGAAGATTATCCATGTAATAGATGGAGTCCCAGTCATCGGAGCCACCCATTCCTCTTGCGTAGCTGTCGCCAAAGGCTATGTAACCCTCTCCGTATCCGGAAAGGTCACACTCGGTTCCCTGTGCAAATGCCTCAACGGAGGCTATAGAGAACACCATTACTATCACGATAACATAGGCAATGAGGCGAGAGAATTTCTTCATAAATAATCATTCCTTTTCATAGATCCGACAAAATGCAGTCCGATCCGTATGCTTTAGCTCATAATAAAAAAAATATGGACA
>DCGN01000108.1:0-9149 GCA_002315275.1 Clostridiales bacterium UBA1777
TGCTTGAACGTGAGCTTCTTAGTGATGAAGCCGTAGGCTGCGCCGTAAACGACCGCGAGAACGCCGGACTCGGTAACGGTGACTATACCGGAGAGAACACCGCCGATGATGATAAGAGGCATGAGCAGGGCCCAGATCGCCTGACCGAAGGTTACGAAAATGTTCTTGAAGCCCTTGAACGGAGTTCTGGGCACATTGTGCTTCTTAGCATAGAAGTAGCAGACGAACATGTAGCCGATTCCCATCAGAATGCCGGGGATAACGCCGCCCATGAACAGCTTGCCTATGTTGAGGCCCGCTGCGTTTGCGTAAACTATCATGCAGATGCTGGGAGGAATGATAGGACCGATAGAGCCGGAGGAGATGATTATTGCGTTTGCAAAGCCTTCATCATAGCCGGACTCGCGCAGGGGCTTATAAAGCAGAACGCCGAGAGCGGATGTATCCGCATTGGAGGAGCCGGAAATACCTGCAAGCAGCATACCTGCAAGCTCAGTGCTCTGTGCAAGACCGCCGCGTATCCAACCGACGACGGAGTTTGCGAAGACGACGAGGCTCTTGGTAATGTCTGTCTTCTCCATGATCTCGCCTGCCAGCATGAACAGAGGAATGGCGAGCATCGAGAAGCTGTCCATCTGAGTGAACATCTTCTGAGCAAACATCATCCATGGAGTTGCTCCGGAGAGAACGAACCATATTCCGCAGGGAACACCGAGCGCGATAACTATAGGCGTACCGAGAAGCAGAAGGGCAACAAATATTGCGATACAGATTACAAACCACATATTACATTCCCCTCCTTATTCTTCGATCTGCTTGGGCTCATCGGGCTTGTTGAAGTTTGCTATGATAACGCCGATCTCCTTGAGCATAACAACGGACATCAGCACACCGCAAACCACCTCTGCGCCGTAAAGCATCCAGAACTTGAGGCCGGGGAAGCCGGGAACGCTCTGAGCACCGCACTTCTGAACGTACTGCACTGCGCAAAGCAGGAAAGTAGCCGAGAAGAAAAGCGTGCAGAGGGCGAAAAAGATCTCAAATATCTTTTTTAGCTTGCCCTTGGTCTTTGCAAAGATAAGGTCAAAGCAGACCGTTGCCTTTCTGTTGAACATCACGGGGAAACCAAGCATAATTATCCACACCAAGCCGAAGCGGCATGCCTGATCGCTCCAGTTGAGCGGATTTTTCAGAATGTAACGGAAGAATATCTGTGCCACTATCGTCACTACCTCGAGGCCGAGGAGCAGAGTGACGGCCTTCTCCACCCATTCCATAAAAGTGTCAATGATTTTTGCCATTGTTTTATGGTTCTCTCCTTTCGTTTTGCAAGTGTTGCGTAAATCACAGTCGGCGTCTGCCGGGCTGATAATTCCGTTTTATTACTCGTGCATGAATATCTGCTTTACGAGCTTCGGCTTGCCCGTTTCGGGGTCGATGTCGCGGATGAGGATGTCCTTCATGTATTCATCCCATCTTGCCTTCACATCGGAGGCACGCTGATAAGCTATCGCCTTGTCAACTCCGTCCTCGCATTCCATATAGCCGAAAACTTCGTTTCCGACCATCCATATCGAATAATTGTGGACGCCCGCGGCGTTGAACATCTCGGTCATTTCGGGCCAGAACAGCTCGTTGTGGCGCTTTATATATTCGTCCTGCATTCCGTCCCTAACGAGGTTTTTCCAAGCATAGCGTTCCATATCGTATCTCCAGTCAATTTTCAAAGTTCCCGCAGGCCTTCAGAAGCGTGCGCTGAACCATAAGCTCATAATCGTAATCGAAGGAGTTCTCTTTGTCTCCGCGTACAACAGCGGCAAAGTCAGTCATCATCTCGGTGTATCGGCCGAAGGGACCGAAAACGACGTCCCTGCCCGCCGGACCCCATGGCTCTGCGACTCCGTCCTCCAAAAAGGAGATGTGCACATGCGAGCACTCCTCAACCTGCGGGCCGCCCGTGCGGTCCTCGATAGGCTGAATGTGGAAGCTTCCCTTTGTTCCGTTTACGACCACCTGACGGCGCTCAAAGCCGTTTACCTCGCTTCCGCTCGTCTTCACGAAGGACACGCCGTGAGGATACCTGAAAACGGCAAAGCCGAGATCCTCCGTGTCTATTCCGTCATTCATCGATGAGGTGTTGTATGGTATCACCTCTTCGGGTTCTCCGCACATCATGCACACCATGTCCACCATGTGGCAGCCGAGGAAAAACATCATGCCGCCCTTGAACTGTCTGAGCCATTCGCGCTTTGCAGCATCGTGCTGAACACTCATCTGCGTTTCCACGCTGAATATATCGCCGAGCTTGCCTGCTTTGACCATTTCTCTGCAGCGCATTACCGCGGCATTGTATCTGTACATATATCCGATGTGGAGCGGCAGACCTTTGCTGCGCATCGTCTCCACGAGCTTTTCAAATGCGAGATAATCCACTCCGCAGGGCTTGTCCATGTGAATAGCCAGACCCTTATCGGCCATAAGCTGCGCGTTCTCAACGAGGGAAAGCTCAGGTGTCTCAATTATTGCGGCATCGAGATCATCCATTGCGAGGAGCTCATCCATAGTGAGCCAGCGGACATTTCCGTATGTGAGGTGGGACTTATCGTGACAAAGGCGCTTTTCGGCGGCGGCTCTTCTTGCGGGATCGGGCTCGCAAACGCCGACGAGCTCATAAAGCTCGCTGAGGTAATTAATCTCGTCAACATGATCAGCGGCATGGTCATGTCCCGTGCCTATCTGAACCACTCTGAGCCTTCTCGTCATGCCGCACCTCCCCGCTTAGGTACTCATTAACAAAAAACACTGCAATTTCAGCATTTTAATGATTTTCACAAAAAGCTTTGTGAAATTGCGTCTCTTTCCCCATGTTTATGTTGATTATACACAAACAGCCTTCATTTTGTCCAAATAAGGTTATTTCATGTTCTCTGTTGACATGCAGAGATTGATTTTAGTTGGTTTTTTGCTGTATATCATATTTTCGGGACTTAAAAAAATCAGCAAATCGCGTTTACGGCTTCAAAAAGCATTTCCGTGATTTTGCTGATTTTTTAAGTGTTTTTTTGTACAAAACATCAAATTGTTAAAAATCTGATAAAGTATGTGACGGATTTTTGTTAAGGGCTCTTAACGACCGAATGTCATTCTCTGTATCCGCTTTCGGTCTGTCTGTTTCTTCTGAGAAGGCACTGTGTCTTTTCAAACTGCACATGCTCCTCCGCAGCCTGCCTTGCGATATCCGGAATTCCCAACGCAATTGCGTTTACAACAATAAGGTGCTGCTCGGCGATTATCTTCTTTCCGTATGCGCCGTGGTCGATCTTCCAATAGTCAAAATATCTGCGAAGGGCATACTCAAAGCTCTTTTTCTCTTTCATATAGCTTTGATAGAGCGTGTTGCAGTCGGCATATTTCATGATAAGCTCGTTGAACTTTTCCTCCGCCTTCATGCGGGCATTATAGTTTTCCTGCGAATCATCGCCGTCAGCATAGGCGAGCCAAAGCTTCTTATGCTCAAGGGCCGCCTTCTTCAGCTTGTCAATGTCAACAAGGATAAGGCGTCTCGCGCACAGATATGCCGCAAAGCCCTCATAGCATATACGCATATCATAGATATCCGTCAGCTCTTTCTCGGAGATATCGAAAACATAGTAGCCGCCCGACTCTCTCCGCTCAACAAGGCCCTCTCTTACGAGCTCCTGAATCGCGTTCTTTACTGGCGTGATGCTCACATCGAGCGTTTTTGCTATTTCGGTGATATTCAGCTTTTCGCCCGGCTGGATCGCGAGACCGTTTATCGCGGACTTGATGCAGTCGTACACAACATCGTTCAGCTTGCAGAATGGGTTCTCAAGCTGGCGGCGCTGAACTATTCCCTTTTCGAATGCGTCGGCGTACTGCTCTTTCATATGTCACCTCCGAGGGGTTACTTTTTAATTAGATTATCATATTTCGGAACGCTTGAAAAGGATAATCTTTTTCGTGTCAATCCTCAACTTTGATGCCGTATGCGCATATCGTCATATGCCGCTGTCAGCCGGCTGCGTTCTCTGCCATTGCAATAAACTCATCCTGTTCCTGCTCTGAAAGATCCGTATAATAGACATTCCAGCCGCAAAGACGTACCTGAAGATTGGAATACTCCTCCGGATGTGCCTTTGCTTTTCTTAACAGCTCAGGGTCAAGTACGTTGATCTGGATCGCGAAGCCGCCGAGCTCAAAGTATGCCCTGACGATGCCGGTCATCGCGGCTATACCGTCATTGCCCTTTGCCGCCGTGGAATCAAGCACCAGGTCGAGCACCGTTCCGTCGGGGATCTTTCTCCCGTCAGCCGCGGAGGCCGAGTGGATAACTCCCGTAACTCCGTTCGTATCCCTGCCGATGGCGGCGCACATATTCTTGCTGATTATCTCTCCGCTGTGTCTTCCGTCAGCCGTCGCACCTATCTTCTCTCCGAACATCATATACCAGTCAATAGAGAACATGCCGAGGCGGAACACGCCTCCGCGTGTATTCGGCACACCGTTTATCATCGGGGAAATATCGTCCACTATCTTCTTCGCAAGTGCATCGGCCTCTTCATTGCCGTTGCCGTACTTCGGATAGCGCTTCAGGCACTTGAGGCGAAGCTTCTCCTGCCCCTTCCAGTCGGAAGCGAGGATCTCGGCAAGCTCCTCTGCCGTGCAGAGCTTTTCCTCATACACCGCGTGTCTTATGGCCTCAAGCGCATCCACGGCGGACGCGAGGCCGAACACATTGACGGAGGTGCTGTTATATTTTGCGCTTCCCGCGTATAAATCAGTCGCGCTTTCGACCGCCGAGAGATATGTGGGAGAGAGTATCATCGAGGGATTGATATCCTCATATGCGTTCTCATAAACAGCCATTATACGCCTCACGCAGTCCGCCGCCTTTGCCATGCGCGCCATCAGGCTTGCATAGAAGCCGTCCCATGTGTCGATTGAGTGAGCATTTTCCTCGAATCTGAAGCCATTCAGAGTATCCACTCCGTTTGAAAGCGTTAGCTCCACGGCCTTCGGCAGGCTTATCCTTCCCGCGCAGGTGCATGCGAGCTCTCCCCTTGCAGACGGCTCATAGCAGCCGACGGGGGTGTACGCCTCGCAGTCGGCACGGTCAAAGCCGAGTGCTTCGAGCGAGGGCAGAACCGCCGCATCGTTCATAAAGACGATGCTGTTGTTACCTCCGCGGATGGCCTCCATTGCTATGGCCATCAGATCATCGGGGATATCTCTGCCGCATCGGATCTGAATCTTAGGATCCTGCACGTTGAGCTTTGAGTATATGCGAAGAAGCCTATAGGACATTTCGTTACAATAGGTATGTCCGCTGAAATCAGTTCTGCAGAGACAGAACGGGATGTTGTTAATGAAGCCGAAGCCTCTCAGCTGAAGCATAAAGGCAGCAATGTCCGCGTCAAGCTCTGCCTGGGATACACCGTTTGCAAGGTCATTGTTATAATAGGGAAGAAGCAGCTCATCGAGGCTGCCCATTGAGCGCAGAAGCTCCGTGTCAAGCTTCTCCTGAAGGAAGTAAAACACAATCATCAGCGCAAACACCTCGAAAAGCGTCTTCGGCGTGCGCTCTTTAAGCGCTCTGTATGCTTTGGCCGCTCTGTCGAAGCCGCCGTGCGTTTCGCACTTTTCGGCGAGGCGATCGAGATATACTGTTACTGCCCTGTACACTCTCAGTGTGCATGACAGATATCTGCTCTGCTCAACGCTCAGCCCTCCCTTGTTGAGTCTGCCCTCAAGCGCTGCGATGATTCCCGGGAAGCCGACCGATAAAAGTCGTTCCCAGTCCGGCACGGTGTGGCTGAAGTCAACATCGCCCGTGTACAGCAGCGCGCTCTGCCCCGCGGCGAACTCTTCAAGCTTATCTTTAAGCTTTTCGTTCCTTATCTTATTTACGCGCGCTACTCTGTAGTCGAAGAAGTCTCCGCTGCCTGCAATGTGATAAGGGAAGGTGTCGTTCTCATCTATGATTATCTCTCCCTGCGTGAGGATAAGTTCAAGCAGGCCTGCCTTTATCTCGACCATCGGCAAACCCTCGGTTTTTTTGAAATAATCAGCCGAGAGCGCTCTGAAACGCTCAAGCTCCGTTGTTTCTTTTTCCGGTTTTAAGTAAGGTCCCATCGTACGCCTCCGTTTTATATTTATTCAATGCCTATATTAAAGCCCATATCGCGAAATACCGCAATAATATTTCCGACCTTGTTTTTAAGAAAATCGAACATCTCTCTATTGCTTATCCATGCCCTCCGTATTATAATCCTATCAGAGGTGATGCTGCATGGAGCAAACAAAGCTTGCCGATTTCATGAGCTGTGATCTGAGAATAAGCGATATTGTGCAGATCTATCGGCAGACCAATTCCGCGTGGAAAAGAGATGTCCCGGCGAAGCGTGAATGCGAGGGTCTTCTGCTCTTTGTCAGCGGCGGAATCCATTACGATTTTGACGGCTTCTCATTCGATGCTCATGCGGGAGACGCGCTCAAGCTGCCCGCCGGTATCCCGTACAGCGGGGTAAAGCTCGGAGACGATGACAACGAGTACTGCGTAATAGATTTCACAACAGAAGAGGCGGGCGAATTTCTGCGATATCCCCTGCCGCTTTCTTTCCGTCCGGATAATTTTGAGGATATCCTCTCCCGATTCAGTCTGCTTGAAAGCACATGGAACGGCAAGCAGCCGCTGAGCCGCATTGAAGCGCGCAATATGCTATATTCTTTATTCGGTCACATCACGCGCTCATATATGCAGAGCATTTCCGGAGCGCACAGTTCCTCGCGCTTACTCGATATCTGCGCGTATATAAAGGACAACGCTGCAAGCAGCTCGCTGACGGTGAGCAGTGTTGCGGAGCGCTTTTTCATAAGCGAGACTCATCTGCGCCGCATTTTTGCGGAGAACCTGAAGCAATCACCGTCTGAATATATCATGCTCACGCGAATTGAAAACGCGCGGAGGCTGCTTCTAACCGACAGATCATTGAGCATCACGGAGGTCGCCGACAGATGCGGGTACAGCTCTGTCTACTATTTCAGCGCCGCTTTCAAAAAGCGTGTCGGCATGACCTGCCGCGAGTTTATAGAAAAAATCAAAGAGAACCAATAAAATGCACCCTGCATTAGCTTGATGCAGGGTGTCGGCTTTATCTTATTGAGAAGAAGGCATCCATTCCGGGGTAATCCGCCACGTCAAAAAGCTCTTCCTCTATACGAAGCAGCTGATTGTACTTCGCCACTCTGTCCGTTCTGGAGGGAGCGCCGGTCTTGATCTGCCCAGCATTCACGGCAACAGAGATGTCGGCGATAGTCGTGTCCTCCGTCTCTCCGGAGCGGTGGGAAACTATTGCCGTCCAGCCGGCTCTGTGCGCCATTTGGATAGCCTCGAGTGTCTCCGTGAGTGTGCCGATCTGATTGAGCTTGATAAGCACGGCGTTTGCGGCGTTGAGTTCAATGCCCTTCTTTATTCTCGCGGTGTTCGTGACGAAAAGATCGTCACCTACTATCTGAATTCTGTGTCCGAGGCGGCGGGTCATGAGCTGCCAGCCGGTCCAGTCGTTCTCGCCCATGCCGTCCTCTATGGAGATTATCGGATAGTTATCGACGAAGTTCTCCCACATGTCCACCATCTCCGCGCTCGTCATCGTAACGCCGCGCTTCGGCAGATGGTAGCATTTGTCCTTCTCGTCGTACCAATCGGAAACTGCGCCGTCAATAGCGATCATAAAGTCCTCGCCCGCCTTGTATCCGGCAAGCTCAATGCCGGATACAAGCGCCTTTAGTGCGTCCTCATCGCTGTCGAGATTAGGAGCGTAGCCGCCCTCGTCGCCTACTCCGCAGGGAGGAACGACCTTCTTCAGGGCATGGAACACCTCCGTACACATACGAAGCCCCTCTGAGAAGCTCTCCGCTCCGACTGGCATTATCATGAACTCCTGAATGTCAACATTGGAGCAGCACGCGTGCGCGCCGCCGTTCAAAACGTTCATCATCGGAACGGGCAGCGTTCTTGCGTTTACGCCGCCGATATAGTTGTAAAGGCCGGTGCCCGAAGCCTCAGCCGCCGCTCTTGCACAGGCAAGGGATGCGCCGAGGATGGCGTTCGCGCCGAGACGTGTCTTGTTCGGCGTACCGTCGATCTCAATTAAAATCTTATCAATAGAGGTCTGATCCAGAACATTCAGTCCGAGAAGTGCTTCGGCTATCTCTCCGTTGACATTTTCAACGGCCATTCTGACGCCCTTACCTCCGAAGCGGGATTTGTCCCCGTCACGAAGCTCGCAGGCCTCATACATTCCCGTTGATGCGCCCGAGGGAACTGCCGCACGGCCGACCGTGCCGTCATCAAGCGTGACCTCTACCTCAATCGTCGGGTTTCCTCTCGAGTCAAGTATCTCTCTGGCCAAAACGTCAACTATTTCGAAATACTGCTTCATAGCTTAGACCTCCATGTGTTTATTTGCTGATATTATACCCTTTTTTCTACAGAAAATAAATAGATAAGCGATGAATTTTTTACATAGCAGCAGGCGTGCGGAAGCTTTCCGCACGCCTGCTGTATTATAATATCTGCTTTCTTACTTCTTAGCGAGACCCTTCTGGCGAGCGTACTCAGCAGCGCCGAGAGCACCCATGAGCTGAGGGTCGGTCTTGAGGTTGACGACCTTGAGCTTGAGGACGTGCTCGATAGCTTCCTTCAGACCGTCGTTCTTTGCGCAGCCGCCGGTGAGGGTGATGCTGTCGACAGCGCCGGCCTTCTTGGCCATGACGAAGCAGCGCTTTGCAACTGCCATCTCGATGCCTGCTGCGATCTCATCCATGGGCTTGCCTTCGCCGACGAGGGTGATGACCTCGGACTCTGCGAAAACGGTGCACTGTGCGGTTATGGGGATGACGGTCTTAGCGGTGAGGGACAGCTTGGAGAACTCGGGGAGGGTCAGCTCGAAGGAGCGTGCCATTGCCTCGAAGAAACGGCCGGTGCCTGCTGCGCACTTGTCGTTCATAGCGAAGTTCTTGACAGTGCCGTCGGTGTCGATGGAGATGCCCTTAACGTCCTGGCCGCCGATGTCGATGATAGCCTTTACGGAAGGATCGGTGACATGAACGCCCATAGCGTGGCAGGA
>DCGN01000108.1:9165-9430 GCA_002315275.1 Clostridiales bacterium UBA1777
ATCTCGGAGATGTTTTCATCTGCGAAGGGAACCTTGTTGCGGCCATAGCCGGTACCGATGAGGTATGCGAGAGCCTTGCTGTCGGCGAGGCCTGCCTGCTTGCAGACTTCTTCCATTGCCGCAACAGCGGACAGCTCGGAATTGATCTTGGAACGGATAGTGGTGTCGGCAACCATCTTGCCGGTCTCGTCGAGAATAACTGCCTTGGTGTAGGTGGAGCCTACGTCGCAGCCGCCGAAGTATTTCATTTGTTTTCCTCCAAATT
>DCGN01000119.1:0-17647 GCA_002315275.1 Clostridiales bacterium UBA1777
CACGGTGAGCCCCGTATAGATCAGATAGAGTATCATCGCGGTTTTTCTGACTCTCGGCACGAGCTTGCCGACAGTCGGCCCGGGCACCTCGGCGCGCATGATGTGCATAGAGTGCTCCCCGTTCATCGGGAGAACGGCCATCACGAACACCAGAACGCCCATACCGCCTATCCAATGCGTAAAGCTGCGCCAGAAGAGGCAGCCGCGTGACATGCTCTCTATGTCGTTTAATATCGTCGCTCCCGTTGTCGTGAAGCCCGAAACTGTCTCGAAGAGCGCGTCAACGCAGCTCGGTATTTCGCCGGATATGACGAACGGCAGCGCGCCGAAAAGCGACATAGCTATCCATGCAAGCCCCACGCAGACAAGCCCGTCTCTCGCGAAGAGGCGGTGGTTATCGGGCTTGACGCAGAAAAGCGCGAAGCCCGCAAGCCCCGTCACCGCCATCGAAACGGCAAACGCGAGGATGCTCTCTCCGTATATGATGGATGTGACGAGCGGCAAAAGCATAAGCGCCGCTTCTATCAGGAGCACAAGGCCGAGGATATGCGCCGTCATTTTATGGTTCATGTTCTCTCCTTATAACAAACGGAAGCCAACAAAAAAAGCACTGTGAGATATCACAGCGCAAAAACAATGCCGATGGCAATAAATACCATCGTTCTTCCTTCTGCGCTGACGAGATTAGCTGTCGGGTTAGAGGAAGAAGGTCCTCCTCCGCAATAATGCAGATTCACCCCAATAGTCGGGTCTCCCGCTGCCGCTGATGCGGCATTAAGCGTTTAGATTGTACGGATGATATTAACACCATATTCTATAAAACGCAAGGGGTTTTGCGCTGTTTTATGTAATTTTAACGCACAAGCTTCGCATTTTTTCATGTTCCCCCCTTGTTTTTTCAGGCCGTTTGCTGTAAAATATCGCGGTTTGAAAGAAGGTATTTGAAAATGACTGCTCTGTTATCCCTGTCGCTTGCCATGATGGCAGGCCTTATGATGACGAGGCTTATCAAGCGCTGGCATCTGCCGGATGTTACGGCGTACCTCGTTGCGGGCGTGCTTATAGGCCCGTGCTTTCTCGGCAAGCTCAACATCCCCGGCATAGGCTTTTCCACCTATGACCAGCTCGAGGAGGTCACGCTTATCTCCAAGGTCGCCCTCGGCTTTATCGCGTTCTCCATCGGAAACGAGTTCCGCCTCTCCCAGCTTAAGGAGACCGGCAGACAGGCACTCGTGATCGGTGTCGTTCAGGCCTGCATTGCCACGCTGCTCGTTGACGCGGCTCTCCTCGCGTTTCATTTTCTCCGCCCCGAAGCGCTGTCCGTGCCCGCGGCCATAACTCTCGGCGCCATCGCCGCCGCTACGGCTCCCGCCGCCACGCTGATGGTCGTGCGCCAGTACAAGGCGAGCGGCCCGCTCACCGATCTGCTTCTGCCGATAGTCGCGCTTGACGATGCCGTCGGCCTCGTGCTCTTCGCCGTCTCGTTCGGCATAGCAAAGGCACTCGTCAGCGGCGTTATCGACGTATGCACGATAGTTTTCAACCCCATAATCGAGATAATCGGCTCGCTCCTGCTCGGCGCTGTCGCCGGATACGTCCTCACGAAGATCGAAAAGCTCTTCAATTCCAACACGAACCGCCTCGCAATGACGATCAGCTTCGTGTTTCTCACCGTCGCGCTGTCGATGCTTGAGATCGAGGTCGGCCCCGTAAAGATCGGCTTCTCGTCGCTTCTCGTATGCATGATGATGGGCAGCGTATTCTGCAATCTGTGCCCGCTGTCCGAGGAGATCATGCACAATTCCGACCGTTGGACAGCTCCCCTGCTCGTGCTGTTTTTCGTCATCTCCGGCGCGGAGCTGGAGCTCGGCGTATTCGCAAAGTTCTCGTCCGTTTTCATCGGCATCATCTACATCGTCTCCCGCTCCCTCGGCAAATACTTCGGCGCAAGAGAGTCGGCCGAAGCCGTCGGCTGTGACAAAAACGTTGTCCGCTACCTCGGCATTACGCTTCTGCCGCAGGCGGGCGTTGCGCTCGGAATGTGCGTAACGGCCTCGACCCTACCGAATGACGGAAGTCTCATCCGCAACATCGTTCTCTTTGCCGTGCTGATATACGAGCTTGTCGGCCCGGTGTGCACAAAGTGGGCTCTCACGAAGGCCGGAGACATCAGACCTCAGAGCGAGGCCGTTATCCACCGCCGCGAGGAAAAGCTCGCCGCCGTGAAGAAGTGAAACCCCCTACATGGCATGAAAATACCGCGGAGATTTCTCTCTGCGGTATCTTTTTTACATTTTTACTATAACGTTGTTCGTGTTCATCGCGCCCGCATAGGATACATCCTTTGCCATGCCGAGCACCATTCTGATGCCGATGTTCTTCTCGGGATGCTCGCTGTCGAGCCTCCAGTTTTCGGCCTTCTTCTTCAAGTCAAACTCGCGGCAGTCGTCTCTCACGTGAATAATGACCTCATCATCGCTGACAGCCAAAACGGTCTCAAGATTGTGTTTTTTGCCGTCATTGAAGCCGTGCTCGATAACGTTTCCCGCAAGCTCCTCAACGAAGAGTGAGGCGAGGAAGCTGCGCTTTCTGTCTATTCCGCGGTCAAGGCAGAACTGCTTCGTCTGAACGGACAGCGCCGCTACCTCTTCCATGCTGCTCAGAGAAGCGGAAAGTCTGTCCTCATCGGGAACGCCGAAGCCCTTGTCTATGCACAAAAGCCTGTCGCTGCGATTGTCTGCCCTATTTCTCTGCATGAGCGTCCCGATCAGGTACAAGCCGAGGAGCATGAGCTGTCCCGCAGGGAATGCGGCCCACACGCCTGAAAGACCGAATATACCGCTCAACGCTATAACACACGTGACTATGCACACGAGCTCACTGCCGACGTTCATAAGGTAAGCTCCGCCGTTTTTGCCAGTGGCCTGCAGGAAGCTCGCAAGGCTGAGGTTTATTGCCATAAGCGGCAGAGACAGCGCATACCAGCGGATCGCCACGGCAGCCGTCTCAGCGACCTCGGCATCATCGGGCAGATAGAGCTTCGCGATGACATTTCCGAGAATTATCGTTATCGCCGCAATGGCGCCGATGATGACCACTGTGTATTTCACCGAGATCTTCATCGTTTCCTTCAGAAGCGTCTTGTCCTTTTCGCCGGCATAGAGACTGCTCAGCAGAAGCACCGCTCCTGCAATGCCGCAGGCCGGAGCACCGACTATGAACTTCACGTTCGTCTGCACGGACATGGCTGTCATGCCCGCGGTCGCGGCGAGACTGAGGACAACTGCGTTTGTAATGATCGGGCCGACAGCTCGGCAGAGCATGCTCGCGCCTCTCGGGAGGCCGGTCTTGACGATGTCATTCGCGAGAGCCTTGTCATACTCCTTCGGGACGAGCCTGAAGCCCGCAGACTTCTTCATAAAGTGCGTTGCGAGCACCGCGATAGCGACAAGATAGCTCAGCGAGGTCGCTATTGCGATTACGAGAAGATCGCCCTTGAAAACGATAACGCCGAGAAGATCCGCCGCAATATCGACAACGGATACGGCCGCGCTTGAGATGTTCGCCGTTTTTGTGCCGCCGTCAAGCTGGACTATAGGCGCGAGCACCGCCAGCATGATAAAGAACGGCGCGCCGATGAAAAGGCCTCTCAGGTATTTGCTCGTATCCGGCATAAGGTCGGAGTACTCGCCTCTCGCGCCGAACAGCATGGCGATCTGATCCGAGAAAACAACGCCTAAAACGGCAAGCAGGACCGAGAGGAGCGTTCCCGTTATAATAACGGTCGAGAAGGCTCTGTTGGCCTTGGCCCTGTCTCCGCTGCCGATGCTCTTGGCACATAGCGTCTGCCCGCCGACCATGAGTATTCCGCTCACGATGGCCGCAATGCTGAAATACGGCGCAGCAATACCATACGCCGCCATCTGCTCCGCGCCGAGGAAGCGGCTCGTTACAAGCCCGTCCACCACGCAGGAGACAGTGTTCGTCAGCTCGACGAGCATCATCGTTATAAATGTACTTTTAAATAAACGGCCAAGTATGACGCTGTCTTTTTTCATCATATCCTCCGCTGATCCGTTATATGCACACTAATTTAATTTATTTTAGCACATAAATCCAAACTATGCAACGCAAAAAGCCCCGCTGCTTTTTAAAATATGACGCCAAAAAGCTTTTCTTAACAATTCTTTTTCACGCAAAAAACCGATAAAATAAAGCTTTGTGACCGACGGCAAATATGGTATAATAAAAAAGTCAGCCTGTTTAGTTAAAACGCGCATCCGCGGCGGTCTTGTGCGGATGAGGAGATATGACACCATGAAAAACAAACGTTTATATATTCCGCTCGTGCTGTTCATCCTCGGAGTCATTCTCAGATATCTGCTCGGCAGCTATCTGAAGACTCCCACGGTGTACTGGGATGAGCTCAAGTATTACGGCATCGGGCGGAGCATCTATCAGGGGCTCGGCCTGCTCGTTCGAAACAACACAACGAACTTTCAGAAGATCCTATACGCCCTCGTCCTCGCGCCCACCTTCGCCGTGGAAAACGTTGAGGCGCGGCTGAAGCTTATCACGCTGATAAATTCCGTGCTGATGAACAGCAGCGTATTTCCGCTGTGGCTGCTGTGCGGGAAGCTCGGCGTAAGCAAAAAGAAGGCCGTGTGCATCTCGGCTCTTCTGATACTCTGGCCCGATCTGCTTGCAACGGAGACGCTCATGAGCGAGAGCCTCTACTGGCCGCTGTTCCTATGGTTCACCGTTTTGCATTTCGGAGCTTCAAACGATCGCCCGCTGCTCATAGGCCTCGCCGAGGGCGCGCTCATCTATATCGGCTACCTCTGCAAGGAGGTGTTCGCGGCGCTGATACCAGCGGCGGCAATATGCCTTCTGCTCGAAGCAAAGCTCTGCCCGCGCGGGAAATCGGATAATAAACGCGAGTGGCTGCGCTTCATCTGCTCCGCCGCTTTGTTCGCCGCGCTGTATCTCCTCGGAAAGCTGACGGTCTTCAGCGGGATGGGAAGAGGCTATAATCAGTCCGGCATCGCAGAGCTTGCATCCGTGGCAGGCGTGCTGATGCTGTTCTACTCGATATTGTACCATATTGTGGGTATGTTTCTGTCGGTGCAGCTGCTGCCCGCCGCGCTGCCGATACTGCGCTTCCGCCAGCTTAAAACGGAGCACAAGCGATTTCTTCTGTATCTCGGCTGCTTCATCGCCGTCGCTATAGTCGGCATAGCGTACGGCATCTCCATCCGCGAGGATCTCGGTCAGGTATATCCGCGCGTGCATCTGCGCTACTGCGCCCCCGCGATATTCCTTCTGCTGCTCATATTCGCCGAATGCCCTGCGCGTCCCGATTCCGTCAAGCGTGACAGCGAACTCGCCGCGCTGATGATATTTGCGATAGCGATCATGGCGATATTCCGCTCCTCGGGTACGACCGAATTCGACCAGACCACGCTTCAATGGGTATCGGGTCTCAACGCGCTGCTGGAGGATCTGTTCTATGAGGGAGACATGATATATTGGGTGCTGCAGGTCATAGAGATCGCTCTGGCGCTCGGCGCGTCGATCGGCCTGTATATGTACTTCTCCGGCAGGAAGAAGGACGTCTTCTATCCGTTCTGCGTGTTTCTGCTCATCCCGGTCATATGCAGCAGCATTATCGGCCACGGCGTAATAAAGGAGAGCTACGTTCTCCACACCGATTGCTTTGAAAGCGCCGACAGACTCGATGACGAGTTTGCGGAGCTTGACGGGAACATCCTCTATCTCACGGATACATATTCGCAGTTCCGTCAGGCAAAGGCATGGGACGTCTGCTTCGACCAAACAGACAGGATGTATTATTATGTTTTCTCCGGCTATACGATGCAGAACTACTTCCGCGGCACGAGCGGGAATCTCGGCCCCGAAAGCTATGACTCCGACGCGAGGGTCAGCGATTTCACCTTCGGCGGGTATGTTGACATGGGTCACTACAGCACGACCGACCGCATTGACTACGTTGTCATCCCGTATGAGGCGGGCCTTGAGGCGACGGACGGCTCGTCCCTCGAGCTTATCCCCTCGATGAGCGACGGCTGCTACGCGGTCTACCGCAACCTTGTCCCCGAAACGCTCGATCTTTCTCACATTCAAAGAGTTCTGAGAAGCGATATCGAGCTTGATCGCAGCGATTATCTTTGATTTTGTTTAAAGAGAAGCGTTCTGCCGCCCGCGCCCGCAGGCATTTCACTGTCCGTAGGACAATTTCACGCGATAAGCGCATTTCACAAATCCCGCAAGGGATTTATTTCGTTGAAAAAAGCACCCTCTCGGGTGCTTTTTTCATGGTGCCGGTGACCGGACTCGAACNNATCCTGATTAATCCTTGTATTAACCAGTTGCTTTCTATCCATTCCAACCGGGAGATTGGCAATATCGATGCCAACGACCTGCTCGATTGACTTCTGCAAAAACGCCGCTTCAATTTGCTTAGCCTGGATTGCTAGGGATTCCCAGTCATGTATAAACTTGTTGACCACTTGCTCATCTCTTTTGCTGGCATTAGAGAGACCCTTGACATTTCTTGCCTGAAGACTAGGGTCAAAATGACCCAGGTTACCCATCTTGAAGACAACCGCGCTAGGTGATCTACCGATCATTTCCGCTATTTTTATAATCAGTGGATTTGTTTTATGAATCTTTCCAAAGGGAATCTGACAGTAGTAATAGAAGGCAAGAATTGTTTCCTCATCGGTCCAGTTGTTACGGCCAGCCATCAGTATCCCTCCTCAAGATTTATAATAGAATTATATCACAGAAGTCAACAGATGGACAATGACGTCGTAACAAATGGTAGTTTACCGATTACCTCGGTAATTCAACGATTACCTAGGTGATTCAACGATTATGCCGGTAGTTCAACGATTGCACTCAGTAATTCAACGATTAAGGGTGCATCCGGAGAAACGAAAACACTACAAAAGCAAAAAAGGCCACTGCGGAAATTGATCCGTAGCGGCCTCGTTTTATGCCAATATTCGAAAAATGTTCTGGAGTTCGCAGAAAGAATGTAATAGCCGATATTTTCTGCCGGAAAAGTAAAAAAGAAAAGAACGGCAATTCTATCAAAATTACCGTTCTTTTATGGTGCCGGTGACCGGACTCGAACCGGTACGTCGTTGCCGACAAGGGATTTTAAGTCCCTGGTGTCTACCATTCCACCACACCGGCATCGGTTACGGATAATTTACCACTTTGAGGGCAAATAGTCAAGTTAAAAGCGAACGGGCGGAGGATGCTCCGCCCGATGTGCTTATTCGGTTATGCTTATCACTCTACGGTGACGGTGCCGTCCTCGGAGACGGTGACCTTCATGCCTTCCTTGACGTAGCTGAGGAACTCGTCACCGAGCATGTCGACAACGGGCATCTTGGCATCCGTCCATACAGCGCCGAGAATCGCGCCGGAGGCGGCGAGAGGATCTATCTGCAGGGAGAAGAGCATGCATGCGGGCTGCTTGCCTGCGTCCATGATCGTGTAGAGGCACATACCGCCGGTGGTGGAGCCGATGGTCTGGGGAAGGCAGAGAGCCTTGCCCATCATGGGCTTCTTGTAGACCTCGGGATTGTTCTGGTCGCCGTTCTTGACCTTGGTGTCATGGCCGAGGGCGAGGTAATCGCCGAACATCATGGCTGACTGGTAGCTTGCAAGGGTGTTGAAGCCGTTGTGGCTTACGAGAGCCTCTGCGGTGCAGGAGCCGGGAACAACAACGCGTCCTTTAAACTGTTTCATTACTTTGCCTCCTTTGTGGTGATCGTGCGGAGGATGTCAGCCTCGGTGTAGTATCTGGCTGTGGAATAGGTGCGCAGCTTGTTGGAAGCGGTGATGACAGCCTTCTTCTTGCAGAGAGGATTGTTCATGTACATAAGCGGGCAGATGGAGGAGACGATGACGCCGTAGCCCTTGAGGAGAGGCGCGTAGACGGTCTTCTCGAACTCTGCGATAACGCCCTTGGAGGCGGTGAACACGGTGGGAACGGTGACCTTGCCGATGCCGTTCTTCTTAAGCTCCTCGCCGATGGCGATAGTCCAGTCGGTGATCTGCTTGAGGGTCATATGGGGGCAGCCGACGAAGCAAAGCTCGGGCTTCGCGTTGGGATCCTTCCAGATGACGGGGTAGTTGTTCTTGACGCGCTCGAGCTCGGCATCGTCAATAACATAGACCTGTGCGCCCTCCTTGATGAGAGCCTCGCCCTGCTCGACAGCCTCGGGAGTGAGGTTGGCGATATGGTAGAGACCGACAGAGCCGTTGGAGGCGGTGGCAGCGCCGAAGTCCTTGAGGTAGGTGCAGGCGGCATCGTTAAGCTCGGTGCCGATCCACTTGTCAAGACCCTTGACGTAGGGGACCTCGTCCATGACCTTCATGCCGATGGCGGAGCCGAGAAGCTGAGGCTCGGGACGGTTCTTGCAGTTGACCTCGACTATCCACGTTGCCTTGCGGCCCTCATCGGTCAGCAGGCCGAATTCGGGAACGAAGCCGCAGACGGAGCCCATCAGCTCGATTATGCCGGAGTTGCGGTTGCACTTTGCGCCGAGAACGGAGTTGGCGTAAACAACGGCGGAGGATTCTGCCCAGGAGAGAACATCGCCCTTCTTGGGCTTGTTGCCGACCTGGTCAAGGTAGCAGGTGCAGGTGTAGCCGTCATTCGTGAGAAGGCCGAGCTCCTGAAGCTGCTTTTCGAAGCTGTCCTGTGCGGAGTACATGATCTTCTTGAAGACAACGTCCTCAAGGAAGCTCGTGGGGATAACGCTCTCCATGGGGCGGGGGTCAGCGGTGAACTTCTGCTTGGAGACGCAGCCCGCGTCGATAAGCTGCTGGAAAAGATCCTGAACGGGCTTCATGATAGCAAGACCGAAGGAGAGGACCGTGTGGCCGTACTCACTCGTTACGGGAACCATGCGCTCGGCATTGAAAGCGTCACCGTACATAACCATCGTCTTCATGACCTTGGCCATGACTTCGCCCTTTTCGCCGTTAAGCAGCGCCTGCTGCTCGGGTGTCAGATTCATAATACCACTTCCTTAAATTATTTTTTACTTGCGTTTTGCAGCAATTTGCTTGTTAATATTCTATCAGTTTTTAACTAAATTGTCAATCTACGCGGGAGATTAATAAGCGCAAAATTACGTTGAATTTCCGTCGCGGGTGTGGCATAATATCCCTTGCTCTACGAAAGGACGGTCAATACCCGATGAATCAAAAAGAACTGAACGAGATACGCCGCCGCATCAGGCTCGACAGAAGCAGCATCCGCCATATCTACGGCTGCTACGTCAGCGGCAGCAAGGAGATAATCTCATATATAGACGAATCCCTCGGCCTCATGAGCGAGACCGAAACCGAGATGTACCTTGCGCTTTTGCGCAAGTCCCTCTCGGGCGCGCTCGGGCGCAACCTCATCGACATATCCTTCGCCGCGAAGCAGGTGATGGAGAGCGAGGAGCACAAGCTTCTCTCCGCCCTGCGCCGCACCGAGCTGAAGGACGAAACGCTCCGTCAGGCATTCTTCAAGGCCATAGCCGACACGCTCGATATGGAGGACAGGAGCTACCTCATCCTCCTCGCCTTTGACGCGTATGACGTTCCGCACCGCGGCAAGGATGACCTGCAGGACAGCTTTGACAACACGTTCAAGTACCTCCTCTGCTCGATCTGCCCCATCAAGGAGGGCAAGGCCGGCCTCGGCTACGACGCCGGCGAGAAGCGCTTCCGCAGCGCGGTGGTCGATCAGGTCGTCGCAGGCCCCGCGCTCGGGTTCATGTTCCCCGCCTTCGACGACCGCGCCGCGAACATCTACGACGCGCTTTTCTACTCCCATGACACCGCCGGTATCCATCAGGAATTTATCGACACAGTTTTCAAGACGGAGGTTCCGATGTCCGCAGGCGAGCAGAAGGATGCCTTCCACGCCGCGCTCACGACCTCGCTCGAGAAGAACCTCAGCTACGACGTGATACAGTCCGTTCACGAGCAGCTCAGCCAGCGCATCGAGGCGCACAAAGAGAGCCGTGACCCCGAGGTGCTCGAGATATCCGTTGAGGAGCTCTCCGGCATGCTCGAAACGAGCGGCATGAAGCCCGAGACCGTTGAGAGCTTCAAGGAAAAATGCTCGGAGGAGTTCGGCAAAAACAAGCTCATCTCCCCCGCGAACATTATCGACACGAAGCATATAAGGCTCGAAACTCCCGAGGTGTCCATCACGGTCGACCCGAAGTTCAGCTACCTCGTGCAGACGAAGAAGATAAACGGCCGCAGGTATATCATGATCGCCGCCGACAACGGCGTTGAGGTAAACGGCGTCGCTGTGAACATCGAAGACGAAGAATAAAAGGCAAGTCCGTCCGGCTGCTTATCCGGACGGACTTGTTTTGCTATCGGAAATCAGTAATTCCTCATTGCAAAAATTCAATTACCTGCTCGCGGGACTTCAGCGCCGTGCCCGCGCCGACGGCCGTTGTGCATATCGCGCCGCAGGCGTTTGCGAAGCGAAGCGCCGTCTCTCTGTCCGCGCCGCGCAGAAGCTCCGCCACGAAGCCCGCGACGAAATTGTCGCCCGCGCCCGTGGCATCCACGGCGTCTATCCTGCACGCGGGGAGCATTATCGCGCGCTCCGCGTCCTTATAATAGCAGCCCTTTGCGCCGAGCTTTACTATAACGCTCTTTACGCCGAAGCCGAGGAACACGTCGGCCATCCTTTCGGGCTCGGTCTCGCCGGAATAGTACTTTGCCTCGTCCTCGTTCGGCGTGATGCAGTCGACAAGCGGTAGAGCGGCCGCGATGTCATCAAGCTTCAAGAAACGGAAGTTCGGCATCTTCGTGTCGGCAATGACGAGCGCGCCCGCAGCCTTTGCCGCCTTTACGACCGAGTATACCACCTCGGGATCGTCAAACGGAGCGCGGAAGAGCGAGCCCATGATAACGGCTCTCGTATCCTTGAAGCGCTCGGCGTACTGCTCGGGGTGGAAATTATACCTATGCGACGAGTTCGTTATCGACTTTCTCGTGCCGTCCGCGTTTACGAACATCGTTGTGACGGGGGTGGGATGCTCCTCGGAGCGCACTATGAGACGCGTATCCGCGCCGCACTTTTCGAGCGCGCCGACGACCATGTCACCCGCGCTGTCAGCGCCGAGCGTACACAGAACGCCGGTCTTCAAGCCGAGCTTTGCCGCCGCCATGGCCTCGTTCACGGCCTCTCCGCCGACGCTCAGCGTGTCGGATTCCGCTCTGAAGCCCGAAGCGGACACGGGCTTCGGGTCAAAGCCCTTTATAATAGAGTCCACGAGCGCCATGCCCATGCAGACTACGTCGTATTTCTTTTCCATATCCTTCTCCCTCACTCGCTGAGGATCTCCCTCTGCCGCTTTTTGCTCAAGCTGCCGAGGATGAGCCCGTAGGCCTTGTCAAGCATCATGCGCAGCACCTCATCGGGCACGGCACCGTCCGTTTTTATCGAGTTCCAATGCTCCTTATTCATGTAATAGCCGGGGATAACGTCCTCATACATCGAGCGCATCAGATCGCCCTCAAGCGGATCGAGCTTGAGCGTGATGAGGCTGTCCCGGTTGTCATCGTCATAGCAAACGGCGGCAAACATCTTGCCGTCTATCATATATCGCGTCCAGTTCCACTCTGCCTTGTGATCCTTCGAAACGCCCTTTTTAGAGAGCAGATATTCGTCCAGCCATGTATATCTCACAGACTTATTCTCCCCGCAGGTCTTTTATCATCTTTACCGTGTCAAAGGTCTTGCCGCGGCTTACCGCGCCGTCAACGCATTTATAGCCGAGCTTTTCGTAGAAGCCGACGGCGTTTACTCTGCTGTCAAGCTCGATCTGCCATGTGCCGAGCTCTCGCAGCCACCTTTCGGCCTCCTCCATGACTTTTCTGCCGAGGCCCTGACCGCGGTACTCCTCAAGCACGACAACGCGCCCGACGGACATCCTCCCCTCACCGAGAGGATACATCCTGCAGGTCGCTATCGGGTAGGTATCATCGAGGATGACGATATAGAGCGTTCCCTCCTCACCGTCATGCCAGTCAAATTCGTCCCGCGGAGAGATATGATACTGACGCGCGAGACCCTGTATCCTGACGGAATACGCTCCCGCTCTCTGCCAAAGCTCTGTTGCGCGGATGACCTCATATCTGCCGATATCCATGCTCTTCCCCTCCGTTCCGGAAAATTCAAAGCTCCCCGACGGCCGCAGGTCGTCGGGGATAATTTTATCTGTGGATATACATTCTTGCCGGCTCATCCTCGCCGTCGCCCTGAACCATGCAGAAAAACTCCCAGCCGTAGCGCTCATAGAACGAATCATGGTCTGTGATCAGATACGCAGGCGATATGCCCTTGCTCCTCAAGTCCTCGACCGTAAGGTTCAAAAGCCTGCCCGCAATGCCGCGGCAGCGGTGCTCCTTTTCCGTATACACGGCGCAGACGTTCGGCGTGAGATCGGGTCGATCGTGAAAATCGTTCTCGATAACGCCCATGCCGCCGACGATCTCATCGCCGCAAAGGCAGAGATACCAGCCAAGCTCAGTGTCACCGGAGAGGTACGCGTCCATACACTCGAGATAAGCCTCCGTCGGCACGCCCCATTTATCGTTGAACCACTCGGCGGCGGTGTTCTTAAGCTCCGGTCTCTCGCGGAGAGTGATAAACCTATATTCCTCCATGCTTTCCCTCACTCCGTCATTTTTCGAAGCGCGGCTACATCCTTCTCGATGAGCGGCGCCACGCTGTCCTTATATTTCGAAGTGTCCATCGTGTCAAGCTCGGCCTCGATCGCGGAGGCAAGCTCCGGCCTGTACAGCGCCACCTCGTGCAGCGCCGCAAGCGCCTGCCGGACGGCCGTGGGCTTATCGTCATGCAAAAGGGCGCCCATTGCGTGGAGGCTGGCCGCTATTTTGCCGCGGGTATCCCATCTCGCCTGCGCACAACACAGCGCGAGGCCCCTCGTGCGCACATATGAGCTCCCGTCTGAAATAAGCGCGAGGAACTCGTCGAACATGACGTAATATTTATCCGACGACGCGCTCTCTGCCATAAGCTCCTTCGAAAATGCGTATGCCTTTTTGTCGTCCTTATCACGCAGAGCGGCAATGATATCATCCATATTACTTGTACTTCCCGATTATCGCGTTTATCGCGTCCGCGTTTGCCTCGAGCTCGTGCACCATCTGTATCTGCGTGCGCGCACGCACAAGATTGTGCTCCGGGTAATCCGTCTTGAAATAGAGATCGCCGAGAAGATAATCCGTCAGGAAGCGCATCGCAAGCTCGTATGCGATGCACACCGCGCCCTTCGGGAGGATTTCGATCTCGTGCGGCGTGAGCTTGCCCGCGCAGCCGTCGATAAAGCCGTGGGTAAAGGCATCGTACAGCTCAAGATCGCACCTGACCTTGGAAACATCCCGCTCATCCTCGTGGGCCGTGCAGGTACCGCAGCGGATGGCATCTCCAAAATCCGTCATGGCAAAGCCGGGCATAACGGTGTCAAGGTCGATAACGCAGACGGCCTTGCCCGTGTCCGTATCAATCATGAGGTTGTTGAGCTTCGTGTCGTTATGCGTAACGCGCAGGGGAAACTCTCCCCTGTCGTAGCCGTCCATCAGATACACGGCGAGATCCTCGCGGCCGAGGAAGAAGGCGATCTCGTCCGCGCAGGTCGCGGCGCGGTTCATTGCGTCCTCCGCAAGCACCTTTTTGAAGTACCCGAAGCGGGCGCGTGTATCGTGGAACTCGGGGATAGTATAATATAGCGTTTCCGCGGGAAAATCGCTGAGCTGGCTCTGGAAATTGCCGAAGGCGCGGCCCGTTTCGTAAAACTGCTCCGCCGTGCTGACTGTCTCGATGCTCACCGTGTTGTCTATGTACCTCGTGATGCGCCAATACTCGCCGTCCTCATCGATGAAAAAGGCGTCTCCGTTTGCGGTGTAGACAACGTTCACTACCTCGCGCTCCGGGTCACCGCCGACAGCAATGACCTTTCTCCTGATGTGCTCCGTGATGGCGATCGTATTTTGCATAAGCTCATCGGGACGGTGAAAAACGTACTTGTTGATCTTCTGAAGAACGAGCTTCTTCTCCGTGCCGCCGATACTGTAGCGGAGGAGGATGGTGTCATTGATATGCCCGTTGCCGAAGTCCTCCGCGCCGACGAGCTCACCCGCGATACCGTAGGCCGCGGATATTTTGTTAAGTCTGTCCTCAGAAAGCATTGCGTTTTCTCCCGTCCCGAAAGCGCTGCCGCGCTTTTTCTTTACATACACGGATAAAATACCATATTGCGGACAGATGTGCAAGAAAATTGACGTAACTTTTGTATGTGCTTTCGCCTTTATGCAATTATAGTTGAATATAATATAGAGACTGTCTCATTCTTGTTGACAGGTACAAACAGCTGTGCTACATTAAAAACATCGGAGTTGTAGGCGAATTTTTCTCGGTCGACCGATATTATGTCGGAGAACTGAGCTCGAGACAGCTCCGATTTTTCTATTCTCTGAAGCTTGTACGCTCTACGCGCTGCCGCGGTGTAATGAAGCACCGTTCTGATGGCCTGCCGTTTTTCATACACGGGACTTGACCTGCACTGCGGCGCAGGCCGGGTCGCGTAGGCAAAGAAAAGACCCATCCTAAAGGATGAGCCTTTTCTTTGGTGACCCGTACGGGACTTGAACCCATGTTACCGCCGTGAAAGGGCGGTGTCTTAACCACTTGACCAACGGGCCTAATTAAGGCGCAGACGAGATATCTGCGCCTTGTTTGGTAGCGGCACCTGGATTCGAACCGGGGACACTGCGGGTATGAACCGCATGCTCTAGCCAACTGAGCTATGCCGCCATGTGCTGTGCTTGAAACAGCATGACGAATTTTAACAGATATATGCCCAGTTGTCAACAGCTTTTTCAAAAATTTTTACTTCGCTGAGGTTTTTCCTCCGCTTCAGCACGGGAGATAGTTCATCGGATCGGCGTATTCCCCGTTCACCGTGACGGCAAGATGCAGATGCGATGCCTGCCCTATCTCGCCGAGCGCGGACGTGCCGACGGTGCCGATAACATCGCCGCTGTTTACCCACGCGCCGACCGCGGCGACCGTAGCCTCATCAAGATTTGCGTAAACGGTGCGCACGCCGTCGCCGTGAGAGACGGTGAGCACGGTGCCGAGCATATCGTCATGCACGACGCTCTCTACTGTGCCCGCTCTCATCGCCGTGACGGGTGTGCCCTCGCCCGCGGAAATGTCCACGCCGCAATGCGTGCGCCAGTCGCGCAGAGTTTCGTCATACGCGAGCGCCGTGACGGAATACCCTCTCGATATCTCGCCCAGCACCGGCCAGATATAAACTGGTGCGGCCGCCTCCACGGGCATTGCGGGTTCCTCCGCGACTGCCGGCTCGGTGTCCTCCGCGGTGTCGGCGGGATCCTCCGCGCTCGCGGGAACGGTGACCGCAGACACCGTGTGCTTCTCTGTGCTCACCGTGAGCTTGTCCTCGGCCTCATCCATAGTCCCTTTGCCCGTGGCGATCATCAGCGCGGACACGCCGATAACTGCTGCGCACAGGAAAAGGACTATGTAGAAGCCCTTGCCTGTCAAAAACTGCTCCGACCCTCCGCCGGATGTATTTCTGCTCATTTTTAAACCTCCTGTACAAAATAGGTTACGAGGCTATTGTTTCCCGCATCGGAGAAATATATACAGGAGATGAAATTTTTGCGCACAAAAGAACAAGGCAGCATCCTGCGATGCTGCCTGATATTATTTAATTAATAATAACGCTTGTTCTTGTTCTTGCGTGCTGCCTCGGACTTCTTGCGGCGCTTCACGCTGGGGCTCTGATAGTATTCCTTTTTTCTAAGGTCTGCCAGAACACCGGACTTTGCACAGCTGCGCTTAAATCTCTTGAGCGCGTTGTCCAGAGACTCGTTCTCCTTGACGTATATTTCAGACATGTATTTCCCTCCCTCCAAATGCACCTCGCGGTGCTTCAAGGGCCAAATGATTGGCTTTTAACAGTGGTATTATAATGTGTCGTACGAAAAATGTCAACAATTACTTTGCGGGCTTGAGGATTAAATTTACAAGCTTGTTCTTGACGACTATCGTCTTGACGAGCTGCATGCCCTCCATCTGGCGCTTGATCTTCTCGTCGGCACATGCGGCAGCGATGACCGTTTCATCGTCGGAGTTCATCGGAACGATAACGGTGCTTCTGAGCTTGCCGTTTACCTGAACTGCCATCTCCTTGTGGGAGTCAACTGTCTTGGCCTCGTCATACACGGGCCATGCGCACTGCATTGCCATCCTGCCTTCCCTGGCGGCAAAGCCCGTCTGCTCCCACATCTCCTCTGCGATATGAGGAGCGAAGGGGCTGAGCATCTTGATGAGAGGCTCGATGTCACCCTTGGTAAGGCCGTTTGCATAGAAGCCGTTTACGAGGGTCATCAGAGCGGCGATGGCGGTGTTGAGCTTGAGGGCATCTACGTCCTCGGTGACCTTCTTGATGGTCTTGTGGATGAGGGCTTCGTTCGCGGAGCTTACGCCGCCGTCCTTCACGATGTCAAGCAGACCCCAGCAGCGGTCGAGGAAGCGCTTGCAGCCCTTGACGGCCTCATCAGACCACGTTGCGACCTTTTCAAAGTCGCCGATGAACATGATGTAGACGCGCATGGTGTCAGCGCCGTAGGCCTTGACGACATCGTCGGGATTGACGACGTTGCCGAGTGACTTGCTCATCTTAACGGACGGACGCTGTGCGAGAGCGCCGTACTTCTCGATGAGAGCCTGCTTCTCCTCCTCGGACTCGACGTTGCCGACATAGTGCGGGTTCTGGCCGAGGATCATGCCGTGGGAGGTTCTCTTGGCGTAGGGCTCCTTGGTGTGGACAACGCCGATATCGTAGAGGAACTTGTGCCAGAAGCGGGAGTAGAGCAGGTGAAGCGTGGTGTGCTCCATGCCGCCGTTATACCAATCAACGGGGCCCCAGTACTCTTCGGCTTCCTTGGAGACGAGCTCCTTGTCATTGTTGGGATCCATATAGCGCAGGAAGTACCAGCTGGAGCCGGCCCACTGAGGCATGGTGTCGGTCTCGCGGGAGGCCTTGCCGCCGCAGCAGGGGCAGGTGGTGCTGACCCAGTCGGTCATCTTGCTGATGGGGCTCTCTCCGTCATCGGTGAGCTCATAGCTGTCCACCTGAGGGAGGAGCAGAGGAAGCTCGCTCTCGGGAATGGGAACCCAGCCGCACTTCGGGCAGTTGACGAGAGGAATAGGCTCGCCCCAGTAGCGCTGACGGGAGAAGACCCAGTCACGCAGCTTGAAGTTGACCTTTTCCTTGCCGAAGCCCTGAGCAATGGCGTACTCGCGCATTGCGGGGATAGCCTCCTTGACGGTCATGCCGTTGAGGAAGCCGGAGTTGACCATTATCGCGCTGTCATCCTTGGCGACGAATGCCTCCTTGGTGACGTCTCCGCCGGAGACGACCTCGATGATCGGCAGGCCGAACTTGGTTGCGAAGTCCCAGTCACGCTGATCGTGACCCGGAACGCCCATGACTATGCCCGTGCCGTAGCCCATGAGGACGTAGTCGGA
>DCGN01000119.1:17729-41831 GCA_002315275.1 Clostridiales bacterium UBA1777
TCCTTGTTCAGCTCACCGCGCTCGAAGTCGGACTTCTTTGCGGCCTCTGCCTTATATGCCTCGACGGCATCCCAGTTCGTGATCTTATCCTTCCACTTGGTGAGCATGGGGTGCTCGGGAGAGATAACGGTGTAGCTCACGCCGAAAAGCGTATCGGCGCGGGTGGTATAAACGGTGATATCGTCATCGGTATTGGTCTTGAAGGTGATCTCTGTGCCGTAGGAGCGGCCTATCCAGTTCTTCTGCTGGGTCTTGACGCGCTCGATAAAGTCAAGCTCGTCGAGATCGTCGATAAGACGGTCGGCGTACTTGGTGATGCGGAGCATCCACTGGCTCTTCTCCTTGCGGATAACGTCAGCGCCGCAGCGCTCGCACTTGCCCTCTACGACCTCCTCGTTTGCGAGGACGCACTTGCAGCTCGTGCACCAGTTGACGGGCATAGTGGTCTTGTAGGCGAGATCGTGCTTGAAAAGCTGGAGGAATATCCACTGGGTCCACTTGTAGTAGGAGGGGTCGGTGGTGTCGACAACGCGATCCCAATCGAAGCCGAAGCCGAGCATCTTGAGCTGCTTGGTGAAGTTTTCGATGTTGCGCTTGGTGACTATTGCGGGGTGGATATGGTTCTTGATGGCGAAGTTCTCTGTGGGCAGACCGAAAGCATCAAAGCCTATCGGGAACAGGACATTGTAGCCCTGCATTCTCTTCTTGCGGGCGATAATGTCGATAGCGGTGTAGGGGCGCGGATGGCCGACGTGCAGGCCTGCTGCGGAGGGGTAAGGGAACTCTACGAGGCCGTAGAACTTGGGCTTGTCCGAACCTGTCTCGGCGGCATAGGGCTTCTTCTCTTCCCAAACTGCCTGCCATTTCTTTTCTATTTCGGTAAAATCGTATCTCATGTCGATCTTCTTCCTTCTGACTTACTTTATTTTTTGTTAGTGTTGTATTTTGCTTCCTTTATAGCCCGACGGCCATACGGACGCCGAGATTTTTCTTCCAGACGGCGAAGCCGACCGACGCTGTACTGTGTGTACTGCGAGGGAGGGTGAGGAAGTATGGGAGGAAAATATCAAGTCCCATGCGGAAGCCTTTTCTGTCTGCCCCTGTAATCAGGGGCGAGGAAGGGATGAGGGATCGACCACCTCTGCGTCAGACCAAAGACGCTCGAGATTGTAGAACTTTCTGGCCTCGTCTGTAAAAACGTGAACTATGACGGAGCCGAAGTCCATCAGCACCCATATGTCGGAGCGCATACCCTCGCGGCGGATCATGACCTCGCCTGCCTCGGATATCTGCTTGTCGACCTCGTCAACGAGTGCCTTGATGTGGGGAGCAGAGGTGCCGTTGCAGATGACAAAGTAATCTGCGAGCACCGTCTGCCCTTCGGTCTTGAGGACTTTTATGTCCTTTGCTTTCTTATCGTCCAAAGCCTTTGCGGCTACGGCGGCTATCTGAGCGGGAGTAAGCATATTCATATCCTCCTTGTTGTGATCATTCTTCGATACAGTTGTACCATTCGCAGGCTCTGACCGTATCCTCTATCGGTGTGCCTCCGCGGGAGCGGATGAACTCAAGGCTCATCTCAAGCGCCCTCGCCATGGCCTTATCCACGTCTTTATAAGCAAGCTCGCGCAGCTCGTCCACCCCGGGGAAGCTTCTCGTGGGCTCGACGAAGTCCGCCAGATAGACTATCTTCTCAAGAAGCGTCATATCGGGCTTGCCCGTTGTATGCCAGCGGATGGCATCGCATATATCCTCGCTTATGCCGAACTGCTCGGCGGCAAAGCGTGCGCCCGTTTTCGCATGGATGACCTGCGGGGCGGCAAGCTCGGAAGCGGAATTGATAATACCATACTTTCCGCACAATAGCAACTGCTCGTCTGCCGTGAGCTTCTTCGTGACGTCGTGGAGAATGCCTGCTGTCGCGGCCTTCTCGGCGTCCTCGCCGTGGAGATTCGCAAGAAGGACGGCCTCGCTCTCGCAGCCCGCCACATGGGCGATGCGGCTCGGCTTCAGGTACGAATACGCCTGCTCCCGCAGCCACATCAGCTCTGGCTGAGCACCGTACCAGCAGTTTTTGATAATGAGGGAGTATGCCTTATCGTCAATCATATCCGCGCCCATTCTGCGCTGAAGCCTCTCGCGGATGTCAGTTGAGCTGACCTCGAAGGGCTCATGCGTCAGTATCTCTATCCTCGCGCCGTATTCGGAGCGCAAATAGGCCGCATGGCGGGATATCTCCTCATGGTCACCGTCCGCTCTGGCAAGGACCGCAAGCGTGCAGTTTTCCAGCAGATAGCGGAAATGGTACCAATCCTCAAACATGAGGAGCATATCCGTGCCCATGACGAGGAAGAGCTCGTCATCGGGGTATTTTTCACGGACTGCCGACACCGTGTCAAACGTGTAGCTTTTGCCCTCGCGCGTTATCTCCATATCCGAAAGCACTGCGCCGGGGATATGGCCGAAGGAGAGGCGGCACAGCTCCATGCGCTCTTCCGGCGACGGGCTCATCGCGTACATCTCCTTATGCGGAGGGATATTATCGGGGATTATGAGGAAAACGTCCGGCGAGAGCTCGCGTGCCACCGTCTCCGCGGCCCTGATGTGGCCTAAGTGAGGCGGGTTGAAGCTGCCGCCGTATATGGCGATCTTCATTTTATTTCTTTTTTTCCTTTACAAGAACTATCTTCGGTTCTTTCTCGTTTCTCTTATAGAGCACGAACTTCGTGCCTATCACCTGCACCTGCTCTGCCTTGCATGCCTCGGCCAGCGCATCGCACGCCTCTCTCGCCGTCAGCATGGAATTTTCGAGCACCTTGCCCTTGACAAGCTCTCTCGCCTTGAGCGCCGCGGAAACAGACTCGACGACGGCCTCGGTAACGCCGCCCTTGCCGACCTGAATGATCGTGTCAAGCTCCATCGCCATGCCGCGAAGCTGGGCTCTCTGCTTACTTGTTATCATTTATAATCTCCTCAAATGCTTTAATAAACTCCCGAAGCGCCTTGCCTCTGTGGGAGATGGCGTTCTTTTCCTCCGCAGTCAGCTCGGCATTGGTCTTGTCCGTGCCGTCCGGATTGAAAACAGGGTCATAGCCGAAGCCGTTATCGCCTCTCGGGGCGCGGAGTATCTGCCCGTGAAGCTCGCCGCGGGTGGTTATCATTCTCCCGTCGGGGAAGACGCAGCATATGCAGCAGACGAACTTTGCCGTGCGGTCATCAATATCCTTGAGCTTGTCAAGCAGATAGTTGTATCTGTCCTCGTCGGAGGCGTCGTGGCCGAGGCCGTAGCGCGCGGAATAGATCCCCGGCTCACCGTTGAGCGCATCGACCGCGAGGCCCGAATCGTCCGCGAAGGCGATACAGCCGCTCGCGTCGCACAGCGCCTTGGCCTTGAGATACGCGTTTTCCTCAAAGGTCGTCCCCGTCTCCTCAACGTCAAGCTCGTAGCCCGCGTCACGCTGGCCGATTACCTCAACGTCAAGCTTCTCGACGAGAGACTTGAACTCCTTCAGCTTGCTTTTATTGTTGCTTGCAAGTATAAGCTTCATTCTTTAAACAGCGCCTCCGCAAAATCCTTGCCGACGAACGGGATGAGATCGTCTATTCCCTCGCCGACGCCTACATACTTCACCGGCAGAGCGAGCTCGTTTGCGATGGCGAACACTATGCCGCCCTTTGCGGTGCCGTCGAGCTTCGTGAGGACGATACCTGTGAGGCCTGCCGTTTCGAGAAACTGCTTTGCCTGGATGAGACCGTTCTGGCCGGTGGTCGCGTCGAGCACCATCAGCGTTTCGACCGATGCCTCGGGGAGGTCTCTGTCGATAATGCGGCGGATCTTGGCAAGCTCGTTCATGAGGTTGGCCTTGTTGTGGAGTCTGCCGGCCGTATCGACAACGATAACGTCCGAGCCTCTGGCCTTTGCGGCGCATATCGCATCGTACACGACGGCGCCGGGGTCGCTGCCCTCGCCGTGCTTTACTATCTCAACGCCGGAGCGCTCCGCCCAAATCGTGAGCTGCTCGGCAGCGGCGGCACGGAACGTATCCCCCGCGCAGAGGAGCACCTTTTTGCCGTCCGCCTTCAGCTGAGCGGCAAGCTTGCCTATCGTGGTCGTCTTGCCGACACCGTTTACGCCGACCATCATGATGACCGCGGGCGAAGTTTCAAGCTTCAGCTCCGCCTCGCCTACGGAGAGCATCTCCGCAAGGATGGCGATAAGAGCCTCTCTCGCCTCGTCACCGTACCTGATATGCTCCTCCTTGACCTTTGCTCTCAGGCGGGAGACGATCTCCTCTGCCGTGGCAAGACCCGTATCGGACACTACGAGCAGCTCCTCAAGCTCCTCATAGAAGTCATCGCTGTTCGGCTTGAACTCCTGAAATATTTCCTCGAGCTCCTCGAGATTCCTCTTCGTTTTGCTCAGGCCGTTGAACAGCTTATCAAAAAAGCCCATTTGCGCTCATCCTTTCGTATAGCTGTGATCATTCTTCGATCGTCTTCTTCGCGTTCTCAAGGTCAAGCTCGATGACCGTGGAAACGCCCTTCTCCTGCATCGTTACGCCGTAGAGCATATCGGCCTCTTCCATCGTGCCGCGTCTGTGCGTGATGACGAGGAACTGAGTCTTATCGGCCATGCGGCGCATATATTCGGCGTAGCGGGTAACGTTTGCCTCGTCAAGCGCGGCCTCGATCTCGTCCATTACGCAGAACGGAGTCGGGCGCACCTTAAGAATGGCAAAGTACAGCGCTATCGCTACGAAGGCCTTTTCTCCGCCGGAGAGGAGGCTTATCGTGGAAAGGTTCTTTCCGGGCGGCTGTGCCTTGATATCAATGCCGCAGTTGAGGCAGTCATTCTCGTCCTCAAGGACGATGGCCGACTTGCCGCCGCCGAAGAGCTCGAGGAACGTGCCTCTGAACGCCTCGTCTATGGCCTTGAGCTGCGTCATGAATACTTCCTTCATCTCGGCCGTTATATCGCCGATTATGTTGAGCAGCTCCCTGCGCGCCTTGTCGACATCGTCGCGCTGACCCGTGAGGAACTCGTATCTCGTGTTGACACGCTCGTACTCATCGATCGCGCCGATATTCGGGCTGCCGAGAGCGGATATCTGCCTGCGAAGGTCGCTCACGGCCTTTGAGGCCTCGCGGAAGTTCTCGACGGGCTGCCTCAGCGCGTTCGCCGCGGTGTGGCTGAGCTCATAGCTGTCCCACAGCTTATCGAGGATCTGTTTCTCCTCCATGTCGGCGGAGAGCTTCTTCTGCTCTGCCTTTGCGGCGCGGCTCTGCAGGTCGAGTATGTCGTTATTGAGGCGCTTGATCTCATTGTCCGCCCTCGTGCGGCGTCCCTCAAGCTCAAGTTTGTCCGTGCTGATGGAGGCTATCTCCGCTCTCGCCGCGGCTATCTTTTCGGCTATCGCGGCAAGTCCGAGCTTCTTTTCGTCTCTCTGCTTTTCGAGCGAGGCGGTTTCCGCTCTGCTCTTTTCAACAGCGGCCCTTCTGTCGTCGCTGTCACCGGTCAGGCTTTCGAGAAGCTTCTTCAGCTGGCTGACGGCGGAGGCTGTCGCGCGCTCCTCTGCCTCGAGAGAGGATATCGCGCTGCGTATCTCAAGCTGGTCTGCCTGAGCCATATCGAGCCGGTACTTGATGCCCGCTATGTCGCGCTTTGCTCTGTCGAGCGCCTCGGCGCAGTCCTTCTCGTCCGCGCGGAGCTTTTCTCTGTCTTTTTTCAGCTTTTCAAGCTCGTTTGCGCGGGATATCGCGCCCGTGCCCTTCGCAGCCGAGCCGCCCGTCATCGAGCCGCCCTCGTTTATCATCTGACCGTCAAGCGTGACTATTCGAAGCCTTCCGCCCGCGGCATTGGACATCTTTATGGCGTCCGGCAGAGTCTCCGCGATGACTGTTCTGCCGAGCAGCTTCGCTATGACACCGCTGTACTTTTCATCGAACTTGACGAGATCGTACGCCACGCCGACAAAGCCGTACGCGTTGACGGGCGCGTCCTTCATGACGCTGCCCTTGACAACGTCGAGCGGCATGAACGTGCCACGGCCGGAATCGCGCCGCTTTAAAAGCTCAATGGCTGCGCGGCCGTCGGCCTGCGTGTCGACGATAATATCCTGCGCGGCACCGCCGAGCGCCGTCTCAATCGCGAGAGCGCACTCATTGTCCGTGCGGATGAGGTTTGCCACGGGGCCGTGGATTCCGCGGAGGCCGCCGTGCTGAGCTTCCTTCATGACCGTTTTGACGGCCTTGGAGAAGCCCTCGAACTCCTTCTCCATCTCAGCGAGCATATTGATGCGGGAATCCATGCTCCTGCCGGTGACGGTGAGGTTATTGAACCTTTCCGTGAGCTGGTTGAAGGCGCCGTCTCTGCTCTGAAGCTTTATGCGGCAGCCGGAGAGAACGTTCTGATTGCTCTGATCGCGCTCGCGCTCCTCCTTGAGAGACGCGGTTATCTCGGCCATGCGCGCCTCGCCGGAGGCTATCCTCGCCTCGATCTCTCTGGTGCGCGTTTCCTGCTGAGCTATATCGTCAAGCAGGCGGGAGGTGTTGTCCTCGCTGCTTTTTATATTCGCTTCGATGACGGCGATGGCGGCCTCGCGCTCCGCGCCCTCTGCCTCCGCGGCTGAAAGGCGCTCGCGGGCGAGATCCGTCTCCTCGTCCTTGCGGTGCATTCTGTCGGTGATGCTGCCGCTTGAGAGATATGCCGCCTCAAGATCGGCTCTGGACTTTTCGAGCTGAGTTGTGACCTGATCGTACTCGAGGCGGATAGCCTCGGTCTGAAAAGCGAGCCTGTCGAGAGATTCCATCCACACGGATATCTCTTTCACCTTCAGATCGTCTCTGAGGGCGAGATATTTCTTCGCCGTCTCCGCCTGCTTTTTCAGCGGGCCGACCTGCAGCTCGAGCTCTTCTATCTTGTCGTTGATGCGCAGAAGGTTTTCATCGGTCTTTTCGAGCTTGCGCTCCGCCTCTTCTTTTCTGTAGCGGAAGCGGGAGATACCCGCCGCCTCCTCGAAGACCTCGCGCCTGTCCGCGCTCTTGGTGGAAACTATCTCGGCGATCCTGCCCTGACCGATGATTGAATAACCGTCACGCCCTAGGCCGGTGTCCATAAGGAGGCTGTTAATGTCCTTCAGGCGGACTGTCTCCTTGTTGATGAGGTATTCGCTCTCGCCGCTGCGGTAATATCTTCTTGTGAGTGCTATCTCGCTCAGGTCGCTGTCAAATATATGCGCGGAGTTATCTATAATAAGCGTGACGGAGGCGTAGCCCAGAGGGGTGCGCTTCGCAGTGCCGCCGAAGATAACGTCCTCCATCTTCGTGCCTCTGAGCGCCTTTGTCCTCTGCTCGCCCATGACCCACAGGATAGCATCCGATATGTTCGACTTGCCGGAGCCGTTCGGCCCGACGATCGCCGTTATATCCTTTTCAAACGTGAGCCTCGTCTTATCCGCGAAGGATTTGAAGCCCTGTATCTCAAGTGCTTTTAAGTACAACTTAACAACCTCGTTTTTGCAGTATATCTGAGTAATTATATACTATTTATTCTCATTTGGCAACATCAATAAGCACGACCTCGCCTTTTTCGATGTCTGCGGGTCTGACCTTCACGTCCTCAAGCGCGAACTTAGCCATGAGCACGGCGATATTGCCTCTGTGCTGGCCGACGAGCTGCGACACGAGCGAGGGATGCACGCCGAGGACAACGCTCCTCGCCTCAACGCCCTCGAGCAGCTTTTCCGCCTTTTTGAGCATGATGCGGCTTTTTACGAGCTCGCCGAGCGCGGGATGATACGCTCCACCGGCGGCATCTCCGCCGGAAAGATCATCAGTCGGATTAAGGCCGAGCCTTATTATCGGGATGCCCGCCTCCTCGAAAAGCGGCACGATCTCCGCGCAGACCTCAACGGCCTTTTCGACCGTGTGCTCGGGGTACTCGTTCATCTGCCACATATCGTAAAGCGCCGTATCGCGGACGATCACCGTAGGATAAATGCGTACACCGTCCGGCTTAAGGGCGATTATCTTCTTCGCAGTCTCTATGCTCTGCCTGCCGCTGTCGCCGGGAAGCCCCGTCATCATCTGGAGTATCAGCCTGAAGCCCGCGGCCTTGATGAGCCGTGCCGCGTTCTCGACATCTGCGGCCGTATGCCCTCTGTTCGCGCGGAGGAGCACCTCATCGTCAAGCGACTGCGCGCCTATCTCAACCGTCTCCACGCCGTATCGCGAAAGCCTCTCGAGCACCGCTTCGTCTATGGCATCCGGCCTCGTGGAAAGGCGTATCGACGAGAGGAAGCCGCTGTCGATATACCTCTTTGCCGCGCGCAAAAGCGCCTCCTGCTCGGCAACGGGGATGGCCGTAAAGCTCCCCCCATAAAACGCCATTTGCCGCTTTGCCCCGTTTGAGGGCAAGGCGGCTGCTGTCTCTATGGCGTTTTCAACTGTCTCCACCGTGGCGGGAGCCTGATGACCCGATATTCTGCGCTGGTTGCAGAACACGCAGTCGTTCGGGCAGCCGAGATGCGGCACGAAAACAGGGATAATACTCTCTCTGGCGCTCATTTTTCAAGCAGCTCCAAGGCCTTCTTCGCGGCCATCTGCTCAGCCTCTTTCTTAGATCTGCCGCTGCCCTCGCCCACGGGTATGCCGTTTACGAGCACGCGGAACGTGAACACCTTGGCATGATCCGGCCCCGACTCGCCCGCAAGCTCATATGCAAAGGTCTGCCCCGCCTTGCGCTGGACGAGCTCCTGCAGCTGCGTTTTATGGTCGCCCGGAATATAATTCTGCGTGAGGTCCGCGTCAGCGAGGATGCGCTCCATGATGAACCTTTTCGCCTCGTCTATCCCGCTGTCGAGATATATCGCCGCGATTATGGATTCCACCATGTCGGCGAGCACGGAAACGCGCTCTCTGCCGCCCGTATTCTCCTCGCCGCGGCCGAGCTTCATGTACTTGCCGAGGTTCAGCTCGAGCGCGACCTTATGCAGAGCCTCCTCGCAGACGAGCTCCGACCTGCGGCGCGTCATCTTTCCCTCGGGGAGCTTCATGCGGTGGTTATAAAGAAAGTCCGCCGTGACGAAGCCGAGTACGGAGTCCCCCAGAAATTCAAGGCGCTCGTAGCTTTCAATGCCTTCGGTATGCTTCTCGTTGGCGTAGGAGCTGTGGTTCAGCGCCGTTTCGAGCAGGGATCTGTTTTTAAAAGTATGGCCTATGCTTTTTTCAAGCTCTGTCATTATTCTTCCGTTCTGAGCTTCATATGCTCTATGTTTGCCTCGATATCCGCGATGAGACCCGATTCGGCAAACTTTACGGCCTGGCGGACAGCGGAGAAGATGCACGCCGCGTCGGACGAGCCGTGTGCCTTGACAACGGGCTTCGAGATGCCGACGAGCGCCGTGCCGCCGACCTCGTTGACATCCATCGTCTTCTTCATGATGCCGAGATCCTTCTTCAGGACGAGCGCCGCAAGCTTATTGGCGGCGTTCTTGTAGAACACGCCCTTGAGCGACTTCATCATGTACTTGATAACGCCCTCGGTCGTCTTCAGAAGGACGTTGCCGGTGAAGCCGTCCGTCACGACGACATCGACCTTGCCGGTGAACACGTCCGTGCCCTCGATGTTGCCGATGAAGTTGATCCTGCCCTCTTCGGAGGCGGCCTTCAGGAGAGCGAACGTCTGATGCTGGAGCTCGCCGCCCTTCGTGTCCTCCGTGCCGACGTTGAGAAGCCCGACCTTGGGGCTGTCGCAGCCCATGAGCTTCTTCGCGTAGAAGCTGCCCATGAAGGCAAACTGTAGGAGATATTCCGCGGTGCACTCGACGTTCGCGCCGCAGTCTATGAGCATAACGCCGTGCTCTCCCGCGGGGAGAACGGGTGCCATCGCCGCTCTTCTGATGCCGGAAATGCGCTTCACGGTGAGCGTTGCGCCGGTCAGAAGCGCGCCGGTGCTGCCCGCGGATACGACGGCATCGCCCTCGCCGTCCTTGAGCATTCTGAGCGCGACCGCCATCGACGAATCCTTCTTGCGGCGTGTCGCCGTGCTGGGATCGTCCGACATCGTGACGACCTCGCGTGCGTCCTTTACCTGAATGTCGGTGCAGCCCTCGTTTTTGAGGCATGTCTCGACCTCTTCGAGCTTGCCGACAAGCGTAACGTCCACGCCGAGCTCGCGTTTGGCTCTGACTGCGCCCTTAACTATTTCGGCAGGGGCATTATCCCCGCCCATTGCGTCTATAATGATCCTCATACCTTGAACACCTCTTTTTCGGCCATAAGCCCGTCGATGATCTTCAGCGAGCGCTCGGAGATAACGGCGTTCTTGTTGCGCTTGCCCTTCACGCGGTACTCAAGCGGAGCGATAATGCCGAAGTTGATGTTCATCGGTTGGAACTCGCCTATGCTGCCGCCGGAAATATAGAGGCTGAGAGCGCCTATGGCCGTCTCTCTCGGGAAGTCTACCGGCTCAAAGCCGAGAATTCTCGCGGCTGTCTCGATGCCGACGAGCATGCCTGACGCGGCGGACTCAACGTAGCCCTCAACACCCGTCATCTGGCCGGCAAAGCTGATGCGCGTGTCGGACTTGAGGCGGTAGTATCTGTCAAGCAGGGTTGGGCTGTTGAGATACGTATTTCTGTGCATGACACCGTAGCGCACAAACTCGGCGTTTTTCAGCGCAGGGATCATCGTGAAAACGCGCTTCTGCTCGCCCCATGTGAGGTGGGTCTGGAAGCCGACCATGTTATAGAGCGTGCCCTCGGCATTGTCCTGCCTGAGCTGGACGACGGCATAGTTCTCAACGCCTGTTCTCGGGTCGATGAGGCCGACGGGCTTAAGCGGGCCGTAACGGAGCGTATCGACTCCGCGGCGTGCCATGACCTCGACCGGCATGCAGCCCTCGAATACGTTTGCATCGTCAAACCCGTGGACGGGAGCCTCCCTCGCGGAGACGAGCTCCTTCACGAACTCGAGGTACTCCTCCTTCGCCATCGGGCAGTTTATATAGTCGGCGGTGCCCTTGTCGTATCTGGAGGCACGGAAGGCGCTGTCCATATCTATGCTGTCGACCGCGACTATCGGGGCGACGGCATCGTAAAAATGCAGGTCACTGTCCGGGCAGAGCTCGGCGATCCTGTCGGCTATGGCATCGGAGCTCAGCGGCCCCGTTGCGACGATGACCTCGTCCCCCTCGGGGATCTCCGTTGCCTCGGCGTTGACCACCTCGATATTCGGGTGACTCGTGAGCTTTTCGGTGATGTAGCGTGAGAAGCCCTCTCTGTCCACGGCGAGAGCGCCGCCTGCCGCGACCTTCGTGGCCTCGGCCGCCTCCATGATGATAGAGTCCATCTTACGCATCTCGGCCTTCAGAAGGCCGACCGCGTTCGTAAGCTCATCACTTCTCAGCGAGTTTGAGCAGACAAGCTCCGCGAAGGAACCCGTCTTATGGGCAGGAGTAAATTTTCCGGGGCGCATCTCAACGAGCTTCACCTTGATGCCGCGCTTTGCAAGCTGCCATGCGCATTCGCTGCCCGCGAGACCCGCGCCGAGAACCGTTATTCTATCTGTCATATGCTTCACTCCTCCTTTGCCGTCTTTTTCGCCGCTGTCTTCCTTGCGGCGGGCTTCTTCGCTGCCGTCTTTTTGGCTGCCGTCTTTTTTGCCGCGGCCTTCTTTGTCTCTTCGCCGTCGGCGGGTTTCTTTTTCTGATATACGCGCTTGTCCTCGGGCACGAAGCTTTGGCACTCCTCATTGATGCAGAAGCTCTTCAGCGGGCCTCTGCCGGCGCGCTTGAACATCGTCTTCCCGCAGGCGGGGCAGAAGTCCTTCGTGGGAACGTCCCACGTGATGAAGCCGCAGTCCGTGCCGCGCTCGCAGGCATAGAACACGTAGCCCTTCTTCGAGGTGCGCTTCAGGATCTTGCCGCCGCACTTCGGGCAGCGGCCCGGCATCTCAACGACGATTGGCTTCGTAAACGTGCACTCCGGGAAGCCGGGGCAGGCGAGGAAGTAGCCGAAGCGGCCCTTCTTGACGACCATCTGCCTGCCGCAGACGTCGCAATATTCATCGCTCAGCACATCCGGAACCTTGACCTTTACGCCGTCAAGCTCCCGCTCGGCCTTCGTCATCTCTGCGTCAAACTCGCCGTAGAACTCATTGAGAACGTCCTGCCAGCCGGCCTTGCCGGTCTCGACGCTGTCAAGCTCGGACTCCATATGATTCGTAAACTTAAGGTCGACTATATCGGCGAAGTGCTCCTTCATGAGCTCCGTTACGACGCTGCCGAGAGGCGTGGGCTTGAGGTACTTGCCCTCTTTGATGACATAGTCATGCGCGGTTATCGTTGTGACCGTCGGCGCGTAGGTGGACGGGCGGCCTATGCCCTTTTCCTCCATTGCGCGGATCAGCGTCGCCTCGGTGTAGCGGGCGGGAGGCTGAGTGAACTGCTGCTCGCGGCTGAGCTTCTCAAGAGAGAGCTTCTCTCCCTCGACGAGGGACGGAAGCGCGTTCCTGATCTCGCTCACTTCCTCGTCCTTTGCCTCCTCGTATACCGCGGAGTAGCCGGGGAATTTCATCTCGGAATAGCTTGCGCGGAAGGTATAATCGGCGGCCTGAACGTCCACCGCGACGTTGTCATACACGGCGTTTGCCATCTGGCAGGCCGTGAAGCGGCCCCAGATGAGCTTGTAGAGCCTGTACTGCTCCTGCGTAAGATCCTTCTTGGCTATTTCGGGAGTGAGGAAAACGTCTGTAGGTCTGATGGCCTCATGCGCATCCTGCGCGCCGGCCTTCGTCTTGAAAACGCGGGGCTTGCCGGGATAATATGCCTCGCCGTATTTTTCGATAATGTAGCTTCTTGCCGCGGCGACAGCCTCGTCCGAAAGGCGGAGAGAGTCTGTTCTCATGTAGGTTATGAGGCCGATGCTGCCGTGACCGCTTATTTCAACGCCCTCGTAAAGCTGCTGGGCGATGCTCATAGTGCGGCGCGGCGTCATGTTGAGGCGGCGGGAGGCCTCCTGCTGAAGCGTGGAGGTGATGAACGGGGGCGCGGGGGACTTTGTCTTCTCGCCGCGCTTGACGGAGGCGACCTCGAACTCGCTGTTTCGAACGGCGGCTTCCACCGCGTTTACCTCGGCCTCGCTCCTGAGCTCCTGCTTTTTGCCGTTTCTGCCGTAAAATCTCGCGGTAAAGCTCCCGTCGGAATCTCTGCGGCCGAGCACGGCATCGAGAAGCCAGTACTCCTCGGACTTGAAGGCGGATATCTCCTCCTCCCTGTCAACCACCATGCGCGTGGCAACAGACTGGACTCTGCCTGCGGAAAGCCCGCTCTTGACCTTCTTCCAGAGCAGAGGCGACAGCTTATAGCCGACTATCCTGTCGAGGATGCGCCTTGCCTGCTGTGCATCGACAAGGTCCTGATCTATATCGCGGGGGTTGCGGATGCTCTCCGTGACCACCTTTTTTGTTATCTCGTTGAAGGTGACCCGTCTTGCCTTGCTGTCGGGCAGGTCGAGCAACTCCTTAAGATGCCATGAAATAGCCTCTCCCTCTCTATCAGGGTCCGTTGCGAGATAGACCATGGAGGCGGCCTTGGAATCCTTCTTCAGCTCGGCGATAAGCTCATGCTTATCCTTGACGGGGATATAGTCCGGCTTGAAGCCGTTTTCTATATCAACGCCCATGCGGCTCTTCGGAAGGTCTCTGAGGTGACCCATAGAGGCCGTGACCTTGTACTCGCTGCCGAGATACTTCTCAATGGTCTTCGCCTTTGCGGGAGACTCGACTATAACAAGCTTCTTTGCTTTTGCCATTGCTGTTCCTCACTTTTTTGCTGTATTAAGAAAATATCGCATGCCCGAGCGGCGGACTGCTATGCGCTTGATCTCCAGAAGAGTCAGAACGGAAAGCGTCTTCGAGGACGGGAATCCCGCCGCCTCGGCTATATCGTCAACATGTGTTCCCTCGGGCGCTATCGCCGACGCCACGGCCAGCTCATCCGCGCTCAGTCCCGAGAGCAATTCTTGCACGGTAATATATTCCACCGCTTGGGGCTTGTCAACCTCTTTTTTGTTCGGATGCACGTCTTCGACGGTCTTCTCCTCGTTCTCGGGGAGCTCGACAGCCGTCACACGCCGTATGCGCTCCGGAAAAAGGGAGGCAAACTCGCTCATAATATCCCAGCCGCAGGTTATCGGCTTTGCCCCGTCCTTCAGGAGGGCTATCGTGCCTGCGCTGTTCAGGGCATCGGCATTGCCCGGTAGGGCAAAGACCTCCTTGCCCTGCTCCACCGCCTCCGCGGCAAAAAGCAGAGCGCCGCTTTTCGCGGGGGCTTCTATCACGGCCACGCCGACGGCGAGACCCGCGCTTATTCTGTTTCTCTCGCGGTAGTTGCTCTTCAGCACTCTTGCGCCGGGGCAATACTCGCTCACGAGAGCGCCGTGTGCCGCCACGCTGTGCGCAAGCGACCCGAGCTCGCCTTCTATCGGCGTGCCGAGAACGGCGACGCATTTCCCGTCCACCCTGAGGGCACCGTCAGCCGCGGCGGCGTCAATGCCGCTCGTTAGGCCGGATATGACTGTTCCGCCGCAGCGGGATATCTCCGCCGCTATGCGCCTTGCCATCTTCATCCCGTACGGCGAGGCCGAACGCGTGCCGACAACGGCAATGGCGGCCTCGTCATCCATTATCGGGAGGCTGCCCTTGACGTACAGAACGACGGGCGGGGCAAAGATATGCTTCAGTCTCGCGGGGTACTGCGCGTCCTGCATCGTGATAATGCTCACGCCGTTTGCGGCGCAGTCGTCCTGAATGTCGGAGACGGCGTCCAACGAGCGCCGCTCAAGCACGGCGGCTTCCTTTTCGCTCACGCCGTTTACCGTTGCGAATTCGCCGGGAGGCGCGAGAAATGCCGCCTCGGCGCTGCCGTAAAATTGCGCGAGCGCCGCCTTCGCCCTGCAGCCCACAGGCGCGGACGACAGCCAAAGCCAATATCTCAGCTCACTCAAAGCGTACTCCCCTCTCTGTACTCAAAGGTACGGTTCAGATATAGTTTCTCGCCATTTCCCACATTATCACCGATGCGGCGACGGCCGCGTTCAGCGACTCGCTTCTCATGTCCATCGGTATTATGAGCTCCTTCTCGCATATACCGAGAAGCTCGCGGGAAAGGCCGTTTCCTTCGTTTCCGATCGCGACAGCCGCGCCGGACACGTCAAGCCTGCGCATATCCTCGGCTCTGTCGCTGAGCGCCGCGCCGTAGAGCCTGAGCCCCTGCCCCTCAAGGTAGGCGGCCAGCTCGCTGAGCGGTTTTCTGATAACGCGCTCGCGGAAGATGGCTCCCATCGTGGCGCGCACGGTCTTGGGGTTATAGAGATCGGCACAGTCCCCCGTGAGGATTACGGCGCCTATCTCGAAGGCGCTTGCCGTTCTTATCACCGTGCCGACGTTGCCGGGATCCTGCACGCGCTCAAGAACGATCGCGTTTCTGAGTCCGGCGGAGCCGTCCTCCTCCGGGATGCGCACGGCGAAAAGCGGGCCGGGGCTGTTCTTCATCGGGGAGGCATAGTCGAAAAGCTCGGCGGGCGCGACGTACTGCTCCGCGCTATCCGGCACCTCAACTGTGCCCTGCTCGTCCTTCCACAGTACGGACACGATCTCAGCCCCGAAGGTGAGCGCCTCTCTGAGAGTTTTCACCCCGTCACACAGAAATTCGCCCGCGGCTTCTCTGTAGGCCGCGTCCGACGCAAGCGTGCGCACATGGGAAATATATCTGTTTTTTCTTGATATGATCTTTTCCGCTGTCATATTTCAAGCTCCCGCGTAACGGTCGGTTCGATTTTACTTCTATTATATATAGGGCATGCGATCAAAATTGTCAATACCTATTTATATAAGTAGCTACCTGCCGTTTTATGCTTCTACGACATATCTTACCACGTAATCCGCAAATTTGCGCACGGCGGGGCCCGCCTTGTCGCCCGCAGCGATGGCAAGACCGATTATTCTTTTTGCCTCCGGAATGAGCGGCAGAGTGCGCAGCTTGTCGCTTCTGCCCTTCAGAAGAAGCTCGGGGACGATGCTCATTCCGAGCCCCTGCTCGACCATTGCGATGAGCGCATAGTCATCCTTCGTGTAGAAGCGGACGTTCGGCTTCACTCCCGCGGCCTCGAGAGCGCGGCGGGCATCGTGGTCGGAGCTTTCGAGAAGGCTTATGAACGGCTCGCGCTCGCACTCCGTGAGCGGAAACTTGGCATAGTTTTCAAAGCGGCTTCCCATCGGGAGGATGGCGAGCAGCCTGTCCTCCATCAGCGGGATGCACTTGCACTCTATCGACATCGGCACCGTGACGAAGCCGATATCGATGCTGCCGTCGGCAAGCCATTGCTCAACGTCATGATAGTCTCCGTTCAGGAGCTTCACCGAAACGCCGGGGAAGTCCTGCTGAAAGGCCTTTAAAACTATGGGCAGCCAATGGACGGCGACGGAGGTGAACGTGCCTATTCTGACGGTGCCCGAATCGAGCCCGCGGATAGACGAGGCCGTCTGCCGGAGATGCTCCTCGCTGTTGAGCAGCGCTCTCACGGCGGGCATGAGCCGCTCTCCCTCATCCGTGAGGCTGATGCCGCCGCGGCTTCTCGTGAGCACGGGGAAGCCGAGCTCCCCCTCAAGCGCGCTGATGCTGTGGCTCACGGCGGATTGCGTGCACCCGAGCGACTGCGCCGCCTTCGTGAGGCTGCCCTCCTCGACTATCGCCGCGAGAGCTTCATATTTCGTGAATGCCATGTGCTTCTCCTCAATACATGAAAATTATTCATGTGTGTATGATATAAATTAAAGTTACTTATATTATACCCGAAAAAAACGAAAAATCAACAAAAAACCCGTATCTTTTCGGTTGAAAGCGTGAAAAAACGCTGTATAATCAGCTTCGTTAATTCAAGAGAGAAGGAAACATCCCATGCTTAATCTATCAAATATCTGCATTTCACTGGCAATTCTTGTATACCTTGTCGGTATGCTCGCTATCGGCTTTAAATATTCCCGCGGCAGCAGCAGCTCCGGCGACTTTTACCTCGGCGGCAGGAGGCTCGGCCCCGTTGTCACCGCGCTCAGCACCGAGGCCTCCGATATGTCCGGCTGGCTTCTGATGGGTGTTCCCGGGCTGGCATACTTCACCGGCCTCGCGGACGCGACGTGGACGTGCATCGGCCTCGCCGTCGGCACCTATTTCAACTGGCTGATCGTCGCAAAGCGCCTGCGCCGCTACTCCGAAAAGCTCAACGCTGTCACGCTGCCTGAGTTCTTCGCCAAGAGATACCACGATGTGTCCGGTGCCATCGAGGGCATCGCCGGCGTTATCATCATTCTCTTCTTCGTCCCCTACACCGCTTCCGGCTTCGCGGCCTGCGGCAAGCTCTTCACGAGCCTTTTCAACATGGACTACATGACCGCGATGATCATCTCCGCGGTTGTCATCGTCGGCTACACCTCCCTCGGCGGCTTCATGGCGGCGAGCGTAACGAGCCTTATCCAGAGCCTTGTCATGAGCGCGGCGCTGATATTCATCCTGATTTTCGGCATCAACACCGCTGGCGGCTGGGATGTCGTCATGGAAAACGCGAAGGCGGTTCCCGGCTATCTGAACCTTTTCGCCAACACCACCATCGCCTCCGACGCTCCCTCCAAGTACGGCCTTATCACCGTCATCTCCACGATGGCATGGGGTCTCGGCTACTTCGGCATGCCCCACATCCTGCTCCACTTCATGGCTATTGAGGACGAGAACAAGCTCCACATCTCCCGCCGCATCGGCATGATCTGGGTCGTTATCTCGATGGGCGTTGCGATTGTTATCGGCATCGTCGGCTACGCAATGAGCAAGACCGGCTCCGTCCGGCTCTTTTCTTCCAGCACCGAGGCGGAGAACATCATCGTTCAGATGTCCTCCCTGCTCAGCAAGCTCGGCATCATCCCCGCCATTATTGCCGGCCTCGTCCTCGCAGGCATCCTCTCCTCCACGATGTCCACAGCCGACGCGCAGCTCCTTGCCGCCGCATCCGGCATCTCCGAGAATATTCTCGGCGGCGTGTTCCACGTATTCCTCAGCGCGAAGAAGCAGATGCTCTTTGCCCGCCTCACCGTTATCGCAGTCGCCGTTCTCGGCGTTATCCTCGCCCGCGACCCGAACAGCTCCGTATTCAAGATAGTCTCCTTCGCATGGGCAGGCTTCGGTGCCACGTTCGGCCCAGTGATGCTGTTCGCGCTGTTCTCCAAGCGCTCCACCAAGCAGGGCGCTCTCGCCGGCATGATCGCAGGCGCGATCACGATATTCGTCTGGAAATACCTCGTCCGTCCGATCGGCGGCGTATGGAACATCTACGAGCTGCTCCCCGCCTTCATCGTTGCCTCCGTCGCCATCATTGTTGTGAGCCTTCTCACAAAGCCCGCAGACGGCGTTGTCAGAGACTTCGAGGAGGTCAACTCCTAAGTCCTCCCTTCCCCGCACCGCGGAGCGAAAATCCCTCCCCGGTGCGGGGTATCCCGCGTTTTTTCGTCAAATCTGCAATAAGAGCGCAAATATGTGCTTTGATTTTTTTGCAAATCTGTACGCTTGACTTTATTCTCAGGAAGTTTATAATATAATAAACTAAATCATCAGATAGAGGCGCGGTTATCATCAGTAGTCCGCAGAGTTCCCGCCGGGAAGCGGGGCAGACGAAAGGGATTGCCGCCGAAGATATTCAGAGTTCCCGCTCTGCGTAGTCTGGGCCGTCGGACAACATCCGCCGGACTGTCACGAAGGGTAACACCTTGTGGAGCGCTATCGAGGCCGATATTTTTCCCGTATTTTCGGCTTTCCGTATTTGTCGGAGCGCTCGCTGTCGCCCCGGCATTTTTGTTTGTTTTCGCGCATTGCGCGTGAACATATATCCGTTATCAGAAAGGAAAATGAACAATGAGAAGATTCACATCTGTTATTATCGCCATTGCGGTTCTCTGCTGCCTCTGCCTTGCAGGCTGCGGCGCTAAGACCGAGCAGCCCGCCTCCTACGAGGGCGGCCAATCCGTTCCCACCGGTGTTGAAGACGGCGTCCTCACCGTCGCCATGGAATGCGCCTACGCTCCCTACAACTGGAGCCAGAGCGATGACAGCAACGGCGCTGTCCCCATCAAGAATGTTAACGGCGCATACGCCAACGGTTACGACATCATGATCGCAAAGCAGATCTGCGAAGCCAACGGCTGGCAGCTCGAGGTCATCCAGAGCGACTGGGGCTCCCTCGTTCCCGGTGTGCAGTCCGGCACTTATGACGCTGTCATCGCCGGTCAGTCCATGACGGCTGAGCGCAGCCGGCAGGTCGACTTCGCGGGCCCGTACTTCTACGCAACGATGGTTTGCCTCACGCTGAAGGACAGCGCGTACGCCAATGCCTCTTCCATCGCAGACCTCGCGGGCGGCAAGTGCACCTCTCAGGAATCCACCATCTGGTACGATCAGTGCCTGCCTCAGATCCCCGACGCTGAGATTCTCACCGCTTCCGAGAGCGCATCCGCAATGCTGATGGCCCTCGAGACCGGCATCGTTGACTTCATATGCACCGATATGCCCACGGCTCAGGGCGCAGTCGTCGCTTATGACGATATGGTCATCCTCGACTTCTCCGGTACGGACGGCGATTTCCAGTTCTCCGATGAGGTCAGAACCGAAAACGTCAACATCGGCGTATCCCTCATGAAGGGCAACGTTTTCCTCAAGAACGCCGTTGATGCCGTTCTCGCCAAGATGACCGCCGATGACTTCAACAAGATCATGGCCGAGGCCATCGCCATCCAGCCTCTGAGCGAATAAAATAGTCAAATGCAAAACATGGTGTATTTGCCCCGGCGGAGCCGCGGCAAATACGATCTTAATTCGCTTCGCTGTGCGTATGCGGAGCATGCAAATATTCTAATGATAACTTAGGAGCAAACAGTTATGTCAGTCTGGGCAACGCTATTCGGCGATATTGCAAGCACATGGGCGCGCTACGGCGGCCAGTATCTCGGCGGTATGTGGAGCACGCTCTACCTCGCCGTACTCGGCACGGTGGCCGGCTGTCTGATAGGCTTCATCTGCGGCATTCTGCAGACGATCCCCGTCAGCCCGTCCGACAATATTATCAAGCGCGTTATCCTCAAGCTTATACGCATCATCATCCGCGTATACGTTGAGGTATTCCGCGGCACACCTATGATATTGCAGGCGGTTTTTATTTACTACGGTCTGCCGTACTTCACGGGCAACGCAGTCCACTGGGATAGCATCCCGATGGCCGCATTCGTCACCGTTTCGATCAACACGGGCGCTTACATGGCAGAGTCCGTCCGCGGCGGCTTTCTCTCCATTGACCGCGGTCAGACCGAGGGCGCAAAGGCCATCGGCATGAACCACTTCCAGACGATGCTGTTTGTCATCATCCCGCAGGCGCTTAGAGTGCTCCTGCCGCAGATAGGCAACAACCTCATCATCAACATCAAGGACACGTCCGTAATGTTCATCATCGGCTTCGGCGAGCTGTTCTCCGTGCACAGAGCCGCCGTCGGCGCGACATATCTTTACTTCCCCTCCGCCGCTATAGAGATGGCCGCGTATCTGACGATGACGCTCATCGCGTCCGTGCTGCTGCGCCTGCTCGAAAAACGCATGGACGGTAGCAACAACTACGAGCTCGTGCTTGACGATCAGATAACCGCCACCGAGGGCAACTACAACAGCCCCCTCAAGGGCACTCCGTGGGACGAGCACAGCCCCGAGGGCAAGGAGCTCGACCGCAAAAAGAAGCTTGAGGGCATAAAGGAGGAGCACAATGGCTGACAATATCATTCTCGCCGTGAGCCACCTTTCAAAGAGCTTCGGCACTCACGAGGTTCTCAAGGACATAGATTTTACCGTATCCCCCGGCGACGTCACGAGCATTATCGGCGCGTCCGGCTCGGGCAAGAGCACGCTTCTCAGATGCATCAACCTGCTTGAGACACCCACCTCCGGCGAGATCACCTTCCACGGGGAGAACATCTCCCACCTGCACGGCGGCGCAAACGCATACCGCACTAAGGTCGGCATGGTGTTCCAGAGCTTCAACCTTTTCAACAACATGACCGTGTTGGCCAACTGCGCCGTCGGTCAGACACGCGTTCTCAAGAGAAGCAAGACCGAGGCAACCGAAAACGCGATGAAGTATCTCCGCCGCGTCGGCATGGCACCGTACGTTAATGCGCGCCCGTCTCAGCTGTCGGGCGGTCAAAAGCAGCGCGTTGCGATAGCGAGAGCGCTTGCAATGGATCCCGAGGTGCTCCTTTTCGACGAGCCAACCTCCGCGCTCGACCCCGAAATGGTCGGCGAGGTGCTCGACGTTATGCAGGGGCTCGCGCATGACGGCATGACGATGCTCGTCGTAACGCACGAGATGGCGTTTGCAAGAGACGTATCCAACCGCGTCGTGTTCATGACGAAGGGCATCATCGGCGAGGACGGCACTCCCGCCGACATATTCGGCAGCCCGAAGAATCAGGAGACGAAGGACTTCCTCTCAAGATTCAGAGAAGGGAAAAATTAAATCAGGAATGAGGCGTGTGTAATTATTGTGCCGCCTTCGGCGACAATTATAATCAGTCGGCTTAGCCGACACCTTAATTCCTAATTGTTTAAAAATCAAAAAATCCGCCGATACTGTGTGTAATACATAGTAAAGGCGGTTTTTTCATGGGTAAAACGGTTTTGAGAATATGGGAAGCTGCAGCTCTTCTCGCTTTGAGCTTTGCTCTGTTTGTCTGCACATGGGCCGAGGCGGCGCAGGAGGACATCGCGGGAGGCTTGATACGGCTGCACGTTATCGCGGTATCGGATGACGCAAACGAGCAGGCAATCAAGCTGCGCGTGCGCGATGCGGTGTTGGATGCGCTCTCCCCGATGCTCTGCGGAGTATCCGACAAGGGCGAGGCAGAGGCCTCGCTCTCGGAAAAGCTCGGCGATATATGCGCCGCGGCGGAGGCAGCCGCTTACGGCAGACACGTCACCGTTACGCTCGGAGACGAGCTATATCCCACGCGGCAGTATGCGGGCTTCACGCTCCCGGCTGGGGAGTACACATCGCTTCGTGTCATCCTCGGCAACGGAGAGGGGCACAACTGGTGGTGCGTGGCGTTTCCGCCGCTTTGCACCGTGGAGGCGGGCGTGGAGGAGCTTGCGTCCGTCATGGGCAGAGAGAGCTTCGCTGTCATCTCCGAGGAAGAAGGCTGCGAGATCCGCTTACGCGCCGTGGAGCTCTGGGGAGAGCTGAAGATGCGGCTGGCCAATTATCAAAAAACCGCAGGGCCAAATCAAAGATAAAGGGCTTGCCGTCTGCCAATCACAGACGGCAAGCCCTTTCGGTTGCTTGAACAATTATTACTTCGTAATTTTACTTAACTTTTTTGGTGGCAATTCATTTTTGCCGCATAATGACCGCTTTGTTTTTGATCAAAGCGCCGGAACTGTCCAGCCGGAATCTGTGCCACCGCCGCCGTTGTCTCCCGAGCTGCCGCCTCCGCCCGAGTAGGTTATCTGGATCTGTGTTTCGGATACGCCGGCTTCAGTCATATAGAGCATCTCTCCGTCTACACTTACCAGATATACGCCGTCAAACTTTTCCAAGACCTCCACCTTCGTATTCAGCGTAAGCTTCTTCTCGGATTTTCCCGTAAGGTCTGGTCCGGTGTATGTCCATCCGTCTGAGGCGACAAAGCCTTCCCACGTTTGGTATGCTTCCTCGGTCTCAAGGCGTACATAGCGGCTGTCCATTGTTGCCTCTTTCTTATAAATATAGATCTTTGCCGTTTCTCCGTCTATGCTGAGCACACGTACCTCGTCGCCGTACTCAAACAAGCCCGCATAAAGGCCCGTTCCGTCCACGCGTACTGTTGCATTTTCGGTGCTGTCGCCCTCCTGCTCAACAGTCGCTGCAAGGAGGCAAGTCCTAAAGTCGTTGTCTGCAGTACCGCTGAGCATGATATCTCCGCCGTCTACTCCGCCGCTGCTGCTGCCTCCGCCGCCGTTGTCTCCAGAGCTGCCGCCTCCACCGCCTGAATAAGCGACGTTAGGCGTAGCGCTGACGGTCTTGATTGCCATAAACCCAACAGCCTCTCCAACCTCAACGAGATAGCAGTTCTCGAACTCATCGATGACATTAACCTCCGTGTTGAAGCTCTGTTTTCCTATTTCAACTGTAAGGTCTATATCCTCATACAGCATTGCACCGCCCCCGGAGTAGCCTGTCCATGCTTCGTACTCCGCTTCTGAGTCAAGCCTGAGGAATCTTCTCTCAATGAGACCGTAAACATCGCCGTATTTAACGATGCTGTAGCCTTCAGCGTTCTGTGCCTCGCCTATGTACTCAACTGTGTCTCCCCTGTTGAGCACTGCAAACACAACATCCGCTTTTGCGCTTTTTATGAAGCCTGCTGTCGTCTCCGGTTCAGGTTCCTCTGTAGGTTCCGGAGTAGGTGTGGGTGTCGGGGTGGGGGTAAGCGTCGGAGCAGGCGTTGTTGCAGGAGCTTCCTCTAACGGGCTCACCAGTGCGCGGATTCCGAAGAATCCGCCCACTATTACAACAAGTGCCGCTGCAATAATAACTATAGTCTTTTTGCTCATTTTCAGCCTCCTCTGTACTCGCTGTCATACTTGCTGCCGTAAACGTAATGGATTATATCCCAGATGTACGCATATGCATCTGTTCCGGGATTAAACGCATTTCTGTTCTGGTACGCGATATAACCTATGGAACGATAAACTATACCGCCGTAGATCGTTATCTCGTTTCCGCTCGCGTTTGCAAGCTTTATGTAGGGTCTCATCGCAAGATCCATGCTGCACTGTTCGATCGTGAAGCCTACAAGCACGTTCGTAAACTGGATCGTCGTCCCCGTATCGTTGAAAATCGGATCCGCTCCGGCGGACTTCTTGTACGCGAAGTTCGATCTCGCATAGCTGTCCGAAAGTGTCAGCGAGTCGTTTACCATCTCGGACTTTTTGCAAAGCAATGTTCCGTACTCAACGAGCGTGTATCCCGCCAAGGTCGAGCTTGC
>DCGN01000020.1:0-705 GCA_002315275.1 Clostridiales bacterium UBA1777
ATGATCTTCTACCCGATGATCTCCAGAAAGATCAACAGAAAGCCGTTAATGCGGATCATGACGATCATCGCCGTGATCGGCTACGCGCTGATGCTCATTCCGGGCCTTGCGCTTCCCACCGGCAGCATGGTAAAGTTCTGGTTCATCACGATCGGCTACATGTTCTCGAACTTCGGCCAGTACTGCTTCTACCTGATCATGATGATCTCCATCATCAATACTGTTGAGTATAACGAATATAAGGTAGGAACAAGAGACGAGGCAATAATCGCTTCTCTCCGCCCGTTCTTTACAAAGCTCGCCTCCGCAATCGTTGCGATCCTCACCTCCGGTTCATATCTCATATTCGGCGTTTTGAAGTATACGAACGAGATATCCGGCTATGAACAGCAGGCAAGCATGAATCTCATCAATGACGCGGATAAGCTATCTGCCATTGACGGAGTTATTCAGAATGTTCTCGGTTCGCAGCGCTTCGGGTTGCTGATATTTATGACCGTTGTCCCCTGCGCATTCATGGTAGCATCCTATGTCCTCTACAAGAAGCACTATAAGCTCGATGAGGATGAATACGCAAGAATATGCGAAGAACTGAATAAGCGCAGAGACGCCTGAAAAAGCCAACAAAAGACCGTGCCGACAAAAATGATCGGCACGGTCTTTTTTGGCAAAAGTTTACTTGAGAATTATCTTGTTAAAGTTCTT
>DCGN01000020.1:764-922 GCA_002315275.1 Clostridiales bacterium UBA1777
GAGAAGTCTGTGACCTTAACGTCATCCATCATGACACCGCCCTGCTGAATATTGCGGCGCGCATCGGACTTGGTGGGGCAAAGGCCGGCAAGCACAAGTGCGGACATGATATTGAGGCTGCCGTCGGCAAGTTCGGCATCGGTGATCTCGGTGGTAGG
>DCGN01000020.1:983-5547 GCA_002315275.1 Clostridiales bacterium UBA1777
GCCTCTTCATCACCGTGCACCATGGCTGTGAGCTCATATGCGAGGATCTCTTTTGCCTTGTTAAGCTGGCTGCCCTCCCAGGATGCCATTTCATCGATCTGCTCGAGCGGCAGGAACGTGAGCATTCTGATGCACTTCATAACGTCGGCATCGTCTACGTTGCGCCAGTACTGATAGAAATCGTAAGGCGTTGTCTTGTTGGGGTCGAGCCAAACGGCGTTGCCGGCGGTCTTACCCATTTTCTTGCCCTGAGAGTCTGTGAGAAGTGTGATGGTCATTGCATGAGCATCCTTGCCGAGCTTGCGGCGGATAAGCTCTGTGCCTCCGAGCATATTGGACCACTGGTCATCGCCGCCGAACTGCATATTGCAGCCGTAGTTCTGATAGAGGTAGTAAAAGTCGTAGCTCTGCATGATCATATAGTTGAACTCAAGGAAGCTGAGTCCCTTCTCCATGCGCTGCTTGTAGCACTCGGCTCTGAGCATGTTGTTGACGGAGAAGCATGCGCCGACCTCGCGCAGAAGCTCAACGTAGTTGAGGTTAAGAAGCCAGTCGGCGTTGTTGATCATCATTGCCTTGCCTTCGCCGAAGTCGATAAAGCGCTCCATCTGACGCTTGAAGCAGTCTGCATTGTGCTGAATATCCTCACGCGTGAGCATTTTTCTCATGTCTGTTCTGCCCGAGGGATCACCTATCATAGTAGTGCCGCCGCCTATGAGAGCAATGGGCTTGTTGCCTGCCATCTGCAGACGCTTCATAAGCGTAAGAGCCATGAAATGTCCCGCGGTGAGGCTGTCTGCGGTGCAGTCAAAGCCGATGTAGAAGGTGGCCTTCCCGTCGTTGATCATCGAGCGTATCTCTTCTTCGTTAGTGACCTGAGCAAGAAGTCCTCTTGCCTTGAGTTCTTCGTAAATCTGCATTATATCTCTCCTTTGTTGTTCTGAATTATTTCTTCGGCTAACTCCGCAGCGGAATTGATATAGTCTCCGCAGGAGGGACCGGCGCCCTTAATATCCGCACATCTGACACAGCCGTAGTCATCCTTGAAGTTCTCTATAAATTCTTTGGTCAGCTCTGCGATCTTATCCTTAGCGGCGGAATTATCTCCGTCATTAAACGGAAAAGCAAGCCCAAGTGCCATAATAGCGCCGGAGATCGCACCGCATATCTCACCGCAGCGAATGCCTCCGCCGAAGCCCGCAGATATAGCGAGCGCTTCTTCATCACTAAGCCCTGTATACTCGGAAAGCGAGCAGAGCACCGCCTGAGCACAGTTATAGCCGGTTCTTCTGTATTCCTCTGTCTTTTCTCTGATATCCATATGTTCTCCTGTCAATACTAATTACTTTCCTTGAAGGCTTCAGCGGCCTTGAGCTGCTCCTTTGCGCCCGCAAGAGTGATTTCGGTAATGTTATCTCCGCCGTAGAGCCTCGCGATCTCCCCTGCCCTGCCGTCATTGTCGAGCGGGTATACATGAGTGTAGGTGCGCTCGTCTCTCTCCTGCTTAGTGATAACGAAATGAGTATCCGCCATCGCGGCTATCTGCGGCAGATGCGTTACGCACATGACCTGTTTGCCTTTTGATACGCTATAGAGCTTCTCCCCTACCCTCTGCGCCGCAATACCCGATACTCCCGTATCTATCTCGTCGAAAATCATCGTTGATACCGGGTCATTCTCGGCAAAGACGTTTTTCATAGCGAGCATTATACGGCTGAGCTCGCCGCCGGACGCTATCCGGCTTATTCTGCCGAGCTCTTCACCGGCATTTGCGCTCATAACGAATTTCACATCGTCCATACCTGTCGAATCAAAGCCGTCACTGTTTTCGATTTCAGCAAAATCAACGGCAAATCTGACCGAGGGCATGCTGAGATCTTTGAGCTCGGATTCTATTCTTTTTTGGAGCTCAAGCGCGGCATTTCTGCGCTCGTTGCTCAGCTCAAGCGCTTTTGCGATGCAAATTTGCTTTTGCTCCTCAAGCGCTTTGCCGAGCTTCTCGAGGCGAACGTCGGAGTATTCTATCTCATCGAGCTTCGCTCTGCACTTATCAAGATGCTCGAGAAGCTCTTCATCGGTCTTTCCGTATTTTCGTTCAAGCTTGTTAAGCAGCGAAAGCCTCGTCTCAAGGCGGTCATATTCCTCCGGGGAAAAATCAAGCCCGTCTCTGAAGTCACGGAGCGTTTCGGCGGCATCGGTTATAAGAAATGATGCTTCTTCGAGGCTTTTCGCCGCGCCTGCAAGCTCTTTTGCATATGAGGAAGCGCGCTTAGCATAGTAGGAGGCGTTCTGTGTCATGCTTATGGCGTTGTCTTCGCCGCCGTACAGAATACCGTAGGCCTCGTCTATTGCCTCGGAGAGCTTCTCAAAATTGCGCATAAGATCACGCTTGCTCTCAAGCTCGTCCTTTTCGCCTATCTTGAGCTGCGCCTTTTCAAGCTCTGCTATCTGATAAGAAAGGCTTTCCGAGAGGCGCTCCTTTTCTATTTCGTCCATGCTGAGCTTTTTTATTTCTTTCTTCAGCGCATTATACTTGTTGAATTCCGCCTTAAAAGCATCACAGACACCTCCGAAAGCGCCGAAGCTGTCAAGGTAAAAGAGATGCCTGCGCTCGTCCATGAGCTGCCTGCCGTCATTCTGACCGTGGATATCGACGAGAAGAGAGGCAAGCTCCTTAAGCTGTGCTGCTGTTACGGGCTGCCCGCAAACACGGCATGAGCTTTTTCCGTCCGCGCTTATTCTGCGCTGTAAAATAAGCTCATCCTCGCACTCTATCTCATTTTCATCGAGCCACTGTTTCACGTTGTCAGCATCGAAAATGGCTGAAACGGTTGCTTTTTCTGCGCCGCGTCTGACAAGCTCCTTGCTTACGCGTTCACCCAGCACAGCGCCGATGGAATCAATCACAATGGATTTGCCTGCACCGGTCTCGCCGGTTAGCACATTAAAGCCTTTGCTGAAAGAAATATCGGCGCGCTCAATAACGGCTATATTTTCTATATGCAATTCGTTAAGCATATAACACCTCGGCCGTTGAGGCCAATTATCAGTAAATTCTCTCTATGTCAACAAAAAGCCTTTTCGCGGCTTCTTCGGACTTCATCGCAAGGAACGCGGTATCATCGCCCGCAAGAGTTCCTACAAGGCCGTCAATATGCATTGCATCAATAGATGAGCATGCGGCAGAAGCGAGGCCCGGAAGCGTCTTTATAACGATGATGTTCATAGCTATATCATAGGATACGATGCTCTCTCTCAGAATTTTGCTCAGACGGGAATCGCTTCCGGAAATGTCATTCCTGAGAGGCTGGCAGTATCGGTAGACACCGTTATCTCCGAGCTGCTTTACAAGGCGCATATCCTTGATATCTCTTGATAAGGTTGCCTGCGTGCTTTTGATGCCTCTTGCACTAAGCTCTTCCATGAGCTGGTTCTGGGTCTCAATGTTCTTGGAGCTTATGATCTCCAATATAACATTCTGTCTGTCGGGTTTCATGCTTGCCCTCCGTTTTATAATAATTTTTCGTATGTTTTTTCAAAAAAGCTCTTGTTGCCGATCTCAGCCATGACTGTGAACTCCTCAGAACGCTTTACGGTTATTCTGTCCCCGTTTTCAATATCGAAAACAGGCTGCCCGTCAATAGCAAGATAAGCTCTTCTTGAATGAAGCCTTCCCGCAATAACTGTTATTTCCCTTGAACTGTCAAGTACAAAGGGACGAGCTCCTATCGAGTGGGCGCAGATGGGGCTGAAGACTATTGCGTTTGCCTCCGGTTCGACAATAGGGCCTCCGGCAGACATACTGTAGCCGGTCGAGCCTGACGGAGTTGACAGAACGACCCCGTCACCTGAGATTTCTGTCATTCTGTTTCCGTCGCAAAGCGCGGTAATACCGATGCAGTCACCGTATCCGTGGATAACCGCATCGTTGAGCGCAGTATCGGTCAAAAGAACTCTTCCGCTTCGAGAAACGGAAACATCAAGCATCATACGTTTACTTTGGCGGAACTCGCCTTTTGCAACCGAAGCAACGATATCAATGTCCTCGGGCTCAATTGCTGTCATAAAGCCCTTTGTGCCCATATTAACGCCGAAAACGGGAATTGTTTTTCCGCTTAGCGAACGAACAACGGAAAGAATCGTACCGTCACCGCCGAGAACTATTGCAAGCGATATATCGGAGGAAACAGAAGCTAAAGATGAGTATTCCAAATCATTAGGAAGAACGTCATCGGCGTTTTCGGAAAATATCGGACATACAGTACTTGTATACCCGTTATCGGAGAGTATGGAAATAATTCGTTTTGTAAGAAGAAGTCCTGAATCTCTGAAGGGATTCGGGCAGATGGCTATCACAGTGTTCAATCCCTCTTTTCGTTAAAAGAACAGTGTGCCGCAGAAACGACAGCTGCAATATCAATGTCAGGCTCGCTAAAAGAACCGTTTTTAAGGTGGCAGATAAATTCAATATTCCCTTCAGGGCCGCGAATGGGCGAATAGTCGAGCCCCATTACTGAGAAACCGATGCTTCTCGCAAAATCGGTAACGCTTTTTATGACTTCCG
>DCGN01000142.1 GCA_002315275.1 Clostridiales bacterium UBA1777
GAGGTTCTTTTCCCGGGCGCATATTTACTTGGGGTTTATTTAAGAAGCTTCTTGAGGATGGAATTCGTGGTGGAAGCGGTGGCCTTCGTGATTACCTTTACGGCGGTACATGCGTAGGTTATAGGAGCTTCGATTATACTGACATTCTTCGCGGTATACGCGCCGTCTTCAAAGCTGAGCTTCCAAACATGCTTGATTCCGTATTTGTCATAAACCGTTGCAGTATGGAAGTCGGTCTCAGATGTGTTGACGGAGACAACTCCGTTATTTACAACGGCAGGGTATGCTGTGCCGTCAAGATAAATCGTATCGGCAGCGGAAATACCGTCGAGGGTTATCTTATAGTCGGGGCGGGAGGGGAGAGCGGCAAGGATACGGTCGGCAATGAACTGGTGACCATCCTTAGTCGGGTGGACATAGTCAGCAAGCATTGACAGCGTATCGCTGTCACTCAAGGTGAGACCGAGCGTTTCATAGTAGGTCTCGGTTCCTACAACATCGACGTAAATGCAGTCATATTTCCAAGCAAGGTCGCGGAAGAAGACATTCATCTTGTCGACAATAGCATAGCCTATATCACCTAATTCAATCTTGAGCTCAGGGGAGATATACATGCTGTCAAAGGGGTTGTACATACCGATAAGAACGATGTCGGCATCCTTCGTGTTAACTTCATTAATATATGAGAGGATGAACTCCATATTCTGATAGAAAACGACGTAACGCTGTTCAACGCACTTGATAAACTCAGTGAGGTAAGCGGAGATTGTTCCCGCAGTTCTGAGGCCGGAGAGAAGCTCATCAAGAGTCTCGCAGCCTGTGGCATCGTACATGCTGTAATCTGCATAGGCAGCCATGATCATAGGCAGAGAGAACACATCGTTAGAGCCGATGTTGATAGTAATAAGATTGGAATTCTTAAGGCTTTCTACGACCTCATCGTGCTTTGTGCACAGAGTGGAGGCATTCCAAACTTTCGGATCCGTCCAAATGCTGTACGCGCTCATCTCATAGGAGGGATCAATCATGTGGCGGATCTGGTCTGTCGTGAAGCCGGCGTAAGCATAATCGTCCATCTTAGTGCAGCAGAGGTTTTTGATAATAGAAGGATATGTTCCAGGTATCTCTTCAAAGCCGTGGATATTATAGCCTTCTTCATGGTAAATGGCAGGTATGCTGTCACCGAAACAGGTATAAAGCCCGTACTCTTTTACGGTGTCTTTGTCAGCGGCAAAGGCAGAAACGCATAGGCCGAGCAGCATGGCAACGACCATGACCATACATATGGATATTCGAAGCAATTGTTTCATTTAAACGCCTCCAAACACAATATATAATTATAATACGCTATGCAGTCGTATAAGTCAACAACGAAATTACAATATACGGAAATGATTCCGCATATTGGAGTTAGATTAAATTATTCTGTTTTCAACGTAATATCAATGTGCTTGAGGCCGTCGTCCGAGAAGGTGATTTTATCTGCGGAATCTGCGCAGAAAACGCCGTCGGTCACCTGCATATCCTCGGAAAAACCATCAGCTTCAGAGGAGACGAGATATACGCCGTTTGCAAGCTCAAGAGAATCGAGTTCGGCTTCGGAAAGGGTCTGCTCGAGGACGACGTTTCCGCTGCCGTCATATACGGTCACGGCGCATTGTGCCTCTCCGGCCGTCAGAGCAGCCGCGCCCCCGCCGATCATCAGCATTATCCATGAATACATCATCAGCTGAGCGAGCTTTTTTTTCTTGGACTTTTTAACGCCCTTGCCTTGCGAGCCGTATTCCTCCGGCGGAGCGGGAAATTCGTCCCGAAGCTCAAATTCGGGACGATACGAATATTCCTCGGTCATTTACGGCCTCATTTCGTGTGGATATCGATCTGCTGATACGGGCATTCGATCCCGAGCTCGCGGAAGCCGAGCAGCAGCTCGCGGTTCATGATCCTCGTGGTGACGTAGATGTTCTGCTCATCCGTTTCAACGGTGAATCTCAGAATGACAGAGGACGCGTCGAGAGACTGTACACCGGCGTATGCGGGAGCCTTTTTCATCTTGTCCGTATGTGCGGCATATATCCCGTCCATCAGAGCGGGGAGCTTTTCCTCAAGTGCACGCAGATCGGTCTCGTACGGAATGCCGATATCGGAAACCGCAACAGAGCAATTGTCGGAGCGGTTGAGGATGTTCTTCATGTCGGAGTTGTTGATGGTCTTGATATTGCCGCCGATATCCATGATAGAGGTCGTGCGGATACCGATCTCATGTACGGTACCGCGGAAGCCGTCTACCTCGACAATATCGCCCACGTTGTACTGGTTTTCAAACAGCATGAAAACGCCGGTAACAACGTCAGCAATGAGACTTTCCGCGCCGAAGCCGACGATAAGAGCAAGGATGCCCATGCTGGTAACTATAGTGGCAACGTCAACGCCTATGATGGACAGCCCCCAGCATAGAGCTACGAGCGCGGATACATACTTGAGCATACTCGACGAAAGGGAGATGACCGTCATGCCTCTGTGCGTATCGGGCTTCAGCCGAGAGAGGATCTCAAGCACGAGGAAGGTGAAGAACAGCACCGCCGATACCATCATGCAGACGCGCGGAAGCTTGAATTGATGCACATCGACCTCGGCTGCGGCAAACACGATATACACGATTATCATCGCAAGGAATGCTGCACCCGTAACAAACAGCTTGAAGTATTTACTGCTTTTCTTGGGCGGACGGAGCTTGTTCAGAACGGGGTATTTCTCCGCAAGCGCAAGCTTAGGAAGCTTCTTGTGTCTGAAACGCTGCGAAAGCTCCCTTTTCAGGTCGTTTAATCTGTCGTTGTCGATTTTCATATATCTATCCCGCCTTACTGATCTTCCCTGTCGGGTAAACGGACGAGGACCTTTTCAACTCTGCGCCCGTCCATTGCGATAACGGTTATTTTGATGCCGTCGTATTCAAAGCTGTCGCCTGCATTCGGAAATACGCCGAAGCGCTCGACCGTCCATCCGCCGACGGTATCTGACTCGGACTCAAACTCGTCCTCATCGATGCCAGCAAGCTCAAGAAAATCGGGGAGAACCATGTCGCCGTCAAGCTCAAGCTCGTTTTCGCTCTTGCGGACTATCTCCTGCTCAACGGTGTCAGTCTCGTCCCAGATGTCGCCGACTATCTGCTCGAGTACGTCCTCCATCGATACAACGCCGAGCGTTCCGCCGTATTCGTCCGCAACGATCGCAAGGTGCTGGCGCGCCTTTCTAAGCGTATTGAGAACGGTGGGGAGCTTCATCGTCTTGTAGACATAGCAGGGGGGCATGAGAAGCTTGCGTATATCGGTCTGACCGGGCTCTGTCATGGCTTTGAGGAAGTGGTTCATATAGAGAACGCCGATGATATTGTCGATGCTGTTTTCGTATACGGGCAGACGCGAGTATGTGGAGTTTTCGACAACGGTGAGAATGTCATCCCAATCGTCATCGATATCGATCGCATCCATGTCGACGCGCGCCGTCATTACCTCAAAGGCGGATATCTCGGGAAAGTCTATCGCGGCCTGAACGAGCTCGGACTGATCCTCATCGAGCACGGCCTCATCCTCAGCTGTTTCAATGATGGACTGCAGCTCTTCGACAGCCTCTTCGGCATCGTCGCCGTCTGCTTCGTCCTTCATGCCGCGGGTGATAAGCCCGATGAGCTTAACTATGATCCATATCAGAGGCTTCAGCACGAACATCATGGCGCGTATAAAGTATGCGTTGCTCACGGCGAGCCTGTTTGCGCTCTTCTTTGCGCATATCTTCGGGATGGTCTCGCCGAAGATTATTACGATGAGCGTAATGCCCGCGGTGGAGATCCATGCGTACTCATCGCTGTTGACTATGAGAACTACGAGCACGGATCCGAGAGAGGATGCCGCTATGTTGACGAGGTTGTTGCCGATGAGAATGGCGCTGAGCGCATCCTCGAAATTATTCGTTATGTATGCCGCGACACGGGCCCTCTTTGAGCCCTCCTCGCCTGCGTTTTCAAGGCGAACGGTGTTGCACGAAGAATAGGCCATCTCCGAAGCGGAGAAAAATGCCGAGAAGCAAACGCAGACAACTATGCCGAGAATGACAAGATACACAGTCATTTGTCCTCTCCTCCTTCCTCTTCCGCGTGGAGGCAGAAGACTTGAAGCGTGAGTATTCTGTTGTGCTCCATGGCGGCAACGGTGACGCTCATGCCATGGTAATCAAAGCTGTCACCCGTCTGTGGGATAGCGGTGAACTGCTCGTAGGCCCATTCGCCCATTAGCGTGTTGACAAGCTCTTCGTTCTCCTCGGGATCCTCAAAGCCTATCTGCTCGAAGACGTCGGAAACGGATTCATCGGCATCAACTCTGTAGAGGCCGCCGCCGAGGGAGACTATTGGCTCCTCGACCACGTCATCCTCGTCCCATATCTCGCCGACAAGCTCCTCAAGGATATCCTCAACTGTGACGATGCCGAGAGTTCCGCCGTAATTGTCGGTCACGATGGCCATGTTGATCTTCTGCTTGGACATTACGGGCAGAAGCTCGTCAATATTCGTGCTCTGGTGCGTAAAGAAGGGCTTGTCGAGCAGGGCGGAGATCTCAAGCGCGGAGCCGAGCTTCAGATAAGCCTTGATGAATTTTCTGATCTGCAGGACGCCGATAACGTTGTCTATGCTTCCCCTGTATACGGGGAGGCGGCTGTGGTTATGACTTTTAATAATAGAAAGAATGTTTTCGAGAGAATCGGAAATATCTATCGCGGCAACATCGACGCGAGGCGTGAGAATGCTCTCAACCGTGACATCTCCGAACTGAAGAGCGGAGGAGATAAGGTCACCCTGCTCCTCATCGAGAGTGCCGTCCTCTGTCATGTCCTCTATGATATCGTACAGCTCATCCTCGGTGACGCTTATTTCGGGGTCACCCTTCGTAAGCTTAGCCGCGCCCTGACCAATGGCCGTCAGAACAGAGGAAAGGGGGGTGAAAATGAGCATGAAAAAGCGCAGCGCCTTAGCCGTACTCAGCGCGAACTTCTCGCTGTACTTTCTGGCGATGCTCTTAGGAAGCATCTCTCCTGCGAAGAAGACCGCAAGCGTTGTAAGCAGCGTGCTCACGGATACGGCGGCGCCGGAGTTCGTGAAGCTACGCATTACGGCAACGGTGACAATTCCCGCTATGGAGAGGTGGACGATATTAGTGCAGATAAGAAGTGTGCTGATAGCCTTATCAAAGTTGTCAAGCACATAAAGAGCCTCCTTGGCTCTGATATCTCCGCGCTCATCGGCCACCTTGAGCTTGGCTTTTGAGCATGAGGAGAACGCGGCCTCAATCACGGCAAAATATGCCGCGACGAAAAGCAATATAATAGCGATCACCCAAGGCAATCGACTGCCGTCATCCATTTTAGGACAAACAACTCCTTTTATCATAAAATTACATCATAGTATAACATGATGCTGCTTTTGCGTCAAGTTTTTGCTTCGAAAAACGGCGAGTTATATGTCGAAAAACGGCAAGTTCCATGCGGCGTTCAGCACGGAATGCTTAAAAGATTGCTTTTGTTTAGAATTGCATGATATGTGATTGCAGAAAACAGGCTGTTATGCTATATTAAAGCATACTTATATTGAACAGTAAGTATGAGGAATAACGGTGAGAGAGTTAAAATATATGGGGGTGTTCTCGGCGGCGCTTCTTGTGTGCGTCGTGTCGGGAATATCGATATTCTGGGCACTCGGATTCGCGTGCGCGATGTTCGCAATGTACGGACGCCGCTCGGGCTTCGGCTGGAAGAAGCTCGGCAAGATGGCGGTGTCGGGCATGATGCAGATGAAGACCATCTTCGTCACGTTTATATTCATAGGAATGCTGACGGCCGCGTGGCGCCTTTCGGGTACGATACCGTACATAGTCTACTACGCAACGGGAGCGTGCAGCCCTAAAATAATGCTGCTGCTGACGTTCCTGCTCTGCGCGGGCATGAGTATGCTTACGGGCACGGCGTTCGGCACGGCGGCAACAATGGGCGTAATATGCGTGACGATGGCATCGAGCATGGGCATCCCGCTTACATGGGCGGGCGGCGCGATGCTCTCCGGCATATTCGTGGGCGACAGAGCTTCGCCGGTTTCAACCTGCGCACTGCTTGTTGCAAGCATAACGGGCACAGACCACTATACAAACGTAAAGCGTATGCTTCGCTCGGCAATAGTGCCCTTTATTCTGACGGCCTCGATTTATGCGCTGACAGGTCTCGGTGCGGCGGGAGGGGCGGCAAACAGCTCCGTGCGCGAGCTCTTTGCGGAGAGCTTCGTGCTGAATCCGGTCGAGGTTATCCCCGCTGCGATAGTTGTTGTTCTGGCAATAGCGCGCGTCAAGGTCATTATTACGATGAGCATCAGCATCGTCGCAGCATCGGCAATCGCGATTACCGTTCAAAAGGTTGACATAATGTATTTGCTAAAGGCGTTTCTGATCGGCTTTACCCCAGAAAACGCCGAGCTTGCGGCGGTCCTTTCCGGCGGCGGAGTCAAATCCATGCTGACGGTGTACGCGATGCTGATCATATCGGGCTTTATGACGGGTATCTTCAAGGGCACGGGCTTCATGGTCGGCATGAGCTCTATCACTGAGAAGATAAGCGACAGGATTACACCTTTCGGATGCGTCATCCTGATGAGCATAATCACGGTAATGATATCGTGCAACCAAAGCCTTTCCACTATCCTCACGCAGCAGCTCTGCGCGCCGGTGGTTCTGTCAAAACAGCAGCTTGCGGACGATCTCAACAACTCCGTCGTAACCATTGCGGGGCTTATCCCGTGGTCGATCGCCTGTAATGTTCCTCTTACGATGACGGGGGCAACGGTCGCCTCCGCGCCGATGGCGTTTTTCCTGTTTCTTGTACCGATATGCACATTGGCAGCAAGCCTTTATAAGAATAGAAGAACGGAGAAAACAGCATGAAATACGGTTTTATCGGACTCGGCAACATGGCCTCCGCGATAATAGGCGGCATGGTCAAGGGCGGCATTCCCGCGGAGGATATTCTCGGCTTTAACAGAACGAAGGCAAAGACGGATGCACTTGTTGAAAAGTACGGTATAGTTGAGTGCGCGAGCGCGGACGAGGTCGCCGAAAGGGCGGACGTGCTTATTCTTGCCGTCAAGCCGCAGATGCTTCCCGACGTGATGGACGCGGCGGCAAGGTGCGGCAGCAAGCCTGTTCTGACTATAGCGGCCGGTAAAGCGCTTTCCTGGTACATGGAGAGGTTTCCCGCGGGCACACCCGTTGTGCGCATAATGCCTAATATTGCGGCGCGCGTGGGCGAATCACTCAGCGCAATATGCGGAAACAAGTTTGCGGATGAGAGCGTTATCGCCGAGGCGAAAAAGATATTTGCCTGCGTAGGAAAAGTTTACATAATTGAAGAAAAATTCTTCCCGGCATTCTCGTCGATATGCGGGGCATCGGGGGCGTTTATATATCTCTATATTGACGCGCTTGCCGAGGCGGGCGTGCGAGCGGGCTTCCCGAGAGCAATGGCGGAGGAGATGGCATCCGGTGCCGTGCTCGGTGCGGCAAAGCTTGCTCAGGACAGCGGCGAGCACCCGATAGCCTTGATGAACAAGGTATGCTCACCGGGAGGAACGACCGTTGAGGGCGTTATCAAGCTAAAGGAGCTCGGATTTGAAACTGCGATACAGCAGGCAACTCAGGCTGTTATTGACAAGGACAAGCTCCTGTAAATAAGCAATACCCGCGCCGACTTTTATGCCGATGCGGGTATTATATCCGTATATGAAAATTGCCGCTCCCAAAGGAGCGGCAATAATCTTTTTCAGTTGATCAATGGACGAACAGGGAAACGAACATGATGGTGCTCAGAGTGCCCTTGAGCTCCTCAAAGTAGTCAGCAACGCAGGTGAAGTGCTCTTTGCGCTGGACATAGAAGAATGCCATACCACCGATTGCGAGGACAGCGAGGCAAGCAGCGAGCTTGAGCAGGAAGCATACAAACTTTTTCATAATTATCTCCTTAGTTGTAATTTGTTTTTTAAGCGTTGGCATTATTATAATACCTTTTTGCGTTCGTGACAAGACCTATTTTTGAAAACTCGCTTAATATTTCCAAATTAAATCATGCGCAGAGTACTTTTGCCTTGATCCAGGCGAGAATATTTGCATAAACGTCGTCCTTGTTGAACTCGTTGAGCATCTCGTGGCGTCCCTTCGGGTAGAGGCGGATAAAAACGTCTCTCATGCCCGCGTCGCAGAAGGCCTTGTACGCGCGGTTGACACCCTTGCCGTATTCGCCGACGGGATCGGCCTCGCCGGACATAAAGTAAACGGGAACGTCCTTGGTCATTTTTGCGATATTCTTCGGGTCGGTGATGAACTTGATACCTGTCATCATGTCCTTATAAAGCCCCGTCTTTGCAACAAAGCCGCAGAGAGGATCGTCAACATACTTGTGAACCTCTGCACCGTCGCGGCTGAGCCAGTCAAACGGAGTGTTCGGGTGAGAGATCTTGTTGTTGTAGCTGCCGAAGGCAATGCCGTTGAGCGTATCGCCCACGGAGCGTGCGCCGTTTTTGCTTACGAGGAAATCGGCCATTGTGAGGCCTGCGGTTATCATGAGCTTCTGCTGATGACCCGTGCCGCTGATGATAACGCCCGCGTTGTCATCGGGGAAGCGGATCATATACGTCCTCGCGAGGAAGCTGCCCATGCTGTGACCGAAGAATACATACGGGATATCGGGATACTCCGCACGCATCTGCTCATGGAGCTTGTGCAGATCGTTGACCACGACGTTCCAACCGTCTTTCTCGGCGAAGAAGCCCTTGTCATCCTCCTTAGTGAAGGACTGACCGTGACCGAGGTGATCGTTGCCGACGGCGAGAATACCGTTCTCTGCGAGGAAGGTCATAAACGCATCATAGCGGTTGATATGCTCGGCGATGCCGTGCGCTATCTGAACTATGGCAACGGGAGCGGAATCGGGAACGCACTTTCTCGCGTGTATGCTGTGGATACCGTCAGTTGAATCAAAGAAAAAATCTGATAATACCGGCATAATGGGCCTCCTTATAATTAGCTTTTCCGTGTTTGGTACTATAATTTTACTCTTTGCGCCCGCGCAAGTCAAGACGGATGCTTTGAAGTTATTAAAGCAAATATATCATCGGTATCTGTTTGAACCGCATTGGGCAATTGGAGTCCTCTCGCCGTAAACAGTGCCGATGATTTAATGAAAGAGACTCTATTCTTATATTGTATTGACTCATAATATTGTTGTTGACCTGTTGACGGAAAAATGATAAAATACTATGTCTCATAATAGGTTTATTATCATCATTCTTGATCTCACGGGAGTTTTTATATGTGGTTTTCAGATAAATGGCAGGATTTTGAGCTGCTTGACTGCTCAAGAGGCGAAAAGCTTGAGCGCTGGGGCAAGTATTATCTCGTCCGTCCCGATCCTCAGGCAATATGGGAAACGCCGAGAAACAATGTCCATTGGAATGACCGCGACGCGCGCTACCGCCGCTCCGAAACCGGCGGAGGAAGCTGGGATAAGGGCGGCCTTCCTCAGAACTGGCAGATCAAATACGGCGAGCTCACATTCAACGTGAAGCCGATGAACTTCAAACACACGGGCCTTTTCCCCGAGCAGGCGGCTAACTGGGATTGGGCCATGCAGAAGATCCGCTCCGCCGGCAGGCCGATAAGCGTTCTCAATCTCTTCGGATATACGGGCGCGGCAACAGTTGCCTGCGCAAAGGCGGGCGCGCAGGTGTGCCATGTCGATGCCGCAAAGGGCATGGTCGCATGGGGCAAGGAAAATGCCGCCTCATCAGGGCTTTCCGATGCGCCTATCCGCTGGATAGTTGATGACTGCGCCAAGTTCGTCGAGCGAGAGATACGCCGAGGCAGAAAATACGATGCCATTATCATGGACCCTCCCTCCTACGGCAGAGGCCCGAGCGGGGAGATATGGAAGCTGGAGCAGAATCTCTGGCCGTTCGTTTCTCTGTGCGCGGGCGTTCTGTCGGATGACCCGCTGTTCGTGATAATCAATTCCTATACGACGGGGCTTTCCGCCTCTGTGCTTTCGTATATAACCGAAAGCATCTTCACAAAGAAATACGGCGGACGGTCAGACAGCCGGGAGCTCGGCCTTCCCGTCACGGATACGGGGCTTTTCCTGCCGTGCGGATCGACCTGCCGCTGGGAGCATTGAGGATTAATGAGTAGTATAATCAGGTTTGAAAACTTAAGATTCACATATCCCGGCGACGACTATGAGACGCTTGCGGGCATCTCGCTCGAGATAGAGCGCGGCAGCTTCGTGGCGATCCTCGGGCATAACGGCTCGGGAAAGTCCACTCTTGCGAAGCAGATAAACGCCATCCTCGTGCCGAGCGAGGGCAAGGTGCTTGTGGACGGAATGGACACCTC
>DCGN01000132.1:0-2087 GCA_002315275.1 Clostridiales bacterium UBA1777
AGTCCTACAACAACTTGACACCGTCGGGGCATAACAATAGTCTTGAATATACCGTCGGGGAAGAGTTATAATGAAGAAAAAGAAAGGCTCGAGGCGTCCCTGCGCTGCGGGTACGACATTGTTCTGATCGCGGATGACGCGGACAAGGCCTTCGCAGGCGGTGTGGAGAGCTTTGCTCGTGAAACCGGGCTGAGTGTTATCATCATCGAGCAGGATCCTGCCCACGGGATTTACCTTATGCGCCGCAGCATGAGAAGCTGCGTGAATAATTACATGAGCGTTGTTTTAGGCGAGAGACCTCTGAGCGAGGCTTCGGCAGAGCTGTAATAATAATATCCGGAGGAGATTTAACAAATGAAAAAAGCGGTAAAGATCATCGGCAAGCTTGTTTTGGCTGTCGCAATATTCTTCGTGACCACCTTTGCGATATACATGCTGAACGGAGAGAACAAGTTCATCTTCTATGTCGTAAGGCCGATCCTCAACAGGCATTACGATTCACAGAAGAGAGATGTGAGATTATAAAAACATCGGGTCCGAATTAGGATCCGATGTTTTTAATGGTTATCTGTAATACGGGATGCTGCCGAAGTAATAATTCCAGTCATCAACGGAGAGACCGAAATACTTATTGACGGAGTTTGCCATGCAGTAGGCTCTGCCGCCGTAGGAAGTGAGCCAGGTTCTGAGGTCATTGACCATGGCCTTCCATGTTTCGAGAGAACCGCCCCAGCGCTCCTTGTCTCTCGGTATCTCGCTTTCCATTTCGGACTCAAACTGATCAATAAGCGACAGCGCATTTTCAACGCTGAGAGGCCCCTTGAGGTATTCGGACAGCTTCGTCATGAACGCAACTCTGAAGCTTCTGTTCGAGATGAGCATTTTGGGAAGCTCGCTGTAGATATAGTCGGAATCAAAGGGAACGTCAAAAATATCGTAGCCAAACATACCGAGGTCAAGGTCAACAAGAGCGATATGCGTGGTGTGGTCTTCCTCGGTGTAATAATAACGCACGTTTGGCGGCTCGATATCTATATTGCCGCTGTACGCTTCGATGATGCTCCAAACTATCAGGCTGTCGATATCGAGGTGGCTGCAGACATAGTCATAATTGTCGGAATTGCTGAGATCGTGCGAGCACATAAAATCATATGTCTCGGCTGTATCTGTGAAGTAAGGCCATTTCTCCTTGTACTGGATGACTTGATCGACATCATAACCGTAATGATTGGCAAAGTGATCGGTGGAGTGTGCTTCTCTGATGTTGTACAGTCCCCAATAGTTTCCGTTAATATACAGGACTGCGTATTTGTAATCCTGAGTTGCAAGTGTCGGGTCGCACTGGATGGCGAGCTGATGCATCAGGTTATCGCGCATCTGCGTGGAATAGTAATCCTCCTGTGCGGCACGGAGAAGAACGGAGGAGAAGGTGGTCACGCCGTTTTCAAAGAGGTCATAGTTGAGCTCACCGGCATATCTGGAACGGAAGCACAGCTTGAGCGATTTCTTGTCCTGAGCCTGCTTCGAGGTGGCTCCGTGGAGCTTTATTCCGCAGTCGATATCGAACGAGTCGTTACCGTCAAAGAACGAGACGTGTGCGGCGTTTTCGAGGTCAAGATCCCATCTGTGATACAGCATGTCAAACTCTGCGGGATCGAGAGAAACGCTTACAACGGGAAGAGAGTGACCCTCGTTGATGATATAGCTGAAGCTCGCACACGGGCTGTCAAGCTTGCCGGCCTCAACCGATACGGCGCGGACAACGGTGGTACTGCGCAGAGATATCGGAGAAGTATACTCAGTGCTGTATTCGGTAGGAACGGAGCCGTCAGTCGTGTAGTAAATCTTTCCGGTGCCTGAAAGCTCAACGGATACGCTTGACACGCCGTCATATACGCCTTGCTCTGTCAGCGTAACGGGTGTTTCGGCAAGCTCTCTGAAGCCGTTATAGTTGGTCTCCTCGGGAGAGAAGGTCTTGAAATAGAAGAATCCGCTTTCGCCGTCAAGCCTGCCGAAGCTTCCGCCGAGAGGAACATCGTGGACGTAAACTCTATCGGAGACTGTGCCGTCCTTCTTGTAGAGGTAGA
>DCGN01000132.1:2154-8502 GCA_002315275.1 Clostridiales bacterium UBA1777
TCTCCGGAGCAGAAAACTATGTATGTCTCTCCGGGATAGAGTGTTTTGTCGGGGAGAGAGTATTCTTTGATCGTGTCAAGGTTGTCGTTCAGGTAATAGTCGGAGAGATTGACGGAGCTGTCGGATACGTTCTTCAGCTCGATCCAATCGTAGTACTCCCAGTTCTGCCAGCAGTATGTGCTGTTATACGGGGCGACCTCATATATTACGAGTGCGCCGTGGTCATCATTTTCGGAGATGTATTTTTCATAATCGGTGTTTGCGTAGCCGGGGGTGGCGAGGTAGGTGAGGCTCATGCTGTCTCCCCCGACTGTAACGGACTGATCGTCGTCACAGGCGGGATATGTAACGGAGCATATTACGCTGCCGCGGGGGGAGAGCAGAGAAACCGTTTCGCCGAGGCTGCTTAACGAAAAGTCGGTATGGAGCTCGGAATCTGAGCTGTTCTTGCCTGAACAGAAGACAACGATGCGCTCTCCGGGATTCAGAGTCGCTGCCGGAAACACCCAGCCTGAGGAACCCGCTTTGTCGGACAGCGAGCAGCCCGTGAGATCTATGGCAGAGCTGCCGGAGTTGAGTATTTCGACCCAATCTGAATAATTGCCGTCCTTATCGGTGATGAAGCTCTTGTTGGAAGGCATGATCTCGGTTATCTCGAGCGGGTAATCCTGATCGGGCTCCAGAGAGGGCTCGGGAGCGGCCGATTCCTCAGCGGGCAATGTCGTCGGCGAGGGAATGAGCTCGTCAATGGCAGGGATAACGTATTGCGCGCTGCTGTCGAGACGGCAGTAAACTATAACGCCGATAGCTGCCACGAGGACAATGAAGCATATCAGCTTAAATGTAAATTTAATCGATTTCGGCTTTCTGTTTGACATCGAAACTCTCCATAATAAATGATTACAGATTATTATAATCCTTTTTTGAATTCTTGCAAAGCCCTTTTTACGGGAATGCTGTTGATTTAAGAAAAAATAGCTCAAAAAAGTGTTTGCTCAAATCAAAAGCATGCTATATAATTAGTATGTATTATTTTTTTGACTTATTAAGTAAATCTTTATGATATTATGATATTATAACAAGTAAATGAAAAACGTGACAAGGAGATGTCCAATGAGCAGTAATCGCAGGAAAAACGTGCCGAGCGAAAAAAGCGTAAGAAAAACTGCGCTGATAATTGCGGTGATAGCAGTTTCGCTTATTGTCGCTGTGGTGATACTTCGAGGCGTGGTAAAGGAAAAATTCGGCGTTGAAAAGGTCAAAGAGGTACTGTCGGCCAATGCGGAGACCGGCAGCATAAGTATGTCTGTGACCGGTTCGGGTACGCTCAGCGATGACGATGTAGAGAAGCTTGAGATACCGGACGGCGTAAAAATAGAAAAGCTTTATGTCAGCCGCGGAGATACCGTTGCCGTCGGCGATAAGCTCGCTTCCGTTGATGAAAACACGGTGCTGTCCGCGATGTCGGACGTGTCGAGTAAAATCGATATTATCGACAAACAGATCGATGCCGCCTCCGGCGAAAAGATCAGCAGTGTTATAAAATCTCCGGTGAGGGGCAGGGTCAAAACTATTTATGCTCATGTAGGAAGCGATGTGGCCTCCATAATGTATGAAAGCGGCGCGCTTATGCTCATCTCGACTGACGGATATATGCTGCTTGAGCTTGAAACGGATAAGCTCAGCAAGGGTGAAACCGTGAACGTGAGCTGCTCCGACGGAAGATCCTACACTGGCTTCGTATCCGATTTTGACGGCGTGGTCGCCGATATCCTCATCACGGATGACGGCCCGAGAGCCGGAGAGACGGTGAAGGTTGAAAATATCAGCAGAGAATATATCGGAGAGGGCGTTCTTGAGATCAACGAGCCGATTAAGATCACCGGCTATACGGGCACGGTCAAGGCCGTGAAGTTCGGCGAAGACAAGCTTGTAAAAATAAACGAACCGCTCATTGAGCTTTCGGACACCGGATATTCATCAAACTACCATACTTTGCTTGCCGATAGAGAGGAGCTTGAGGAAGAGCTCAGGCAGCTCATAACGATATATAAGGAAAACGGCATTAATTCCACGGTGGCCGGTACAGTCAAGGAGATAAATGCCGAGGAAGGCAGCACCGGATCGAGCGCCTCTTCCGCAAACAGTATGGCGTACACCTCTGCTGCCGGCAGCGCAGACGCGGAAAAACGCACCTTCAACATTTGCCCGGATGAGAATATGTCCGTTTCCGTTCGTGTTGACGAGAGCGAGATACTCTCCGTTGCGGTCGGTCAGAAGGCGACAGTCAAGGTGGATTCCATTGAGGATAAGACCTTTGAAGGCACCGTGACCGAAATAGACAAATTCGGAGAGAGCGCCGGGGGCGTAACCTCTTACACCGCGACGATACAGATAGCAAAAACAGACGGGATGCTTGCCGGCATGTCCGCAAGCGTGACTATAATTATTGACAGTGTTGCCGACGGGATAAATATCCCTGCCGACGCTCTCAACAAAACGAGCGCGGGGTATTACGTTTATACCTCCTACGATGAGAAAGAGGGTACTCTCGGCGGCATGAAAGAGGTCACGGTCGGAGTTATGAACTCGAAGACCGCGGAAATCACGTCAGGTCTCTATGAGGGAGAAACTGTATACTATATCGATCCGTCCAAGAAGAACCTCGTGTCTATCGGCGGTATGACGTTTGACATGGACGAAATGGCTGCGATGAGCGAAGGAAGCTCGTATGACAGCTCATACGGCGCAGAGGGCTGAGCCGATGATACGAATAACAGATCTTTGCAAGACCTATAAAATAGGCGATGAAGAGGTGCATGCGCTCGATCATGCAAGCCTTCATGTCGCACCTGGAGAGTTCGTGAGTGTAATTGGCCCATCGGGAAGCGGCAAGTCCACTCTGATGAATATAATCGGCTGTCTCGATACGGCGGACTCGGGTGAGTATATGCTTGATAACATCCCGATCGAGGCCTATACGGAAAATCAGCTGGCCGCGATACGCAACAAAAAAATAGGCTTCGTGTTTCAGAGCTTCAATCTCATCCCGAAGCTGACGGCAGAGGAAAATGTTGAGCTGCCGCTGATATATCAGGGAGTAAAAAAGTCTGAGAGAAATAAACTCGTTGCCGCGGCGCTCGAGCGTGTTGCACTCGCGAAAAGAGCGAACCACTATCCGACGGAGCTTTCGGGCGGCCAGCAGCAGAGAGTGGCTATAGCAAGAGCAATAGTCACGAGACCGTCTCTCATACTCGCCGATGAGCCGACGGGCAACCTCGATTCCAAAACATCGGCGGAAATAATCGATATATTCCGGGAGCTGAATGAACAGGGGAACACTATCGTTCTCATCACACATGACGATAATGTTGCGGCAAAGGCCCGGAGAAGCGTGCATATTCTTGACGGCAGACTGACGGAGGTGAGATGATATGAGCTCATTCATTCAGTCATTCAAGATGGCGATCAAGTCCATAAGCGGCAACAGAATGCGTGCTTTCCTCACGATGCTCGGCATTATTATAGGCGTTATGGCGCTTGTTATCCTTGTCAGCCTCGTCAGGGGCGCAACGGGAACGGTGACGGACACTATCTCGAGCCTCGGAACCGATCTAGTTACCGTCACGGTGAAAAACGATATGGGACGTCCTATCTATTTCTCAGACCTTGCCGAATGGGAAAAGGAAGACGGCGTCGGCCGCATTACTACCTCCAAAACCACGAGCGCTACGGCGAAGTACGGAGCGGAGAATGAGTCCATTTCTCTCTACGGAGTTACTGCGTCCTACAGCGATGTGCAGGAGATGGAGCTCGTGCTCGGCCGCTACATCAAGTCTGCCGACGTGGACAACAGCAGCAGCGTCTGCGTGATAAATGAGACCGCCGCCGAAAAGCTCCTCGGCTATACAGACTGCCTCGGCGAGGAAATAAAGCTGAACGGATATGCGTTCACGATCGTAGGCGTGCTTGAGGATGATGAGGATTCGCTTACGGCTCTTCTCACGAGCGGAACGCTTATTGCGCACATCCCATACTCTTCTTTAATAAAAATGTCATCCGATGTGCCCTCCGAGATAACGACCTTCTACGCATCCGCGCCCGAAGGCTGCACGATGGAGGAAACAGACAGCGCTATTACCGAGCTTCTGATGCAGCGCTTTGATGACGAGGATGCCTTTGAGGTTTCAAGCCAGAACATAATGGAAGACGCAATGAGCGATATCACGGGCGTGCTCACGATACTGCTCGGCGGCATAGCTGCGATATCTCTCATCGTCGGCGGGGTAGGCATAATGAATATCATGCTTGTCACGGTTACGGAGAGAACTCGCGAGATCGGTATCCGCAAGGCGATAGGCGCAAGCAGGGGAGTTATCCTTCAGCAGTTCCTCATAGAGAGCGTTGTACTGTGCATGTTCGGCTGCCTTATAGGTATCGGCTGCTCATGGGGCATACTGCGCGCGATATCCGTTGTCGTGTCGAGCCTTGACATCACGTTCAAGATGGATGCCTCGGTCGTGCTGATAGCCGTTTTGTTCTGCTTTGCAATAGGAATATGCTTCGGCCTTTATCCTGCAAACAAGGCTGCTAAGATGAAGCCGATAGATGCCCTGCATTACGGAGGATAAGACATGAAGAAACGTTCGAAAAGAATAAGCAGGATCATTGTTGTACTTATCTTTGCCGCGGCCGTTGGGCTCATAGCGAGAAACAGACTGTCAAATAACACCGAGAAACCCACGTCCCGCGTGGTAGAAGAGGTGCTGAGCGCCGAGGTACATTCCGACACCGTATCGCAAAAGCTTGTGACCGCCTCCGCTATCAAAGACGCGGAAAGAGAAACGGTTTCTCTCGCGGGATACGTTAAGGTGAAGCAATGGAAGGTCTCGGAGGGAGATTATGTTTCCGAGGGGCAGGAGATAGCCTCCGTTGACCAGAATACTCTCAAGAGTGCAATGGCGTACGTCGATAAAAGAATCGCGGATATAGACAAGTCTCTTAAAAAGGCAAAGATCGACGTTAAAGAGACTGTCATAAAAGCTCCCGTCAGCGGAAGAGTCAAGGAGGTATACGTTGCCGTAAATGACATGGCGTCCGATGTGCTTTACGAAAAGGGCGCGCTCGTGGTTATCTCGCTTGACGGTAAGATGGCCGTTGATATTGAATGCACCTCTCTCTTACAGGGAGAGACGGTAACCGTCATGCTGCCCGACGGAACGGAGCTTGACGGAACGGTGTCCGAGCTTCTTGACGGCAGTACCGTTGTCACGGTACCGGACAATCTTGCAGACATCGGAGATGAAGCAACGGTGCAGAAAAACGGCACCGTGCTCGGAAGCGGCTTTTTCTATATCCACAGCGAGCTCAAGCTGAGCGAGTATACGGGTAAGGTAGTCGACGTCTTCATAAAGAAGAACGACACGGTCAAAACGGGAAACGGCTTGTTCGTTCTCAGAGAAACGGGGCAGTCAGTCGAATATCAGATGCTCCTTGCCCAGCGCAGAGAGCTTGAGGAGGACATGGACGCGCTTTTCTCGGCATATGACAAGGGAATGATTACGGCTCCGTATAACGGAAGAATATCAAAGCTCTACGATGAAGAGGAGGATGATCCCGAAGCCGAGGAGACCGAGCTCTATGAGATAGATGACTATTCGGAGCTTGAGTTCACCGTATCCGTTGACGAGATGGACGTGCTCGACATCTCCGTCGGCGATAAGGCAGAGGTCACGCTCGATGCAATTCAGGGAGAGAAGTTTGAGGCGGAAGTGACCGACATCAACTTTAACGGCAAAAATGTCGGCGGACATACAAAGTACACCGTAACGCTCACAATGCCGCGTACTCGGGATATGCTCACGGGCATGAACCTCTCCGTAAAGCTTCCCATATCGGAGAAGACAGTACCGGTGATTCCGATAGAGGCGCTGAACGAGGATTCAAACGGCACGTTTGTATATACCTCGTATGATGAGGAGACAGGGGAGCTCTCCGGACCGGTGTACATCACAACGGGCATTTCAGACGAAAAGCTTGTTGAAGTGCGCTCGGGTATAGCCGAGGGTGATACTGTCCTGTACAGATATGCCGACAGAATAGAATACGTTTTTGAAAACTGATAATTAAAGACAGAGCGGCTTTATTGCGGATGAGTCCGCAGAGAGCCGCTTCGTTTTATGAATGAGTGTATAAAAGCACTTGAATTTTTATTTGAGATAAGTTATAATATCCACACTTGCCGGTGTGATGGAATGGTAGACGTGACGGACTCAAAATCCGTTGGTGGCAACACCGTGTGGGTTCGAGTCCCACCACCGGCACCAAATTAGGATTGTAATTTTGACG
>DCGN01000053.1:0-1322 GCA_002315275.1 Clostridiales bacterium UBA1777
CGCTTGCGGCCGCGCAGAGCTTCCCCTGCGGTATGGAAAAGCAATAAACTCAATATTTGAGTTTAAATAAAAAAGAAGGAGAGATGCTATGAAATATGTATGTCCCGTATGCGGCTACGTATACGACGAAGAAAAGGAAGGCAAGCCTTTTTCCGAGCTTGACGAATCATGGGTATGCCCGTGGTGCGGCGCGGCGAAGAAGCTGTTTGCTCCCGAGATGAAGGCGGAGCAGCCCGCGGCAGTTCCCGCAGCTCCCGTTGAATTTGATGAAGAAATGACCGAGTTCTCGGCAGGAGAGCTCTCGGCGCTGTGCTCCAACCTCGCAAGAGGCTGTGAAAAGCAGTACATGGCCGAGGAAGCAGGGCTTTTCAAGGAAATAGCCGATTATTTTGCGGCAAGGACTCCCGCAATAGCAGATGCAAGCGTTGAAAAGCTCAAGAAGCTTGTTGAGGAGGATCTGTCCGAAAGATACGCCGAGGTGCAGTCCACCGCATCGGCAAACGGCGACAGAGGTACGCAGCGTGTGCGCGTCTGGGGTGAGAAGGTCACCAATATAGTCAACTCTCTGCTCGACCGCTATATGGCCGAGGGGACAGACTTCCTCAAGGGCAAGAGTGTCTGGGTATGCACCACCTGCGGCTTCGTATGGGTAGGCGAAAGCGCGCCTGAGCTTTGCCCCGTCTGCAAGGTCCCGGCATGGAAGTTTGAAAAGATCGAAGGGAGGGCATGATAATGAAGAAAGTAGCCGTCAGAAATCTGCGCCTTTGCATGAAGGACTGCCTCTGCCTCTATGTCTGCCCCACCGGAGCGACCGACACGGAGAACAGCATAATCGATACCGGCAAGTGCATCGGCTGCGGCGTGTGCAGAGATGCATGCCCCTCCGGCGCAATATCCCTCGTACCCGTTGAGCTTCCGCCTCAGCAGGAGAAGAAGCCCTCCGTCCTCGCGGCAAGCAAGAAGCTGTCCGACAACAAGGCCGCCGAGGAAAAGCTCGCTCTTCAGCTTGCCGACAGCGCCGGCACCGACGAAGAATACCGCCTCATGAAGGCCGTTGCAAAGTCGACAAGGCTTGTGGCCGAGGATCTCATACGCGAATCGGGCTATATGCTCCCGCAGAGCGGAAACACGCACGACATGCTGAAGAAGCTCGTCAGCGAGCCTCCCGAGGGCTTCCCCGTTGAAGCGGCAAGGAAGCTTCTCGAACGCATCCCCGACAATGACAGCAATAATAATATCACCGAAAATAAAGGAGAAAATAAAATGAACAACAAATACACAGGCACAAAGACCGAAAAGAACCTTCAGGCCGCTTTCTCAGG
>DCGN01000053.1:1400-3331 GCA_002315275.1 Clostridiales bacterium UBA1777
TACGAGCAGATCTCCGCTCTCTTCCTCAAGACAGCCGACAACGAAAAAGAGCACGCGAAGCTCTGGTTCAAGGAGCTCGGTGAGCTCGGCGGCACCGCCGAAAACCTGCTCCATGCCGCTGAGGGCGAGAACTACGAGTGGACCGATATGTATGAGAGCTTCGCAAAGGATGCCGACGAGGAGGGCTTCACTGCTCTTGCGGCAAAGTTCCGCGCGGTAGCCGCCATCGAGAAGCACCACGAGGAGCGCTACAGAGCCCTGCTTCACAACGTTGAGACCGCCGAGGTCTTTGAAAAGAGCGAGGTCAAGGTTTGGGAATGCAGAAACTGCGGCCACATCGTCATCGGCACCAAGGCACCCGAGGTCTGCCCCGTATGCGCACACCCCAAGGCCTATTTTGAAGTCCACGAAGAGAATTATTGATCTGAAAGTATAAAGAAACGGCGGGAGAGCATCCCGCCGCTTTGTTATTTTATTCCCTGCTGCTTGCACCATATGCGCATGATAAGGTTTACCGGCAGGAGCTTCACGAGCCTTACCTGCCTTCTCACGGGTGCACCGAGGATGGATACCGTCCTCCTACGCTTCAGGTCCTTCATTGCCTGCTCGGCAACCTCCGCCGGGCCGTACCATCTGTCCACATATTTGATGTATTCGGCGTGCTCCGCGTTCTTCTGGAACTCCGTTTTTATCCATCCGGGGCATACGCACATCACATGCACGCCTCTGTGCTTAAGCTCTCTGCCGAGCGCCCTTGAGAAGTTCAGCACATAGCTCTTGCTTGCTCCGTATACTGCCTGATACGGCACGGGCTGCCATGCGGAATTTGAGCCCATATTGATGATGCTGTTGCCCTTCTTCATGTACGGCAGGCTGACATGGCACATCGCCGTAAGCGTAAGGGAGTTGAGCTGAGCACTCATGAGCTGCTTTTTCAGGTCCTTCTCCTCGAAGGGGCCGAAGACCCCGCAACCGGCCGCATTCACGAGGACCGCGATATTCGGCTCCTCCTTCTCAAGCAGGGCCTTGTACTCATCTACGCTGTTGAGATCGGAAAGGTCGAGCGTGATCGGCCTTATCGTATTCCTGCAGACGGTCTTGAGCTCTTCAAGGCGGTCTGCCCTGCGGGCTATGACCCATATCTCGTCAAACTTGCTCTGCCTGTCTATCGCATACACGAACTCTCTGCCTATTCCCGCAGAGGCACCTGTTATTACAGCAATTTTCATTGTTGCACCCTCCCTGTTTTATTGTTCCTGATATCAGATATTTTACTTTACCTGCCGAAAAAATCAACTGTTTTTCGAGAAATTATATGACACGGCGCAAAAATTCTGCTATACTGCCATCATAACAGCATTTCGGGAGGTATCTGTAATGAAGCTCCTTTTAACAGCATTTGATCCCTTCGGCGGAGAACCCGTCAATCCCGCGGAGGACGCCGTCAAGCTTATCCCCGACAGTCTGCACGGCTTCGAAATAGTCAAGGTCACCGTACCGACGGTATTCGGCGCGGCGATAGACACCGTCACGGCGGCGATCGAAAAAGAGCGCCCCGACGTTGTCTTCTGTATCGGTCAGGCCGGCGGACGCGACAGCATCACTCCGGAACGCGTTGCTATAAACGTAAACGATGCGAGCATTCCCGATAACGCGGGAAGCTCCCCCGTCGACACGCCCGTATTTGCGGACGGCCCCGCAGCTTATTTTTCAACTCTCCCGATAAAAGCCATGGCAGAGAAGATCAACGCCGCGGGTATACGAGCCGCCGTATCCAACACGGCGGGAACGTTCGTCTGCAACCATCTGATGTACGGCGTTCTCTACACGCTTGACCGGCACTATCCCGGTATCATCGGCGGCTTCATGCACGTTCCGTATGAGACCTCTCAGGTCGCAGATAAGCCCGGCACGCCGTCAATGAGCCTTGA
>DCGN01000053.1:3399-4321 GCA_002315275.1 Clostridiales bacterium UBA1777
TACGGCGGCTTTTTTCGCCCGCATTCTTGTCCTACGCAGGGTATTATTTTCTCACGACCCACACGAAGGAGGCATTGCATATGCAGGCAGTTAAAAGCCGCCCTGCCGTCAGACGAAGCGGAATTGTCTATTTGCGCACCGAGGACATCCGGCCGAACCCCGTTCAGCCGAGAGTGCTCTTTGATGAGGATTCGATCTCGGAGCTCAGCTCGAGCATAAGGAACTACGGTATTCTGAACCCGCTCACCGTGCGCCTTCGCGGCGGGCATTATGAGCTCGTCGCCGGAGAGCGCCGTCTTCGTGCCGCGAAGCAGGCCGAGCTTTCCGAGGTGCCGTGCGTTGTGCTTGATATAAGCCTTGAGGATGCCTCCCTCATCGCGCTTATCGAGAATCTTCAGCGAAAGGATCTGGATTTCTTAGAGGAGGCAACGGGAATAGAGCAGCTTATCCGTATGTTCGGAATGAGTCAGGAGGAGGCGGCAAGGCGGCTCGGTAAATCGCAGTCCGCCGTTGCAAACAAGCTCCGTCTTCTGAAGCTGCCCAAGGCCGTGCTCAACGCGCTGCGTGAAAATGACCTTACCGAGCGGCACGGCCGCGCGCTTCTGCGGCTGAAGACCCCCGAGGCGCAGGAGGCCGCTCTGCAGTATATAATCGACAATGCGCTGACCGTCTCAGCGACTGATGAATACATAGATAAGCTGCTCTCCCTTCCCGAGGAGGAAGAGCCTAAGCCGCCGAAAAAGACCTTTGTTCTGAAGGACGTGCGCGTTTTTCTCAACACGCTCTCCCGCAGCATCGATCTCATGAAGCAGGGCGGCATAGACGCGAGCTTCAAGCGCGAGGAAACAGAAGATTCTCTGATCCTCACAATTTCCATCCCGAAAAACAAATAATTCCCCGTTTGCCTCAGTATAATTACTGA
>DCGN01000078.1 GCA_002315275.1 Clostridiales bacterium UBA1777
CAAAGCAGGTCATCATTCAGGGTATCCGCGAGGCAGAGCGCGGTCTTGTATATGAAGAGTTCAACTCCAAGGAGCATGAGATACTCACCGGTATCGTTTCCAGAGTCGAAAAGCGCAACGGCAGCGTCTCTATCCGAATCTCCTCCAACAGCGAGTACACCGAAGCAATGCTGATGCCGAGCGAGAGAATAAAGACCGAGCCCCTTTCCGAGGGCGACAGGATAAAGGTCTATGTTGTCGAGGTCAAAAACTCAACCCGCGGACCGCAGGTCCTTATAAGCAGAACGCATCCAGGCCTTGTTAAGCGCCTCTTCGAGCTCGAGGTTCCTGAAATATATGACGGCACAGTCGAGATAAAGTCCATCGCTCGTGAGGCAGGCAGCAGAACAAAGATGGCCGTTTACTCCTCCGATCCCAATGTTGATCCGATCGGCGCATGTGTCGGCCCCAAGGGCGGCAGAGTTGCAAGCATCGTAAACGAGCTTAACGGTGAGAAGATAGATATTATCAAGTACAGCGATGACCCCGTGGAGTATGTTGCTGCATCTCTCTCTCCCGCAGAGGTAGTGAGCGTAACAATGCTTGAGGACGGAAAGAGCTGCCGTGTTATCGTTCCAGACAGCCAGCTCTCTCTTGCAATCGGCAAGGAAGGCCAGAACGCCCGCCTTGCAGCAAAGCTTACCGGGTTCAAGATAGACATCAAGCCTGAGTCTGAGGCATAAAAAGGAGGCGGCAGAAAAGTGCAAAAGAAAATTCCTATGCGGCAATGCCTTGGCTGCCGCGAAATGAAGCCCAAGCGAGAGCTTATAAGAGTCGTGAAGAATTCAGAGGGGGTTGTCAGCCTCGATTTCAGCGGAAAAGCACCCGGCAGGGGAGCATACATCTGCAAAAGTTCCGAATGCCTGAAGATTGCTATCAAGAGCAAGGCTATCGAAAGAGCTTTTTCAGCTCCGCTCCCGCCCGAAGTGAGTGAAAAACTCAGGGAGGAGATGGAGACTTCCGTTGAATGACGATATCTTGACTTTTTTCGGTCTTATCAGAAGAGCCGGGAAATTGACTGTCGGAGAGGATAACGTCCGTAACGCCTGCAGAGGAAGGCAGGCTCAGCTTGTTCTTCTTGCAGAGGACGCATCGGATAACGCGCTTGACAGAGCTCAAAAGGCTTCCGCATTGGCTGACAGACCGCTTATAAAGCTTCCGTACGATAAGGAAACGATATCCGGGCTGCTCGGTTTACCGGGGTGTTCGATGGCAGCTGTAACGGATATAGGCTTTTCGGCCGCACTTTTGAAGAAGCTTTCATGCTTGGATCCACAAAAGTATGTTGATGCTCTGCAGAGGATAGAAGCAATACAGAGCTCCGCGAAGCAGAGTAGTTTTAGAAGGAAATAGGAGGATTGCATAAGAGTATGATTAAATACAGAGTTCACGAAGTAGCAAAGGATTTTGGAGTACCCACTAAGACAATTACACAGATACTTACGGATTATGCTACAACTCCGAAAAATTATATGCAGGTTCTCGAGGATAATGAGCTCGATATTATTTTTGAGTATCTTACACAGCATAATCAGGTGAAGAGCATTGAGGAGATTTTCAATGTTCCGCCGAAGGCTGAGCCTGCAAAGCAAACAGAAAAACCCGCGGAGGAAAAGAAAGAAGTCTCTGCTCCCAAGGCGACGAAGTTAGGAGAAGTCAAGACGGCGAATAAAGCAGCAGCTAAGCCTAATGCTCCCAAGCAGACCGCTCCCGCAAACAGACCTGCCGCAGAGCCGGCAAGAAAAGAAGAAAAGCCCAATAAGCCCCATACTCCCAGACAGGTTGCCGAGAAGCGCGTTGTCGATACCAGAGGCGGAGCCGTTGTCAATATCGAAAAGTACAATGAGAAGTTCGAGGATCTCGCAGGCGTAAAGGGCGGCCGCAATGACTCCCTTCAGCGTCAGAGCAAGGAGAAGATCCAGAGCAAATCGAAGCAGCGTCAGAACACCCAGGCCGCCTCCGCAAAGAAGCGACAGGAAGAGCGCGACAAGATGCAGAAGCTTCAGCTTGAGCTTGCCAAGAAGCAGCAGCTCAAGGTCGAAATCCCCGACGAGATCGCGGTCGGTGAGCTTGCTTCCAGAATGAAGAAGACAGCCGCAGAAGTGATCAAGCAGCTGTTTAAGCTCGGTGTATTTGCGTCTGTTTCCGATGTTATCGATTATGATACCGCGGCACTTGTTGCCATGGAGCTCGGCTGCAAGGTCGAGAAGGAAGTTATCGTTACTGTCGAAGAGCGTCTTATTGATGACAGCGTTGATGCGGAAGAGGATCTTCAGCTCCGTGCACCTGTTGTTGTCGTTATGGGTCACGTTGACCACGGCAAAACTTCTCTCCTTGACAGAATTCGTCACGCAAATGTTGTTTCCGGTGAGGCAGGCGGTATTACTCAGCATATCGGTGCTTACACAGTTGAGATCAATGGCAATTCCGTAACCTTCCTTGATACTCCTGGCCATGAGGCATTCACCTCTATGCGTGCAAGGGGCGCGATGGTCACCGATATTGCTATCCTCGTCGTCGCCGCTGATGACGGAATCATGCCGCAGACGGTTGAGTCAATAAACCACGCCAAGGCCGCAGGCATTCCCATCGTTGTTGCAATAAACAAGATGGACACCGTAGGTGCAAATCCCGACCGTATCAAGCAACAGCTTACCGAGTATGACCTCGTTTGCGAGGAGTGGGGCGGCGATACTATTGTTTGCCCGATCTCCGCTAAGAAGGGAACAGGTATTGACGAGCTTCTCGAAAATCTCGTCGTTCTTGCTGAAGTTCAGGAGCTCAAGGCTAACCCGAACCGTGCCGCGAAGGGTGCAGTAATTGAAGCCCGTCTTGATAAGGGCCGCGGACCCATTATGACGGTTCTCGTTCAGA
>DCGN01000024.1:0-278 GCA_002315275.1 Clostridiales bacterium UBA1777
GAGCGCATCTTCCGCTTCGGCAAGGCCGATAACTTCTGGGAGCACGGAGCAGGCCCCTGCGGCCCCTGCTCCGAGATATATTTCGACAGAGGACCCGAGTACGGCTGCGGCAAGCCCGACTGCACCGTCGGCTGCGATTGCGACCGTTATATGGAGGTCTGGAACAACGTCTTCTCTCAGTTCGACAATGACGGACACAATAACTACACCGAGCTCAAGCAGAAGAACATCGATACCGGCATGGGTCTCGAGCGTCTTGCGGTCGTATGTCAGGGCGT
>DCGN01000024.1:376-2859 GCA_002315275.1 Clostridiales bacterium UBA1777
TTTCTCTGCGTGTCATTACCGACCATATCAGAAGCTCCACGTTCATGATCTGTGACGGTGTTCTCCCCTCCAACGAGGGCAGAGGCTATGTCCTTCGCCGCCTTCTCAGAAGAGCCGCCCGTCACGGCAAGCTCCTCGGCGTAAACGAGCCCTTCCTTTACAAGGTCATCGACACCGTAGTTCATGAGAACGAGTGCCAGTATCCCGAGCTTCGCGAGAAGCAGGAGTACATCACAAAGGTCATCAAGACCGAGGAAGAGAACTTCGCAAAGACCATCGATGCAGGTATGAAGATATTCTCAGAGCTTCTTGACGCTCATAAGGCCAACGGAGAGAATGTTTTCTCCGGCGCAGACGCTTTCAAGCTTTATGACACCTACGGTTTCCCCATAGACCTCACCATCGAGATGTGCGAGGACGAGGGCATGACCGTTGACGAGGCCGGCTTCAAGGCATATATGGAGGAGCAGCGTGTTCGCGCAAGAGAGGCCCGCAAGGCTCTCGGCGATCTCGGCTGGGCAGGCGTTGAGTTCGGCAAGGAGATCCCCGAGACCGAATTCGTCGGCTATGACAACACCGAGTGCGAAGCAAAGGTTCTCGCCATCGTTGCAGAAGGAGAGGCAAGAGACGCTGTCGTTGCAGGCGCAGAGGCTATCATAGTTCTTGACAGGACCGTTATGTACGCAGAAATGGGCGGTCAGGTCGGTGACCACGGCAAGATGGTCTGCGGCGATACCGTTTTCACAGTCAATAACGTCACCAAGAACAAGGGCGGCAAGTTCATGCACACCGGCAAGCTCGACTCAGGCGAGCTCAAGGTTGGCGACAGCGTAAAGGTTTCCTACTGCACGGTTCGCAGAGGCGCAGTCGGCCGCGCACACAGCGCAACACACCTCCTTCAGAAGGCGCTGCGCGAGGTTCTCGGCGATCATGTCCATCAGGCAGGCTCTCTTGTTGAGCCCGACTTCCTGAGATTTGACTTTACTCACTTCTCGGCTGTCACAGCAGAAGAGCTCAAGGCAGTTGAAGACAAGGTCAACGATGCGGTCCTCGCAGGCTATGATATAGTTACTAAGGAAATGAGCATTGACGATGCCCGCAAGAGCGGCGCAACAGCGCTCTTCGGCGAGAAGTACGGCGATGTAGTCCGCGTTGTCAACATGGGCGGCTACAGCATAGAGCTCTGCGGCGGCACTCATCTGAACAACACCGCAAAGGTCGGCGCCTTCCACATTACCTCCGAGGGCTCTGTCGCATCCGGCGTCCGCCGCATCGAGGCCACCACCGGCCGCAGGACTATGGATACTCTCCGCGAGAATATCGATGCTCTCAACACCGTTGCCGCGATGTTCAAGGCAAGCGCAGGAGATGTCCTTGCGCGCATTGAGCAGCAGGCAAACGAGCTGAAGGAAGCAAAGCGTGTTATCGAGCAGTACAAGGCCAAGGAATCCGCGGGCGGCGCAGATGAGCTTATCAAGAACGCCGTCGAGATAAACGGTGTCCGCGTTGTTACCTGCCGCAAGGACGGATGCGATGCAAATGCTCTCCGCCAGCTTGGTGACGTTCTGCGCGATAAGGATAACGCGGTTGTCGCAGTTATCGCGGCTGTCAACGGTGAGAAGATCACCTTCCAGTGCGTCTGCGGCAAGGATGCCGTCGCAAAGGGCATCAAGGCAGGCGATATTATCAAGAACATCACCGCTATTGCAGGCGGTAAGGGCGGCGGCAAGCCCGACAGCGCAATGGGTGGCGGTAATGACGTCTCCAAGCTCAGCGATGCCATGAACGCTGTGAACGGCTTTGTTCAGAGCAAGCTCGGCTGATATGCTTCCGAACGACCCGATCATGCTCCTGAGCTATATCAACACAAAGCTCAGAGATGAATACTGCTCTCTTGAGGAGCTGTGCTCATCGTTAGATGTTTCCGAAACGGAGCTGAAAGAAAAGCTCGGCTCCGTCGGATATGAATACGATGAAGATAAAAACAGATTTATCTGATAGGAGGAAAAATATGGACAGTAATTGCATTTTCTGCAGGATCATAGCCGGAGATATCCCGAGCAGCAAGGTCTATGAGGACGAATATGTCTACGCATTCAGAGATATCAATCCTCAGGCACCGGTCCACATCCTTGTCTGCCCGAAGGAGCATATAGCCTGCGCCGATGCCGTTAACGCCGAGAATTCTGTGCATGTGGCTAAAATATTCGAGGCGATCGCAAAGATAGCCAAGGCAGAGGGCCTTACGAACGGCTACCGCGTTATCAACAACTGCGGCGAGGACGGCGGACAGACCGTTATGCATCTGCATTTCCACATTATCGGCGGCATAAAGCTCGGCGAAAAGATACTGTAATATAAAGCAAAAGCAGAGGAGAGAACGATTCTTTCCTCTGCTTTCTGTTATCTTTCAAATGTCTTGAGCTCTTCAAGAAATTCATATGGAACGCACAGCTCGCCCGTGCCTTTCCCGAGGCTTATAT
>DCGN01000128.1:0-298 GCA_002315275.1 Clostridiales bacterium UBA1777
GCCTCGTCGAGGCAGGATACGGCGAGATAGTCCGCTCCGACGCTCTGCAGCAGCTCCGCCACGCGAAGCGCGCCGTGACCGTAGGCATCGGCCTTGACAACGCCGAGGAAGCGGCAGCCCTCGGGAAGGGTCTTTCTTATGGCCTCATAGTTGTGAATGATATTATTAAGGCTTATCTCAGCCCACGTTCTCTTTTGCCGATCGTTCATTATATATCTTCCTTATGATAAATCATGTTATTTCCAAGCCGTTATATTGCAGAAAAGCACCGTCTCCCCGTCCGAGGCAAGCTCGGCGT
>DCGN01000128.1:365-1948 GCA_002315275.1 Clostridiales bacterium UBA1777
GCGATGTCCATCGTGACACCGTCCCCCTCGCGGGAGAAGGCCGAGAGCGCGCCGTGGCGGACGGCTGCGATGAGCTTCGGCATCGCGGACACGGGCGTCAGCCCCCATTTGTCAAGCTCGCCGGTGTCGAGAATTACGCCGTCATACATGAGCTGAGAGCTGCCCTCCTCAATATGCGCCTTAATGCCGCTTATAAGCTCCGGCGAGAGCACCTCAACGGTGACTCCCCCGTCCTCCTCGGCGCATGAGAGCGTAAAGCTTATCTCCCCGTCCGGGTAAACGGCCTTCACCTCGGCGGTAAAGGCAAGGCGCTCCTTCGCGCACTCGGCTGCGAGAAAATCCTCGCAGCTTTGCTCAAGCTCGCTTGTACAGCCCGACAAGAGCACGGCGAACATCATAGGTATCACAGCGGTAAGTTTTTTCATAGCTCCTCCTCGATAAGTTGAGTTGTCGCTACAAAATATGCCGCTGCCTCGATTATAATCACAATCGGCGCAATAGTCAATTTTTCTCTTGAATTTTTCTATAGTATATGGTATTCTTCTTTTGTTATTTGGCTGTGAACGGGAATATAGCGTAAAATGGCGCTCAGAGAGCAGGGGTCGGCGGCTGAAAGCCCCTGTGTGTCCATCCGCTTAGTTCGCCCGGGAGCTCCGGTCAACCCCGGCGCGTGAGATGCGTTATAAGTCTCTTCAAGTGCGGCTCTATGCCGAATTTGGGTGGTACCGCGGAAGTTCTCGGCTTTCGTCCCATTTCGGGGCGGGGGCTTATTTTTTTGCTGTTAAGGAAGGAAAAAGCATGAAAGCATTACTGCAGGATCTCAGAAATGCCGCTATAGAGGCGGTAAGCAAAGCAACCGATATCGAAAATCTTGAGGCGCAGCGCGTCAGATTTCTCGGCAAGAAGGGCGAGCTGACGGGTATCCTCCGCCAGATGGGCTCCCTCTCCGCCGAGGAAAGACCCGCGATGGGTCAGCTTGCCAACAAGCTCAGAGCTGACATAGAGGCCGCTATCGACGAGCGCAAGACAGCTCTTACCGCCGCGCTCATGGAGAAGAAGCTTGAGCTCGAGGCTGTGGACGTGACTATGCCGGGCAAGACCGAGCGTATCGGCCACAAGCACCCGATGTACAGCGTGCTCGACCAGATTAAGGACATCTTCATCGGCATGGGCTTCGAGATAGTTGACGGCCCCGAGGTGGAGCTGGCTGACTATAACTTCACCAAGCTGAATATAGACGAGGGTCACCCCTCCAGAGAATGGACGGATACGTTCTACTTCACTGAGGACAGCCGCATTCTCCTGCGCACACAGACCTCCCCCATGCAGATCCACGCGATGGAGACGAAGTCCCTCCCGATACGCATGATAGCTCCCGGCCGCGTCTACAGGAAGGACGAGGTCGACGCTACGCACTCCCCGATGTTCCATCAGATCGAGGGCATGGTCATCGACAAGGGCGTCACTATGAGCGACCTGAAGGCCACGCTCAACCTCGTTGTCGAAAAGATCTACGGCGAGGGCACCGTCACCCGCTTCCGCCCGCACCACTTCCCCTTCACCGAGCCGAGCTGCGAGATGGA
>DCGN01000128.1:1962-5327 GCA_002315275.1 Clostridiales bacterium UBA1777
TTCAGTGCCACAAGTGCGGCGGCAAGGGCTGCCCCACCTGCAAGGGCGAGGGCTGGATAGAGGTCCTCGGCGCAGGCATGGTCCACCCGAAGGTCCTCGCCGGCTGCGGCATCGACCCCGACGTGTACTCCGGCTGGGCGTTCGGCATGGGTCTTGAGCGCCTCGCAATGGGCGAATACAAGATCGGCGACCTGAGATTGATTTTCGAGAACGACGAGCGTTTCCTCGAGCAGTTCTAAGGAGGTAAAGTAACATGGTATTATCAAGAAAATGGCTGAACGAGTTCGTTGAGCTGCCTTTAAACGAATATGACGACAAGACCTTCGCCGAGGCGATGACGATCTCCGGCTCCAAGGTCGAGACGACAGAGGATCTCTCCGAGCGCATGAAGAACGTCAAGGTCGGGCGCATCCTCTCTATCGACAAGCACCCCAACTCCGACCATATGCTCGTCACGCAGATCGACGTCGGCGAGGCCGAGCCCGTACAGATATGCACCGGCGCGTGGAACGTCCACGTGGGCGATCTCGTCCCCGCCGCTCTGCACAACTCCGTGCTCCCCGGCGGCGTGAAGATCACGAAGGGCAAGCTCAGAGGGGTGCTGTCCAACGGTATGCTCTGCTCCCTCAAGGAGCTCGATGTCACCGTGCATGACTTCCCCTACGCCTCCATCGAGGCCGCCGCTCTTCTGAACAACTATCACCCCATCGACCCCGCAAAGCCCTCTATCTCCGCCGATATCAAGGCCGGTGATAAAATATTCGGCAAGGTCATCGCGGCTAAGGCCGTCAAGGTAGAAAACGCGGGCGTGAACCTCTGGCGTGTCGCTCTCGAGCCCGCCGCCGAGGTAGTGACGAACTGCCAGAATATCCACGAGGGTGACCTCGTCGCTTACGATACCGTGAAGAACACCGTTCTCACGCTCGCAGACCTGCGCGCAAAGCAGGAGGAGTTCCCCAACTGCATTCAGGACGGCATCCTCATCCTCCACGAGGACTGCAGGCCCGGTGACGACATGGCCGCCCTGCTCGGGCTTGACGATCACGTTGTCGAGTTCGAGATAACCCCCAACCGCCCCGACTGTCTGTGCACCATCGGTCTTGCCCGCGAGGCAGCCGTCACGTTCCATAAGCCCCTCAAGCTGCACACTCCCGTTGTCAGGGCTCTCGCCGGCGGCAGCATCAACGATATGGCCAAGGTCGTCATCGAGGACGCTGACCTCTGCCCGCGCTACACCGCGAGAATGGTAAGAAACGTCAAGATAGGTCCCTCCCCCGCATGGATGTGCGAGAGGATAAGAAACGCAGGCATGCGCCCGATAAACAACATCGTCGACATCACGAACTATGTCATGCTCGAGTACGGCCAGCCGATGCACGCGTTTGACTTCAACTGCGTCAAGGACGGCGAGATCCACGTCCGCCGTGCGAGAGCGGGCGAGGTCATACAGACGCTTGACGGCAACGACAGAAGGCTCACGCCCAATATGCTCTGCATCTGCGACACCGAGAAGCCCGTATGCGTGGCAGGTGTCATGGGTGGCGCGAACAGCGAGATCGTCGGCGACACGGCGATGGTGCTCTTCGAGAGCGCGAACTTCAACGGCACCTCCATCCGCCGCACAGCTACCGCCCTCGGCATGCGCACAGATGCCTCCGGCCGCTACGAGAAGGGTCTTGACCCGATGAAGACGTATGACGCCGTTCAGCGCGCCTGCGAGCTTATCGAAATGCTCGGCTGCGGCGAGGTCGTAGAGGGTATTATCGACGTCGTCCCCAACGAGCTGAAGGAGACCACCGTGCTCCTTGAGCCCGAGAAGATAAACAGCCTCCTCGGAACCGACGTTTCCAAGGACATGATGAAGGATATCCTCGTCGAGCTCGGCTTCACGATGGACGGCGATATCATCCGCGTTCCCTCCTGGAGAGGCGACGTTGAGCACTATTCCGACATTGCAGAGGAGGTCGCCCGCTTCTACGGCTACAACGAGATTCCCACCCGCTTCACCGGCGCTATCAGCACCTGCGGCGGCTTCTCCGAGGTTCAGCAGTGCGAGCGCCGTGTCGGCGAGCTCTGCCGCTCTATGGGTCTGGACGAGATCATCACCTACTCGTTCATCTCCCCCTCGTTCTACGATAACATCCTCATGCCGAAGGATTCCCCGCTGAGAGATTCTCTGCGCATCCTCAATCCCCTCGGCGAGGACAAGTCCATTATGCGCACGACGATCCTCCCCTCCATGCTCGAGATCCTCACGCGCAACTATAACTACCGCAATAAGGAAGCCTTCCTCTACGAGATAGGCAAGATATACCTCAAGCGCGGGGACGGCCTTGCCGATGAGCCGAAGCTCGTCTCTGTCGGAGCATACGGCGAGAAGGTCGATTTCTTCGTCATCAAGGGCTGGGTCGAGGAGCTCATCTCCGGCCTCGGCATCGCAAAGCCCCGCTTCGTCGCCGAGAAGGCCAACCCCTCCTACCATCCCGGCCGCTGCGCCAAGGTCTACGTCGGCGAGACATATATAGGCGTATTCGGTCAGATCCACCCCGCTGTGGCAAGGAACTACGCCGCCGGCGCCGAGTTCTACTGCGCGGAGCTGAGCTTTGAGGCGCTGTTCGCTCTCAAGGGCGGCATCCCCGTCTACAAGCCGCTGCCGAAGTTCCCCGCCGTCACGCGTGACATAGCGGTCGTCTGCGAAAGCGGCATCACCGTCGGCGAGCTGACGGACTGCATCCTCGCAAGCGGCGGCAAGTACCTCAAGGGCTGCACGCTCTTTGACGTGTACACCGGCCACCATATCGCCGAGGGCAAGAAGTCCGTTGCGTTCTCGCTCACGATGCGCGCCGATGACCAGACCCTTACCGACGATCACGCCGAGGAGACCGTCAGAAGCGTGCTCACCGCGCTCGAAAAGACGTTCGGAGCCGTTATCCGCTGAGGATAAATAAGTATTAGCGTTTTTCTTACGGAAATTTAATAATTGTAAACGTATTTTTTCCGATTTTCCTCTTTCATTGACATTATTTTATGATATAATATTGACAAGTAAAATAATGAAAGGGTGACAGATGTGGAAAATCCGACAAGAAAATTCGCCGCGCTTGACAGCAAAGTGGAGATGAAAGAGGTTTTGTCCTCGGTTTATAACTCCCTGATGGTTAAGGGCTATAATCCCATCAATCAGATAGTGGGCTATATCCTGTCCGAGGATCCTACCTACATCACGAACTATAACAACGCCAGAAGCCTTATCTGCCGCCTTGACAGAGACGAGCTTCTCCAGGAGCTTGTTATGACGTATCTCAACAAAAAGTAACGGCAAATTCAATTACCAGCCCGGGGCTTTCGCAAACGCGAAGGCCTCG
>DCGN01000005.1:0-1987 GCA_002315275.1 Clostridiales bacterium UBA1777
GTATAGCACATCGTGGATGAGAGGGGTATTTCGCCCCTCTTTTTATTTTGCCATTGCCAACGATTATTTTACACTAAGGCGAATTATTTCGCCCGCAGACACCGCCCACGGGCGAAAAACGCACAATTCGCTTATTTTTTGAACAGCTTCCGGATCATCTCGCCGATCTCGGAGAGCTTGACCTCTCTCTTCGCGACGGTCACCAGATAGAAGTATCCGCCGAGGCCGATGAGCGCGATAATCGCAAGCACGAGCACGATAACGATGACGGTGTTTGCGCGGTCGAGCTTAGCCTCCTTCTCCGGAGAGAGCGTGGGGGCGGGCTCCTCCGTGGGCTCAGGCTCCTCGGTGGGAGCAGGAGTCTCTGTGGGAACGGGAGTGGGTGTCGGAGCGGGTGCGGGGCCGACGTTCACGGTGTAGGTGCAGTCCTTGCCGCCGAACGAGACGGTGACCGTCTGCGTGCCCTCGCTCGTGAGCGTGGTCGGCGTGCAGCTGAAGCCCGATGCGACGGACTGCGTCCTGTCGTTATATGTGACGCTGAGCTTGAGGCCGGTGGTGTTGAGCTTGTCGCCGACAACATAGTCGAGCTTTTCGGGCATCGACTCTATCGCGATCGACTTGATCTGGTTCTTGTCCTCGACATTGACGGTAAACGTGCATTCCTTCGAGCCGTAATTTACGGTGATCGTCTGCGTGCCCATATTCGTGAGCAGGGTCGGCTCGCAGGAGAAGCCCGTGGTAACGTCCTTGTATGTGTTGTTGTTGAAATAGAGGCGGATAACGAGGCCCGTAGTGCTGAGGTCATCGCCGATGGCGTAGGTGAGCTTGCTCGGCTCGGACTGCACCTTGATCGACTCGACGGCCTCCTCCTCTCCCGTAACGGTGACCTTGAAGCTCGTGGAGCAGCCGCCGTAGCTCACGGTGACCTCCTGCGTGCCGACTGAGTCGAGCTGCGTGGGATGTACGCCGAAGCCCTCCGTCAGGACGGCGGTGGTGCCGTTGCCCATGTACACCTTGATCGACAGGCCCGTCTTGTCGAGCGTCTCGCCCTTGATGTACTCGGTCTTGACGGGCGCGGTCTCTATCGCTATCGAGGATACGACCGTCTCCGTGACCTTGACCTGGATAGGCGAGGATACAGCCGTGGCGAGGTAGCCGACGTTGTTGTTCGTCACAACGCAGTAGTAATACGTCGTGCCGACGTTGGAGGTGGGCACGGTGTAGGCGCTGCTCATCGCGCCGCTGATGGCCGCGCCGTCAACGTTGCTGCTGGAGCTGCTGGCGTACCACTGATATGACAGCGTGCCGCTGTCGTACACCGATGCCGTGACGCTGACGGTGGCGCTGTCGCCGAGGTAGCAGCTCACGCCGCCCGAGGCGGAGATGGACGGTGTTGCAGGGTCTACAGTGAGGGAGCAGCGGAGGACGGCCGTCTCGCTGCCGCCGGACGTCACGGAGATGTCAAACGTGTAGCTGCCCGCAACGAGGGGCGTGCCGCGCAGATAGTGATGGGGCGTGTTGTCCTTTTCCTCGGTCTCGAGCTTGCAGCCCGAGGGGAGATAATTGTCCTTAACGAGGCTCACGGCATCCCCGTTTGCGTTGGGAATGAGGATGTCGATCTCGGTACCCGCCGTGACGTTGCCGAGGTTCGTGAGTGTTTCGGCGGAGGCAGCGGGAACAACGGACAGTATTATCACAAGCACGAGGGCAAGCGATAAAATCTTGTGTTTCATTATGAGTTCCTTTCGTGCCGCAGCACAAAGTAAAATAAGCAGTATAAAGGGCGTACTTCGATACCATATATAATACGATTTTTTGCTCATTTTGTCAACCTTTTAAACACTCGCATAATTTTTTGCGCCCGTTTCAGACACGCATTTCCTCCCTTCGCGCCGAAGCGTGTACCCGCCGCCTCCGGCATCGCCCGTCCGCGCTCTCAATTTCTTCCGAAATTACAAAATAATAATTAAATACTTGCCCGCAAGCA
>DCGN01000005.1:2106-12488 GCA_002315275.1 Clostridiales bacterium UBA1777
AGCGAGTCCGCATCCCCCGTTGCCTCCCCTTCCAAGGGGAGCCAGCCCCCGCACAATCTTGTTTTTTAAAATTTTACACATATATTTGGAGGCAACCCATGGGCAAAAAACAGTTCAAGGCCGAGTCCAAGCGCTTACTCGACCTGATGATCAACTCTATCTACACAAACAAGGAGATTTTCCTCAGAGAGATCCTCTCCAACGCGTCCGACGCGATTGACAAGCTCTGCTATCAGGGTCTGACGGACGATAAGGTCGGCATGAACCGCTCCGATTTCAGGATTGAGATCATCCTCAACAAGGACGAGCGCACGATCACCGTCCGCGACAACGGCATCGGCATGTCTCAGGAGGAGGCCGAGAACAACCTCGGCGTCATCGCAAAGAGCGGCTCCCTGCAGTTCAAGAACGACCTCGGCGACCGGAAGGAGGAGGATCTTTCCATCATCGGCCAGTTCGGCGTCGGCTTCTACTCCGCGTTCATGGTGGCAGATCAGGTCACCGTTATCACGAAGAAGTACGGCGAGGAGCAGGGCGTCATGTGGAAGTCCGCCGGAGCTGACGGCTACACCGTCGAGCCCTGCGACAAGGCCGCCGTCGGCACCAATGTCATCATGCACATCAAGCCCGACAGTGACGACGAGATCTACGGCTCCTACCTCGAGGTATGGAAGATCAAGGCCCTCGTCAAGAAGTATTCCGACTATGTCCGCTGGCCGATAAAGATGGACGTTCCCCGTCAGGAGCGCTACGAGACCGGCGAAAAGGACGATGCCGGCAACCCCAAGTTCGATTATAAGACCGTCGTCGAGAACGAGACTGTCAACAGCATGGTACCGATCTGGCAGCGCTCGAAGAACGACGTTACGGACGATGACTGCATCGCCTTCTACAAGGAGAAGACCCACGAGCAGAAGGACCCCGTTGCCGTGCTTCGCGTGAACGCCGAGGGCACCGTGTCCTACAAGGCAATGCTGTTCGTCCCCGGCGAGGAAAACGGCAGCTACTTCGGCGGCGAAAACAAGCAGGGCATCACGCTTTATTCCAACGGCGTTATGATCATGGAAAAGTGCGACAAGCTCGTCCACGAGTACTTTGACTTCGTACGCGGCGTTGTCGATTCTCCCGACCTCAGCCTCAACATCTCCCGCGAGATATTGCAGCATGACAGACAGCTCCGTGTCATAGGCCAGAACCTTGAAAAGAAGATAAAGGGTGAGCTCGAAAAGCTCATGCGCGACGACAAGCCCAAGTATGAGGAGTTCTTCAAGAACTTCGGCGTGCACCTCAAGTGCGGCGTGTGCGACGAGTACGGCCGCTATAAGGACTTCCTGCGCGACCTTCTGATATTCTACACCGCAGAGGACAAGCAGGTCACGCTCAAGGAGTATGTTGAAAACATGCCCGAGAGCCAGAAGGTCATCTACTATGCCTCGTCGGACACGATAAAGCACGCGATGAGCCTCCCCCAGAGCCAGACCGTCAGAAGCCGCGGCTATGACATCATCTACCTCACGAACGCAGTTGACGAGATGGTGCTCGAGTGTCTGCAGGAGCAGGACGGCAAGCCCTTCTGCAACATCGTCACCGATGACCTCGGCTTCGACACCGAGGAGGAGAAGAAGGCCGCCGAGGAGCGCGACATCGAGAACAAGGACATCCTCGACTATGCCAGGGAGGCGCTCAACGGCGCTGTCGTAAAGGTAAAGCTCTCCAACAAGCTCTCCGACCTGCCCTGCGCTTTGTCCACCGAGGGCGGCGTAACGCTCGAAATGGAGAAGTATTTCCGCCACGGCCCGAGCGAGCAGATGCGCTCCGTGAGAGCGAGCCGCGTCCTCGAGCTGAACGGTGACCATAAGGCCTTCGAGGCGATGAAGGCCGCCTACACCGCAGGCGACAAGGACAAGGCCGCCGGCATCGCCAAGATACTTGAGACGATGGCCGAGCTCATGGCCGGCACGGATATCGACGATCCCGCCGATTTCGTCGCCGAGGTCAGCAAGCTCTTCTGAAAATGAGGAATCAGGAGTTGGGAATGAGGAATTATTATGTCGCTTCGCCGCAATTATAATCAGTCGGCGCCGACACCTCAATTCCTCACTTCTCATTTCTGATTTATCCGCCTCCACCGTTGCCCCCCCTTTCAAGGGGAGCCTTGAATCCGCATCCCCCGTTGCCTCCCCTTCGCAAGGGGAGCCTTGAATCCGCGTCCCCCGTTGCCTCCCCTTCGTAAGGGGAGCCTTGAATCCGCGTCCCCCGTTGCCTCCCCTTCGTAAGGGGAGGTGTCACCGAAGGTGACGGAGAGGTCGAAAGGCCGAGTGTATTTGATGGTTCTCGACCTCTCACCCGCTTCGCGCCAGCCCCCCTTTCAAGGGGAGCCTTGAATCCGCGTCCCCCGTTGCCTCCCCTTCGTAAGGGGAGGTGTCACCGAAGGTGACGGAGAGGTCGACACTTCCGCACGGCCTCCCAATCATGTCATTGCGAACCGGTGCGCACGATGTTGTGGCAGACCTCCTCCCCCGTCCCCCGTAGGGATGAGCGCAGCGAGTCCGTTGCCTCTCCTTTCACGCGCAGCCTCAAACGACCCTCAAATCAAACCCATATTTGGAGAAACACACATGGAAAGACGGCTCGGGTTATATATCCATATTCCCTTCTGCGCCAGCAAATGCAGCTACTGCGATTTCTATTCGCTCTCCGGCTGTGACTATCTGATGCCCGACTATCAGAAGGCGCTGCTCGACCATTTGGAAGAGTCCTCCCGTGCAATAAAAGAATACGAGGTCGACACCGTGTACTTCGGCGGCGGCACGCCGAGCTTCTACGGCGCGGACAAGATCGCCGAGATCCTCAACGCGATCAAGCTCAACGGCAACCTCCGCCTTGACGCGGAGATAACCGTCGAGTGCAACCCCGACAACACGAGCCTGAACGCGCTCAGGCTTCTCCGTCAGGAGGGCGTGAACCGCATCTCCATCGGCGTTCAGGCGAGCGACAATGCGCTCTTAAGGCTCATCGGCCGCAGGCACAACTTCCAGCAGGCAAAGCGCACCTTTGAAAACGCCCGCGCCGCCGGGTTTGACAATATCAGCGTCGACCTTATCTACGGTCTGCCGAGCCAGTCGAAAACGGACTGGGCGGAAACTCTCGCGAAGATAGTCGAGCTTCACCCCGAGCATATCTCGTGCTACGGGCTCAAGCTCGAGGAGGGCACGCGGATGTATGCCGAGTATAAGGACTCGCCCCTCCTCCCGACCGATGACGAGCAGGCCGATATGTACTGCTACGCCTCCGAGATGCTCGTGCGCTACGGCTACAGACACTACGAGGTGTCGAATTTCGCCGCGCCCGGCTTCGAATCAAAGCACAACCTCAAGTACTGGAGGCTTGATGACTACATGGGCTTCGGCCCGGGCGCACATTCGAGCGTCGGCAACCTCCGATACAGCTTAGTGCGCGATCTGAAGAAGTATATAAACGCCGTCGAAAAGGGCGGTGACATCGTCGACGAGCACAAGATCATCGATTCCACCGAGCATTCCGTCGAGTATCTGATGCTCGGCATGCGCACGGAGGACGGTATCTCCGAACGGGACTACCGCACCCGCTGCCAGTCGGCATGGGAGCCCATCAACAAGGTGCTCCTCGCGTTCAGGCATAAGGGCTGGGCCGAGCAAACGGACGGCCGCTGGCATTTCACCGTGCCCGGCTTCCTCATCTCGAACACGCTGATATGTATCCTGCTTGAGGCGCAGGCCGGAGTACGCATAGAGGGCACGCCGTGGCTCGCTCAGGCATACGAGGCCGAGGAAAAGCTGTCCCTGCCAAAGGGCGAAGAGGAAATGTTCAGAGAGCTGTATGAACAGCAGCGCGAAAAGAATAAATAAGGGGTCTTTCTGTGGGAAAAAGTAAACGCTCAGCTGCGAGAGCAAGCAAAAAGCGCAGCATAATCATAACGGTAATAATCATCGCCGTGCTCCTGAGCCTTGCGGCGGGTGCCATGATAGCAGGCGCTGTCTACGGCAAGCGCATCTCCGAGAGCACCGTCAATCTCCCCGGTGTCCATATCGGCGAGGTAAACGTCGGCGGGCTCACGAAGGATGAGACGGTCGCGGCGCTCGATGCGTCCGGGCGCGAGGACGCGCTTGAGGGCGTGTTCATCGTGAACCTCCCGGAGGACGTGGTGCTGCGCCTCAACGTCATCCGTGCCGGTGCCGTTCTGACGAACGAGGCCGCCGCCGATGCCGCCTACGCCTACGGCCACACGGGCGATGTCTTTGCGGATCTCTTCACCTACCTCAGATGCAGGGCCGTGCCGACAGACCTGAGCGGGTCAGCGGCCAGCCTCAACGAGGAATATATCAAGTCCATGCTCGAGAAGGGCGCAAAGCTCTTCGCAAAGCGCACCTCCGGCGAGGAGTACACGCTTGACGAGGAAAACAACCTCCTCGTCTTCCGCAAGGGTCTCAACCAGCTCAGTCTCGACGTTGACAGCATGTATGACGCGGTGGTCGCCTCCGTCCTCGCGGGCGAGAGCGAGTGCACCATCCCCCTCCCCGAGCAGTCCGTCACCATGCCGGACTTTGACGCGCTCTTCAAGGAGATGAGCGCCGAGCCCGCCGATGCCTACTATGACCGCGACACCGATTCCGTCGTATACGAGACGGTCGGCGTCAGCTTCGACGTGGACGGTGCGAAGCAGCTGTGGAACAGCGCCGCCATTCTTGAGGACGTTTCCGTCCCCGTCAGGATAACGATTCCCGAGGTACGCGGAGCGGAGCTTGAGGCTCTTCTCTTCCGCGACAAGCTCGGCGGCAGAACAACGAATTACTGGGGCAGCACCGAGGCGCGCTGCGGCAACATTGCCCTCGCGGCCGAACGCCTCAACGGCATCATCCTGATGCCGGGAGAGAGCCTTTCCTACAACGAGACCATCGGCGAACGCACCGAGGCCGGCGGCTACAAAGCCGCCCCCGCATATAACGGCGACCAGGTCGAGGATCAGGTCGGCGGCGGCATCTGTCAGGTGTCCTCCACGCTGTACTTCACAACGCTTCAGGCCGATCTGCAGATTGACGCGCGCACCTGCCACAACTTCGCCGTTGCATACCTGCCCTACGGTCTTGACGCAACTGTAAGCTGGGGTCAGCCCGACTTTGCCTTTACGAATGACCGCGAGTACCCGATCAGAATAGTCGCCTATACCGACTACGCAAAGCGCGCCCTCACGATAGAGATCTGGGGCACGAATCTTGACGGCACTTATATCGAGCCGATGAGCGCATGGTGGGCAACGTATGACGAGATGTATCCCTCCGTGCAGGTCGGCTGGGGCGCCGTGTCCTACCGCTACAAGTACGATGCGGACGGCAGCCTGCTCGACAAGATATTCGAGGATGAGAGCGAATACGCGCTCCACAAGGAGGATATCGACTGGCCCGAGGGCGTTGATCCCAACGATCCGCACGCACCCATAGAGGAAAAGCCCTCCGAAGAGGGCGAGGGCGGCGAGACCGATACCGGCGGCGAAGAAGCCCCTCCCGAATACGCCCCCGAGGGCTGAGAATCAATTTGGAACACCACACTCCACACTCATTCTCTGCCCCGCGTAATTTCGTTTTACATTAAAATTCACATATAAGGAGAACTCCCCATGGAAAACAAGAAGTTCTATATAACCACGCCTATCTACTACCCCTCCGATAAGCTCCACATCGGCCACACCTACTGCACCGTCGCAACTGATGCCATCGCCCGCTACAAGCGCATGAGAGGCTACGATGTCATGTTCCTCACGGGCACCGACGAGCACGGCCAGAAGATAGAAGAGAAGGCCAAGGCCGCAGGCGTAACTCCTCAGGAGTTTGTCGACAGGATCGTTGTCGGCGAAAACGGCATCACCTCCCTCTGGAAGCTGATGAACATCTCGAACGACCGCTTCATCCGCACCACCGACGATTACCACGTCCTGTCCGTCCAGCGCATCTTCAAGAAGATGTACGACAATGGCGATATATATAAGGGCGCCTACAAGGGCAAGTACTGCACTCCCTGCGAGAGCTTTTGGACAGAGTCCCAGCTGAAGGACGGCATGTGCCCCGACTGCGGCCGCCCCGTCCACGATGCCGAGGAGGAGGCCTACTTCTTCAGGCTCTCCAAGTACGCCAAGCCCGTGCAGGAGCTGCTCGAATCCGGCACGTTCCTCGAGCCCGCCTCCCGCGTCAACGAGATGATAAACAACTTCATCAAGCCCGGCCTTGAAGACCTCTGCGTCTCCCGCACGAGCTTCTCATGGGGTGTCCCCGTGGACTTTGACCCGGGTCATGTTGTCTACGTCTGGGTCGACGCGCTCTCCAACTACACCAACGCCCTCGGCTATCTGAACGATAAGTACGACGATTTCGACAAGTTCTGGCCCGCTGACGTGCACATCGTCGGCAAGGAGATCGTCCGCTTCCACTCCATCATATGGCCCGCAATGCTCATGAGCCTCGATCTGCCGATGCCCAAGAAGGTCTACGGCCACGGCTGGCTCGTTATCGACGGCGGCAAGGTCTCCAAGTCCAAGGAGAACAAGTCCGCAAACGTCATCGATCCGTACATCCTCGCCGAGTATTTCGGAGTGGACGCGCTCCGCTTCTTCCTCCTGCGCACCTTCCCCTTCGGCTCTGACGGCAACTTCTCCAATGAGCTGCTCATCAGCACCATCAACACCGACCTTGCAAACGACCTCGGCAACCTCGTCTCCCGCACGACCGCCATGGTCGAGAAATACTTCGGCGGCGCCATCCCCGCAGAGCGCACCGCCGACCCCGTCGACGACGAGCTTGTCAATATGATAAAGTCCGCTCCAGAGCGCTACGCCGCTCAGATGGATGCCTTCCAGCTCCACCTCGCTCTTGAAGAGGTGTTCAGGCTCATCCAGCGCGCCAACAAGTACATTGACGAGACCGCCCCCTGGGTGCTCGCAAAGGACGAGGCAAAGCTTCCCCGCCTCGCGGCCGTCATGGCGAACCTCGTTGAGGCTCTGCGCGCTGCGCTCGTAATGCTCAAGCCCTTCATGCCCGAGACCTGCGGCAAGGCCTTCGCTCAGATCGGCGCGGACGATGCCTTCCGCACGTGGGAATCCCTCGGCAGCATACTTCCCGCAGGTGTCGCCATCCACAAGGGCGAAACGCTCTTCCCCAGACTTGACACCGCCAAGGCTATCGACGAGCTGCACGAGCTTGCCGCCAAGGCCAACGGCCCGAAGATCAAGATCGATCCCGTTCTCCCGGACGTCACGATCGATGACTTTGCAAAGTGCGATATGCGCGTATGCAAGGTGCTTGAGTGCGAGGCCGTGAAGAAGTCCGACAAGCTTCTCAAGTTCCGGCTTGATGACGGCTCGGGCACGCCCCGCCAGATTCTCTCCGGCATTCATAAGTTCTACGAGCCCGAGCAGCTCGTCGGCAAGACGGTCGTCGCCATCCTCAATCTCCCCCCGAGAAAGATGATGGGTCAGATGTCCAACGGCATGCTTCTCTCCTCCGTCCTCGAGGTAGACGGCAAGGAGGTGCTCAATCTCGTCATGCTTGACGATTCCGTCCCTGCCGGCAGCAGACTGTGCTGAAAACAATCAGGAGGTTTTATTATGACAAAGATAGATATATTCTCCGGCTTTCTCGGAGCGGGCAAGACCACGCTCATCCGCAAGCTGATCGCCGAGGCCTACAAGGGCGAGAAGCTCGTCCTCGTCGAGAACGAGTTCGGCGAGATCGCCATTGACGGCGGCTTCCTCAAGGATGCCGGCGTGCAGATCACCGAAATGAACTCCGGCTGCATCTGCTGCACCCTCGTCGGCGACTTCACCAAGGCTCTCAAAAAGGTCATGACCGACTATGCGCCCGACCGCATCATTATCGAGCCGTCCGGTGTCGGCAAGCTGTCTGACGTTGCCCGCGCCGTCGAGGGCGTTGAGGGAGCTCACATCGGTGCCAAGGTCACCGTTGTTGACGCAGGCAAGTGCAAGATGTACATGCGCAACTTCGGCGAGTTCTTCAACGATCAGGTCTCCAGCGCCGACCTCATCGTCATGAGCCGCACCGATACTGCCAAGGAGGCCAAGATCGTCGAGGCCACCGAGCTTCTCCGCACGCTCAACGTCACCGCAAGCCTCATCACTACTCCGTGGGATAAGCTCAGCGGCGAGCAGATCAAGGCCGCCATGGACGAAAACGGCCTCAAGGCGGAGATGGAGCACCTCGAGCATGAGCATCACCATCACCACGATCATGATGACGATGATGACGAGTGCTGCTGCCATGACCACGAGCATCACCACCATGACCACGACGACGATGATGACGAATGCTGCTGCGGTCACCATCACCATGACCACGATGACGATGATGACGAATGCTGCTGCGGCCACCATCACCATGATGACGACGATGACCACGAGCACCATCACCATGAGTACGATGAAAACGGCGTCTGCACCTGCGGCCACCACCATGACGACGATGACGACGAGTGCGAGTGCGGCTGCCACGAGCATGACCATCATCACCACCATCACCATGCCGACGAGGTCTTCACCAGCTGGGGCATGGAGACAGCGAGAAAGTTCACCGAGGAAAAGCTCCGCGCCATTCTCGGCAAGCTCGCCGACGAGGCCAAGTACGGCATCGTCCTGCGCGCGAAGGGCTTTGTCGACGCAAGCGACGGCGAGTGGATATACTTTGACTACGTTCCCGGCGAGGCTGACGTTCGCCGCGGCAGCGCAGCCGTAACGGGCCGCTTCTGCGTTATCGGCTCCAAGATCAACGAGAAGGCACTGAAGGAGCTGTTTGACATTGAGTAATCAGAAGGACATGCCGGTATTCCTGTTCACAGGCTTTCTTGAGTCCGGCAAGACCAAGTTCATACAGGAGACGCTTGAGGACAGGCGCTTCTGCAACGGCGAGAAGACGCTTCTGCTCGTCTGCGAGGAGGGCGAGGAGGAATACGCTCCCGACCAGTTCGCCGCTCCCAAGTCCGTATACGTCCGCGTTGTCGAGGATGCCGGAGAGCTTACTCCCGAGAACCTCTCCAAGTGGGCAAATGATGCCAAGGCTGAGCGCGTTGTCATCGAATATAACGGCATGTGGCTGCTCGATGCGCTCTACGCCGCGATGCCCGAGGGCTGGATGGTGTATCAGGAGTTCTGCTTTGCCGATGCGGGCACGTTTCTCGCCTATAACAGCAACATGCGCAATCTTGTCTACGATAAGCTCAAGAGCTGCGAGCTCGTTGTGTTCAACCGCTTCGAGACGCGCTCGATGAACAAGATGGACTTCCATAAGATAGTGCGCGGAGCAAACCGCCGCGCCGATATCGCCTACGAGGGGCCGAACAACATGGTCGAGTATGACGATATCGAGGATCCCCTGCCGTTTGACATCAACGCCCCCATTATCGAGATCGGTGACGATGACTATGCCGAATGGTACCGCGATCTCGGCGAGGAGCCGAAGAAGTATTTCGATAAGGTCGTCCGCTTCAAGTGCCGCACGTTCCGCGGCAAGCACGAGATAGAGGGCAGCTTCTTCGTCGGCCGCCACGTTATGACCTGCTGCGTCGAGGATATCCAGCCCGCCTGCCTGATATGCAAGTGGGACGGTGCGCAGACGCTCAGAGAGGAGACGTGGATGATCCTCACGGCGAAGATAGAGTTCCGCTTCTCGAAGGCCTACGGCCGCAAGGGCCCCGTCCTCGTTCTGCAGGATATGCAGCCCTGCGATGCCCCCGAGCAGCCCGTCGCGCAGTTCTATTGATCCGTCAGAGGTACTTATGAAATACAAATGCCTTGTGTTCGACCATGACGATACCGTCGTCAACAGCACCGCCACGATCCATCACCCGTGCTTTCAACAATACCTCGCGCAGTACTATCCCGGCCGCACCTGCTCGCTCGATGAATACTTCGCCAAGAACTTCGACCCCGGCTTTCTCACGATGTGCCGCAACGAGTACGGCATGGACGATGCAGACCTCAAGCACGAAACGCAGTACTGGCGCGAGTACGTTGTCGGCAAGATACCGGCAGCCTATCCGGGGCTTCGCGAAATAATGGAGCGCCACAAGGCCGCCGGCGGCATTCTCGCCGTCGTGTCGCACTCGTTCAGGGAGAACATCCTGCGTGACTATGAGGCGAACGGCCTGCCGACCCCCGACGCGGTCTACGGCTGGGAGCTCCCTGAGGATAAGCGCAAGCCGTCGCCGTGGTCGCTCTTCGATCTGATGGAGCGCTTCGGCCTTGAGCGCGAGGACATCCTCGTTATTGACGATCTCAAGCCCGGCTTTGACATGGCCTCCGCCGCGAACGTCCCGTTTGCCGCCGCCTGCTGGGCGTATGACAT
>DCGN01000005.1:12564-28448 GCA_002315275.1 Clostridiales bacterium UBA1777
CAGAGCTTGCCGAGTACCTGAAATAATATGCAAAAAAGACCGACTCTGAGTCGGTCTTTTTTGCATTATTCATTTCCAGAACAGCAAAAGCAGCTCGATGAAGATAAATCCCGCCGCTCCGAACACGCCCGCTATCATCAGCCCCGCTTTCAAGGCGGCTCCGCGATATAGGCGCTCCTCCTCGCGGGTTATCGGCTCCTTGCCGGAGCTCTCGCCCGCGAAGGGGTTTTTCGGCGTATGCCACGGCATACCCTCAACATTCATCGGCGCGATGACGCGCCCGTCATCCTCAAAGGATGTCCTGTTCCTTTGCCTTCTGCTCATCGAAGCCACCCTTTGCCTTTTCCTCAGCAAGGATCTTCTCGGCTCTGGCCTGCTGCTCGGCATTATTGTACAGATGGCACGCGCACCAGTGGCCCGGCTCTGTCTCGGTCCACTCGGGGGCGGCGCAGCGGCAAATATCCATGCACTTTTCGCAGCGGGTGTGGAACTTGCAGCCCTTCGGCGGATTTGCCGGGGAGGGCAGGCTGCCCTTGAGCACGATGCGGTTCATCTTCGCGTCGGGATCGGGGATCGGGATAGCGGAGAAGAGCGCCTCGGTGTAGGGGTGCAGCGGCTTTTCGAACACCTTCTCGGTATCGGCGTACTCGACCATCGAGCCGAGGTACATGACGCCGACGGTGTCGGATATGTGCTCAACGACGGAGAGGTCATGCGAGATGAAGAGATATGTAAGGCCGAAGTCCTTCTGCAGCTGCTTGAGCAGGTTGATTATCTGCGCCTGAATGGAAACGTCAAGCGCGGAAACGGGCTCGTCGCAGACGATGAAGTCGGGGTTGAGCGCAAGAGCGCGGGCGATACATATTCTCTGTCTCTGGCCGCCGGAGAACTCATGGGGATATCTGTCCTTATGGTACTCCTGCAGGCCGCAGGCATGCATGATGCGGGAGATATAGTCCTCGTACTCCTCGGGAGGGACGATGTTGTGCTCGCGCACAGCCTCGCCGATTATCTCGCCGACGGGGATACGGGGTGAAAGACTGGAGTAAGGATCCTGGAAGATTATCTGGATGCGGGGGCGGAGCTTTCTCATCTCCTTGCCGGACATGGAGGATATCTCCTGCCCGTCAAACCAGACCTCGCCGGACGTCTTCTCGATGAGGCCGAGAAGCGTTCTGCCGGTGGTGGACTTGCCGCAGCCGGACTCGCCGACAAGACCCATCGTCTGTCCGCGCTTGATGCCGAAGGATACGCCGTCGACAGCCTTGACGTTGCCGATCGTGCGCTTCAGGAAGCTGGATTTTATCGGGAACCACTTGACGAGGTTCTTGACCTCGAGCAGGTATTCGCCGTTGGACTCCGTAACGGGAGCATTCTTTATTTCTTCGCTCATAACAGCTCCTCCACATTCACGGATTTGGGATAGCCGATTATCTCGCCCTTGTCGTCAAAGTTCCAGCAGGAAACGTAGTGCGTATCGCTGATCCTGATAAGGGGGGGATACTTGCCGTCGCACTTCGCGGTGCAGCTCTCGCAGCGGTCGCGGAAGTAGCAGTAGTTCGGCATATTTACGGGGTTGGGCACGCTGCCGGGGATGTTGTACAGCGCGTCTACCTTCTTGCCGACGACGGGCTTGGACTTCATCAGGCCTATCGTGTAGGGGTGGCAGGGATTGTGGAACACATCCTCCGTCGTACCGCGCTCGACGACGCGACCCGCGTACATGACGACAACGTAGTCTGCCATGTTGGCGATAACGCCGAGGTCATGCGTGATGAGCATGATGGAGGAGTTGATCTTGTCCTTGAGCTCCTTCAGCAGATCGAGTATCTGCGCCTGAATGGTAACATCAAGCGCGGTGGTGGGCTCGTCCGCAATTATAAGCTCGGGTGAACACGCGAGAGCCATAGCGATCATAACGCGCTGGCGCATACCGCCGGACAGCTCGTGCGGGAACATCCTGTAAACACCCTCCGCGTTTGCGATGCCGACGGTCGTTATCATCTCGATGCTGCGCGCCTTGACGGCCTCGTCAGTCATATCGGGATTGTGGAGCTTGATGACCTCGTCTATCTGCGCGCCGCAGCGGAACACGGGGTTCAGGCTGGTCATAGGCTCCTGGAATATCATGGACATTCTGTCGCCGCGGATAGTGGTCATAATGTTCGTGGGAGTGTTCACGATGTTATAGGCCTTGCCTCCGCCGACATTGAAGCGGATTTCTCCGCCGACGGTCTGACCCTGCGGGCGCTGCAGAAGCTGCATCAGCGAAAGGCTCGTGACGGACTTGCCGCAGCCGGACTCGCCGACAACGCCGACAACGCTTCTCTTCGGAACGTTGAACGTGACGCCGTCAACAGCCTTGCAGGTGCCGACATCCGTGAAGAAGTAGGTGCACACATTGTCGAACTCGACGATGTTGTTCTCGTCCTGCATCTTCGTGGTGTACTTTGCGGGGTCGGTGGCCTTATCGGCGCGCTGCTTTTCGAGCTTGCGCGTGACGGCTCTGTTGAACTTGCTTATCTTGTGGGACTCTTTACCGGAGATATACGCAGCATCTTTTCTTTTCTTAGCCATTTTATATACCTCCTTACTGCTTCATCTTCGGGTCGAACGCGTCGCGCAGACCGTCGCCGACGAAGTTAAAGGCTATGACCGTCAGGCATATCAGCAATCCGACAGGGATCCAGATGTATGCGTAACGGACAAGGTTCTCGTTGGAGCTGGTGATCGCGTTGATCATCGTGCCCCATGTGGCGAGAGGACGCTTGACACCCAGTCCGAGGAAGGACAGCGTAGATTCCGTGATGATGACGGAGCCGAGGCCCATCGTAGCGGAAACTATCAGCTGAGGCATGACGTTCGGGATAAGGTGCTTGAATATTCTGCGGCTGATGCGCACGCCTGTTGCCTCCTGCGCGATCATGAACTCCTGCTCTCTGAGGGAGAGGATCTGGCCGCGGACGAGACGGGCAATGCCTGCCCAGCCGAGGATACCGAGAACAGCCATCATCCAGATAAGTCTCTGGTAGGAGCCGAGGCGCATAGCGTCAAACGTTGCGCCGAGGATGATGAGTATCGGGTAAGTGGGGATGCAGTAGAATATATCGACAAGACGCATGATAAGCGTGTCTACACAGCCGCCGAAGAAGCCTGCGAGACCGCCCATGATGATGCCGAGGAAGCATTCGAGGAACACGACCACGAAGCCGACCATCAGGGATACACGGCCGCCGTACATCATACGGGCGAGGATATCCATGCCGTCAGCATCGGTGCCGAAGGGGTGCTCCGCACTCGGCTCGGCATAAATGTCGATGAGGTAAGTGGTCTGGTTGCATCGAAGGACGAAGCTGTCGAGCTTTCTCTCGACGGTGATCGTCTTCTCGCCGTAGACAAGCTCGCCCGCCTCGTTGTAGAGGTAAGCGCCGGTTTCATCGAGCTCGGGGATAACAAAGTTAAACTCGGACTCGTAGAGGTTGCTGTCGAGCATGTCGGTAATAACATCCTGAACCGTCTGCTTGAATTCGATCGAGAGCGTGTCTGTGCCGTCATAGCGGCGGACAACGAAGGTGGAGAGCATTGCAACGTCATCGCCCGCTGCGGACCTTATGACGTAGCCGTCCTCGTCCTCGGTGATCTTATAGCTCACGCCGTTTTCTTCGAACTTGCCGTCCTCATAGAGGTTAAGCAGAGCCTCGGCGACGAACTCATCGGAGAAGGACGCGCCTGCCTCCACAGCGTCAAACACGAAGTAGGATGCAACGATGACAGGATCTGTATCGCCCTTGAGAGCGGCTCTGATGCCCTCATCGCTTCTGAGCAGTGAGTACTGCTTGCCGCCGAACATGAAGCTTGCCGCCTGCGCGTCGTTAGCGGTCTTAAAGGCTGCCGCAAACTCTGCGCCGAGATCCTTGCCCGTAAAGATGAGCGAGTCGCCGCCGGTAGACGATACGTTGAATGCGACCTTAGTTGCGCCCTGCTCAATAACGTAGTTCACTCCGTCCATCTTGAAGGACATCGTGCCGCTCTTGAGGGACGCGGCGCACTTCTCGGCGAAGCCCTCGGGAAGCTCCTCCTCGGAGAGGGAGGTCGTCAGCTCGCCGGTTATCTTGTTGAGCTGGCCGATGAGCCTTGCGCTGGGCAGCTCCGCGACAGTCTCCATCTCGCCGACGCTCAGGCAGTAAACGCCGTCGCCGAGCTTGTTGACAACGTAGGGGTTGCCGTCATTGTCAAAAACGCTGAGCTCGCTGAGGTTGTCCTTCTGCATCGTTGCGATGTAGGAGGTCATCATGTTTTTGACGTTGCGCGGTATCTCAACGGATTCATCGAGTATATGGCTGACGTACTCTGTACGCTCGTTTGCAATACCGTAGTTTATGAGCATCTCCTCGTACTTGTAGAACACCTCTGTCTGCCCGTAGGGGTAGAAGAGCGGGGCAACGAACGCGAAGAGGAACATGATGATGAGTATCGCCAGACCGACGATAGCAAGCTTGTTGCGGAAGAAGCGCTTTGCGACGAGTCTGCCGGGAGAGAGGACCTTGACGCGCTGGGTATCATCCAGAGAGATGCGGCCATTGTTCTCTTCCTTGTGCTCTCTTGCCTCGCGGCGCTTGAGCTCCTCGTTAAGGGAGTTGGAATTTCTGATGTTGTTACTCATTTCCTCACCCTCCTTAATGCACGCGGACGCGCGGGTCAACTACGGCGTAGAGAACGTCGGAGATGAGGTTGCCGAGCAGCGTAAGAATCGACATGAACGCGAGGTAGAACATCGTGAACGGGATGTCGCCCGCGACCATGGCCTGATAGGACGTGTAGCCTATTCCGCCGATGGCAAATATCGTCTCGGTGATAAGCGCGCCGCCGAAGAGGCCGGGCAGAGAACCGCCGAGGATAGTTACGAGCGGGATAAGTGTATTTCTGAAGGCATGGTAGTTTATAACGCGCTTCTCCGAAAGGCCCTTGGCTCTCGCGGTGCGGATATAGTCCGCGCTCAAAACCTCGAGCATGTTGGTGCGGGTGTAGCGCATCAGGCTGCCTATGCTGATAATAATCAAAGTCAAAACCGGCATAATGAAATGCTTGCCGAGGTCGAGGAATCTGCCCCATGCGTCGAGCTGGTAGTAGAAACGCCCCTGCATGCCGCTTATATCAAGCCATCCGAGCTTGATGGAGAAGATCATCTTCAGCAGCGTACCCACGAAGAACGTCGGCAGGGACATACCGACAAGACCGAACACCGTGACGGCGTAGTCGGTCGGAGAGTACTGCCTGCGGGCAGCCGCTATGCCGAGCGGCACCGCAATTAAGATCTCAAATATGAAAGAGATGAGAGCCAGCACAAAGCTGTACCAGATAACTGCCTCGAACTTATCCGTGCAGGAAACGGTCCAGAACCAGCTCTCGCCGAAGTCACCCTTGACGGCATTCTTCAGCCAGACGAAATAGCCCTCGATGGGGCCCTTGTCCATGCCGTATTTGGCATTCAGCTCGGCCAGCCATTCCGAAGCACTTTTCAAAGAGCCGGGACGCTGCGAAAGCTGAAGCGCCATTCTCTCAACGTAGCTCGTGGGAAGGGAGTACATGAGAGCATAAACTATGAACATTACGAAGAAGAGGATCAAAATACAGAGCAGGATCCTCTTGATAAGGAATTCTGTCAAAAATGATCACCCCCGAATTATTATTTCTGTTTTCCTATAGAAATAGGTAAAGAATAACTCCTAAGCGCAACTTAGACAGGGGCAGTTTTCCGCCCCTGTCTGTTGCGCAGCTCTGGTTTGTGTTAAATATTACTTGAGCTCAAGGAGTTCAATGTCATTGTACCACTGCCAGAAGGTGGTGATGTCGGGAGTAACGGTGTCCATATTGACACGCTCGGTGGAGAAGATGATAGCGTTCTTGCGCTGGTAGGTAGGTACTTCAACGCCCCAGTCAAGGATAACCTCGAGAGCTTCCTTGTAGGTTGCCTTACGGAAGGCCTGATCGGTGCTGCTGCGGCCCTCGAGGATGAGCTCGTCAAGACCTGCGTCAGCAATGTGGTAGTGGTTGGAAGCACCGATGGAGTTGGAGTGGTAGACCTGAGTCATATCGGGGTCGATGGAGTTGCCCCATGCGGCTGCCCACATGTCGACGGTGCCTGCGTCGAGGCCGTCCCACAGAGTGGAGGAGTTGGACAGGTCGTTGACCTGGATCTCAATGCCGATGGTAGCAAGAGCGGTGGCAGCATTGGTGATGATGCCGAATGCGGGGTGGTCGCCGACGCCGTCAGCGGGGATCATGAACTCGAAGGTCATTCTTGCATCGCCGGGTGCAGCGGTGAACTTGCCTGCTGCATCGTCCCAGGTGTAGCCGGCAGCCTTGAGGAACTCAACGCATGCTGCGAGAGCTGCATCGTAGCGCTCGGTCTCGCTCATGGACTCGTTGTAGATGGGATCGCCGTTTACATCGGTGGAGTATGCGAGCTTGTAGCCCTCGTCAGCAGGCTGAGGAGCGGCCCATGAGGTGTTGGAGATAGGATACTCGATAACTGCAGCGCGGTCGCCGTAGTAGGAGTTGATAGCGGTCTCGCGGTAGACAGCGAAGACGGTTGCGATGCCCTTGCGGAGGTTCTTGGATGCCTCGGAGCCGGGCTCGCCGACCTTAACGTTGTCAGCGCACATTGCCATGTAGCCGTAGCCGTTGTTGTCAACGAGGCTGGTGGTGATGACGTCACCGGTCAGCTCGCCGCCGTTGTACTCCTTGATAGAGGCGACAACTGCGTCGGAGATGGAAGGATCGGCGATATCGAAGGTGCCGGTAGCAACACCGGTGAGCTTATCTGCGTCGGAAGCTTCCTGGAAGACTATGTACTTGATCTTGGGCTCGCCCTTCCAGTACAGCTCGTTAGCCTCGAAGGTAACCTGGCCGTTCTCGTAAGAGACGAACTTGTAGGGGCCTGCGCCGAGAGGAGTGGTGGTGTGCTCGCGGACGGAGCTCAGGTCACCCTTGGTGAAGCCGAAGTTGTTGTTGTCGTAATCGAAAGCAGCCTTGTCGCCGTAGTAGTGCAGAGGAGCGACGGTGATGCTGAGCTGGAGGATAGCAGTTGCATCGAGGGTGTCGGTGGTAACTCTCATGGAGTAGTCGCCGGTCTTAACGATACCTGCAATGTTGGGAGCGGACTCGCCGGTAGCAACGCCTGCTGCGAAAGCGGCAGCCTGATCGCCGAGCTCGTTGTTGATGAACTGGGAGATGGAGGTGTCAGCGATCTCGCAGTTGATGCCGTTGTCGGAGATGTCGTAACCGTAGTTATCGAGCATAGCTGCCCACATGGAAGCGGGATCCTCGCAGCCTTCGTAGCCCCAGAGAGCAACTGCGGAGGGGAAGTCAACTGCGCCGTAGGAGCCGTAGTTAGCTATGCAGTAGTCGGCGATGGACTGGCAGAAGTTCTCGCCTGCGACCTGGAATGCAGCCCAGAAGGTGGTCTGCTGCTCTTCGGTCCAGTAGGTGAAGTCTGCGTTGTCGGGACCTGCTGCAAGAACGAGGTTGATGAGGGAATCCATGCCTGCGCGGTAGTCAGCCATACCGGTGATGGGAGCGGAGTAGAGGGTGGAGCTTCCGTCATAGGTGGGGTCGCAGAGGACGTACATGGAGAAGATAACGTCATCAATGGTCATGGGCTCGCCATCGGAGAAGACGATATCGTCGCGGATGGTGATGTCGTAATCGACAGTGCCGTCTGCGTTCTCGGTGATGACGGTGTCTGCAATGCCGTCGTAGAAGTATTCCGTGCCGTTGTAGCTTCTGGTCTCGCCCTCAATGCCGTTGAGAACAAGAGCGGAAGCACGGTCATAGCCGATAGTGCCGAGCTGGGTGAAGGTAACGACATCCTGGTCGTATGCGCTTTCGGCAAAGAAGGGGCTGAACTTCTGGGAGAAGTTAGAATAACCTACAACGAGGGTATCCTTGACTTCTGCTGCGGGGGCTTCTGCTGCGGGAGCTTCTGCAGGGGTCTCTGCTGCAGGTGCCTCTTCTGCGGGAGCGGACTGTGCGCCGCATGCGCAGAGGGAGAGAACCATGATCAGAGCCATTGCAAGAGCAAGAATTCTGCTGAGTTTGCTCATTTTTTCATTTTCCTCCTTGAAAAATTGAAATACTGTTTTATTTATTAAACGCGTCGCGCGTTAAACGCTCCGGCGAATAATAACCGTTCAATCCGTCTCCTCCGTTGAGAAGACCTTTCTTTTGCGGATCACGCACAGCCCCGCGAGAAGCTCTGCCGCGCATACGAACGCGAAGAACGCGTCCGCTCCGCAAAGCGCGCTTTTATTAATAAGAAGTGTCACCGCGAGGCCGACGAGCGGCACGCCCGAGAGTATCGCGAGCCACACAGCCGAGGCCGGCAGCTGCTTGGACACTCTGTCCGCCTCCGAGCGGATCAGAATTTCGTCCGCATCGCGGAGCGTGAGCACGGCCTGCGTCAGCTTGCCGAGCGCCACCGCGATAAACGCATACGGCAGCAGCACATACATCAGCCGCGCCGCGCCCGTCTTCGGCACGAGCGCCGATACGAATAATATCCACAGCGCCCCGAGCATCCGAAGCATCGGCCTTGCGGCCTTCTTTGCCGCCGCATCGCTCAAGCGGAAGTGTCTGCCGGTATACACGGCCTCTGTCTTTATCCTGCCCTTTTCCGTAACGCTCTCGGAAAACTTATAGTCGCTTACATACTTCTTTGTAACCATCAGGCCTGTACCGCTTAATAAAGCCTTATCATCTTTTCATTTATGAAAAGATGCAAATACCCGGGTATTTGCCGCGTACCGACTTTATTGATTTAAAATGATATCATTGCGAAACTATTCTGTTTAATTATAAGTTATCTATCATTTTTTGTCAACCATTGTTAATAATAAAGTTTTATTGGGTTTATTCTGAAAAAGTGTTAACAATGACTAAAATCTCCAAACAACCGCTTGACCATTTCCGTCCTTCGGGTATAATAAGAAGCAGAAACCGACACCATCGGAGGACTGTGAACATGGCACCTGTACTATATATTGTAGTTCCCTGCTATAACGAAGAGGCTGTACTACCAATTACGGCCCCTATGTTCCTGAAAAAGCTGGAATTTCTCATTTCTTCGGAAAAAATCAGCGGCAAAAGCCGTGTATTGTTCGTGAATGACGGCAGCCGCGACAGGACGTGGGAGATCATTTCCTCTCTCGCCGCGGCGGATGAGCATTACCTCGGCATCAGCCAGTCGCGCAACCGCGGCCATCAGAACGCCGTGCTCGCGGGGCTCATGGAGGCGCGGCCTCTCTGCGATATCACCGTCTCTGTCGACTGTGACGGGCAGGATGATATTAATGCAATCGACGCTATGATAAATGAATATTTATGCGGTTGTGACGTTGTATACGGTGTCCGCGAGGACAGACGCACGGACAGCTTCTTTAAGCGCTTTACCGCTCAGTTCTTCTATAGATTTCTCTCGCTGATGGGCGCAGAGGTCGTGTATAATCACGCGGATTACCGCCTCATCAGCTCCCGCGCGCTCGATGCTCTGGCCGAGTTCAGGGAGGTCAATCTGTTCCTGCGCGGCATGGTGCCTCTCGTCGGGTTCAAAACGGGCTGCGTGAAATATTCGAGAGCGGAGCGCCTTGCCGGTAAGACCCACTACCCGCTCGGAAAAATGCTTGCTCTCGCGATTGACGGGATAACGAGCCTGTCCGTGAGGCCGCTGCGGCTCATCGCGGTGCTCGGCGGAGTTGTCTCGCTCGCAGCGCTCATCGCGTTCATCGCCGTTCTTTGTGTTCACGCGCAGGGCTGGGCCGTCGGCACGGCGATAATATGCTTCGTGCTCGGCCTGCAGCTCATCGCCCTCGGCGGCGTCGGCGAATATATCGGCAAGATCTATCTCGAAGCCAAGCACCGCCCGCGCTACATCATCAGCGCGCGCACTTGGGAAAAATAACACCTCGGGGAGCTCCGGTCTCGGCATCGAAGCTCCCTATTTTTATTCCATAATAATATTAATTTCTTAACACCGTTTTAACGGAAAGGCATGGTATAATCCGAAGTATGAAAAACTTATTTAAAAAAATCAATATAAAGGGCAGGATCAGGCTCTATACTAAGGGCTGGCTCATGTGGTTTCTCGGCATCGGCATCACGTCGGCCATCTGCCAGCTCATGCGCGGCTGGACAACGTCGGACGTGCACGTGCCGATGATATTCGTTCTCGCGGTGCTCATTATCTCTCTGAGCACGGACGGTTATTTTTACGGTATCCTCGCGGCCGTCTTCAGCGTGTTCGCCGTCAACTATGCGTTCACCGCGCCGTACTTCAAGCTGGACTTCTCGCCCTACGGCTACCCGCTCACGTTTATAACGATGCTCGCCGTCGGCCTTGCGTCGTCGACGCTGGCCTCAGCCGTAAAATATCAGGAGAAGCTCCGCATTGAAGCGGAAAAGGAAAAGGTCCGCTCGAATCTGCTGCGCGCCATCTCTCACGATCTGCGCACCCCGCTCACCTCGATAAGCGGCTCCATCGGTGCCGTTCTCGACGAGGAGGACATTATGGACAGCGCCCAGCGCGATGAGCTGCTTCTCGGCGCGAAGCAGGATGCCGAATGGCTCTGCCGCATGGTCGAAAATCTTCTGTCGATCACGCGCATCAGCGGCGATGAGCTGCAGGCTATAAGGAAGCAGGACGAGGCCATCGAGGAGGTGCTCGGCGCTGCCGCCGCGAAGTTCCGCCAGAAGCACCCCGAGGTCACGGCATCCGTCAGGGTTCCGGATGAGCCCCTCTTCGTCCCGATGGACGCGATGCTCATCGAGCAGGTGCTGACTAATCTTATGGACAACGCCGTAGCCCACGGTGAGACGACGACGCGCATCTCCGTCTCCGCCGATACGGACGGGGCCTTTGCCCGCATCACCGTCGAGGATAACGGTGTCGGCATCGCGCCCGATATCATGAAGGATCTTTTCAACCTCCCCGCTAAGTCGGGCGAACGCGAGGACAAATCCCGCGGTATGGGCATCGGCCTGCTCGTATGCAGAACGATCGTCGAGGCGCACGGCGGCAGAATATATGCAGAAAACAGCGGCAGCGGCGCGAGATTCGTGTTCCTGCTGCAGATGGGAGATTCTAAATGAACGTAAAAGACAAGATACTAATAGTTGAAGACGAAAAGAGCATCTCGGGCTTTATCCGCGCCATTTTGTCCTCGAACGCCTTTGATGTCATTGTCGCTCACACGGGAGCCGAGGCTTTTTCTATGATCAGCTCGCATTGTCCCGATCTGATGGTGCTCGATCTCGGCCTGCCCGATATTGACGGCTTAAGCATCATTCGCGAGGTCAGGCAGTGGACGCAGATGCCGATAGTTGTCGTCTCGGCGCGCAGCTATGAGCGTGACAAGGTCGAGGCGCTCGAAATGGGCGCGGATGACTATATCACAAAGCCCTTCGGCGCGGCGGAGCTTCTGGCTCGTATCCGCGTGGCTCTGCGCCATACCCGCTCGGGCAGTGCCGCCATGGCCGGCACGGGCAAGTTCACCGCGGGAGAGTTCTGCATCGACTATGACAAGCATCAGGTCTTCGTCGCGAACGAGAACGTCCACCTCACGCAGAACGAGTTCCGCATCGTGTCCCTTCTGAGCCGCTGCTCCGGCAAGGTGCTGACATATGATTATATAATGAAGGAGCTGTGGGGGCCGCAGAGCAAGGGCAGCAACCAGATCCTGCGCGTCAACATGGCGAACATCCGCCGCAAAATAGAGAAAAACCCCGCCGAGCCGAAGTACATCTTCACCGAGGTCGGCGTGGGCTACCGCATGATAGAGGGCGACTGATCTGTCGGTTAACGGCATATTAACGCGAAATTAATCCGCCTTAACGTTCGCTCCGCCGTTCTTTGCCCCCATTTAACACGTTCTCCTATATAATGATGATACAGTATCCGTCAGGAAATTATTATCAGGGAGGATGTTTTTATGGAAGAAACATTGGAAAAAGAATTAAACAAAGGTGAAAAGCTGCTTTGGAAGTCTCCCACAGAGTCCTTTGAGCCCCTTGACGCGACCTATAAGAAGCACATCATCAAGAAGATAGTGACGACCGCGGGCATCGTGCTTGCGATACTCATCGCATATCTTATCTACGCCATCACGGGCGGCAACGGCGTAAAGATCGTCATCGTTGCGATCCTTCTGCTCGTAGCGGTCTGCGCATCGCTCAACAACCTTACCGATGCCTCCACCCTTAAGAAGGCGCTCTACGCCGCGACGGATAAGCGCCTCATCATCGTCACCGACAGCGTCAAATCCGTTGATTACAGCGCCATCGGCAAGGCAGCCTTCAAAAAGGATGCTGACGGCCACTTCACCCTCCTCTGCGGAGGCTCCGTCGATTCCAAGCCCACCGAGTGGCGCTCGCAGACAGTCGCCGGCCCGAAGATCGACGACGATTCAAAGCTTTGCACCCGCTTCGCGATGTACGCCGTCCCCGATCACGAAAAGGTGCAGAAGCTCCTCTCCGATTACATCAACTTCTGACCCGGCCACCCCCGTCCCCGTAGGGATGAGCGCAGCGAGTCCGCTTTATAATAACGCAAGTGCGAGATTCTCCTTTATATACTTCCTTCTCTTTTTTTGCACAAACCGCCGCAGGGTTTTGGGTTTCCCTGCGGCGGCGCGTTTTATATATCGGCTTGTATCGCGAACCTATGTCCGCATCACGGCTTCTCACTTCCCGCTCAGCGCGACAGCCGTCTTAGCGGCGAGCTCCGCGTTGTTCAGCACGAGCCTGATGTTGCTCTCGAGGCTCATGCCGCCCGTCAGCTCAACGACCTTCGCGAGCAGGAACGGCGTTGTCTCCTTGCCGTGGATGCCGTTGACCCTGCACTGTCTGAGCGCCTCGTCGATAGCGGCGTCGATAGCCTTCTTGTTCATCGAGTACTGCACGGGAATAGGATTCGTAACGAGCATGCCGGCCTTCAGCTCAAGCTCGCGCTGAGCTCTGAACATTGCGGCAAGCTCCTCGGGGGAGTCGACTCTGTAGTCTACGCGAAGCCCGCTCTCTCGCGTGTAGAACGCGGGCAGCTCGTTCGTGCCGTAGCCTATAACGGGCACGCCCTTCGTTTCGAGGTACTCGAGCGTCAGCCCGAGGTCAAGTATGCTCTTCGCGCCCGCGCAGACGACCATCACGGGGGTCTGCGCCAGCTCCTCGAGGTCGGCGGATATGTCCATCGTAGTCTCCGCGCCTCTGTGCACTCCTCCTACGCCGCCGGTGGCGAATATACTTATGCCCGCCATGTGGGCGATTATCATCGTCGTCGTAACGGTTGTTGCGCCGTCGGCTCCGAAGGCAGCGAGCGCGGGCAGATCGCGGCGGCTCGCCTTCGTTACGCTCTTTCCCGCCTTGCCGAGATGTTCTATCTCCTCATGAGAAAGCCCCGCCTTGAGCCTGCCGCCGATTATCGCGATTGTCGCGGGAACTGCGCCGTTTTTTCTGACGGTCTCTTCGACAAGGAGCGCCGTCTCCACGTTCTTGGGGTACGGCATACCGTGGGAGATTATCGTGCTCTCGAGCGCTACAACGGGCTTTCCCGCCTCAAGCGCTGCCTTTACCTCGGGCGATATATCAAGATGTTTATTCATTTTCATTACCTCCGCTGTGTCTTGCTTTGCTGCTATTCTACCTCAAATTTGCGAAAACTTCAATCTTTTTTCCCTATGCGCCGGATAATGCCTATTATCTGCCCCGACAGGATCACCGTGAACAGCGAGTACGCTATGCGCCTGAGCGGGATGTAGCACAGCGACATCGCCAGCACCGCGACGTCCGACAGCATGTATACATACTCTATCTTAATGCCCGTCACGTGAGAGAGCGTCATCGCGAGCGCATCGTCCCCCGCTATCGCCGCGTTCTCGCGCACGCACATCCCCGTGCCCACGCCGACGAAGACAGCGCCGAGCACGGCGGCAAGCAGCGGCGTGTCATACAGTCCCGGCCATAGCGGCTCGAACTGCTCAAACAAGGCGTACGACAGCGAAAATGATGCCACCGCGACGGCAGAGCGCGCGATAAAGCTCTTTCCGAGCACGCGGCAGCCTATTGCGAAGCATACCGCACTCACGGCGAAGAACGATATGGCGGGCGAGATGCCGAACCAATAGTCAAAAAGCAGCACAAGGCCGAGTATGCCGCCCTCCGTCACGCCAGAGAGCGAGTGCACGTTGTACAGCCCGAATGCGAGAAACGCGCTGCTCGCGATTATGATGATATACGATTTCGGCTTTATATCCACGAACGCATCCCCTCCGTTCTTCCGCATCGCCGTAATTGCAGCCTATTTTATTCCTTTTTGCACGCGCTGTCAAACGGCGCTGTTTTTTTGCGCGGAAATGTGGTATTATCGGGGCATAATAGTTCTATGCTATTCGGAGCTTATATGAACGGATTTTACGATTTCACAATACAATACGGAGCTGACGGCTTCGGCCTTTTCAGCGCGGGGCACTTTATCTGGCTCGCCGTTTTCGCCGCGATGACAGCTGCGCTCTCGCTCGTTTACCGCCGCGCGGGCGCAAGGGGCAGAAGGCTGCTTCGCCTCGCCGTCGCGTTCACGGCGCTCTTCGTCGAGGTGCTGCGCGCTGTTTTGCTGATGCGCGCGGGCGAGTATAACGTGTACCGTCTGCCGCTTCATCTGTGCGGCCTCGCGGTGTACATCTGCGTATTCCACGCGCTGAGCGGCAGCAGGCTCACGGGGCAGTTTCTCTGCGCGTTCTGCATGCCCGGTGCGCTCTGTGCCCTGCTCTTCCCGGACTGGACGTATTATCCCTTCGTCCATTTTATGACGGTGAGCTCCTTTACGCTGCACATTCTGCTCGTTGACTATACCCTCATGCAGATACTCGGCGGCGAGCTCGCGCCCGACATCCGCCGCGCACCGGCGTGCCTGGGCATAATGCTCCTGCTCGCCGCGCCGGTCTACGCGCTCAACAAGCTCTGGGGCACGAACTATATGTTCCTCAGCCGGCCGTCCGAGGGCTCGCCGCTCGAGTGGTTCGCCGCGCTGGGCAGACCGGGCTACCTCATCGGCTATCTGCCGCTTCTCGCGCTCGCGTGGACGCCGATATATCTCCCCTTCATAATAAAAAGCGCGGCCCGCAGAAAACGGACCGCAAAATAAGGTTATGGGATAAAGATATGAGCCGGCCTCCCGCTCGGAGGCCAATTGGATAAGCTGTGCCTATATACTACCGCAAACCTTCTGCCTTGTAAAGAGCGAGAAAACACATGTTTTGTCGAATGTATAAAAACTTTTCAAGCGGGAATAATATCCGAAGAAACGCTATGAAAGGAGTGTTCGACAGCATGATAATGGACAAGATAGCGCTTGCGCTTACGATAGTCGGCGGGATCAACTGGGGTCTTGTGGGTCTTTTCAGGTTTGACCTGGTAGCGTGGCTTTTCGGCGGCCAGACGGCGACAGTCAGCCGCGTAGTGTATACGCTCGTGTGCCTCGCGGCACTGTGGTGCATCTCTCTGCTCTTCCGCACCGACAGCATCACCGACGAGGACATATGATCAGTGTGGAGTGTGGAGTGTGGAATTGAAGGGGCGAGCATTGCTCGCCCTCCGACAAATCAGGAATGAGGACTTGCGGTGTCACCCTTCGGGTGACGGATAAATAAGCCTTCCCCTTCCGCAGAAGGGGAAGGGGGACCGCTTGCGGTGGATGAGGTTTTTTTCTTGGAATCGGCTAACCTCATCCGGCACTCCGTGCCACCTTCCCCTTTACAAAAGGGGAAGGCATGTAGGGATGAGCGCAGCGAGTCCGTGCCTCCACTGCGATCAGGGGAGGTGCCCAGTGCGCACACCGGGCG
>DCGN01000005.1:28586-28946 GCA_002315275.1 Clostridiales bacterium UBA1777
CCGCCGATTCCGCACAGCCCCGCGTATCTGTCATTGCAAAACCGTTGACCGGCTCAAAGAGGGCGTCCTCCGGGACGCCCTCTTTTTATACCGATATTGCGACCGTGTCCGCCACGGTCTTTTTTGAATAGAGTATAACGACGTCTCCGCTTTCAAGCACGAGAGAGCCTGTCGGGATAAGCATCCTGTTTCCCCTGCGCACCATCACGATGATCGTCTGCCGCGAGATATCGAGGTCGCGTATCGCAAGCCCGTTCCACGGATGCTGCTCCTTGAGCACGAGCTCCTTGAGCTTGATCTTCATATCGTCCTGATAGCCCTCCGCGCCGAGGATAACTCTGTCGTACAGCTCCAGCTCCG
>DCGN01000005.1:28960-29142 GCA_002315275.1 Clostridiales bacterium UBA1777
GTCGCCGCGCGGAATCACCGTCTCGCCCTTGCGCTGGATGACGGCGAGGATAAGGTCGGGCGGGAGCTTCAGGTCTTTTATTTTCATGCCGAGCCACGGATGCTCACGCTCGATGTTGAGGCTTATGAAGCGTACGTCATTTTCGTAGGAGTAATCATCGAGGCTTTTAAGGCGTGTGTATT
>DCGN01000042.1:0-7659 GCA_002315275.1 Clostridiales bacterium UBA1777
GCCGAGGAGCAGCCGAGGCCGCCGCGCTCCGCTATGGCCTTGCTGCCGACTGGCTCTGCTGTGTGAATGTATTCATCCACGACGGCGGCAAGTATTCTCTTTTTTCTTTCACTTATCGCCATATTGTTAGCACTCTCGCCTTTCGACTGTTGGCACTCTCTTCTTTCGAGTGCTAATATACCATCTTGAAAACGCAATGTCAATAGCTTCCCCGATGAGGAATTCAAAATTCATATTTTGTTAATGACAATTAAGCCTCGCCGTGTACGTCCGTACGGCATAACTCCAAACTCCACACTCCAAGCTCCACACTCTTCTTTACACTTTCTCCCGTTTCTGATAAAATAGCAGCATCAAAGAAGGGGGGCAGCCCGAATGCTCACGCTGATACTCGGCAAGGCAGGCAGCGGCAAGACCGCGGCTGTCATCGAAAAAATACACGCGTTCGTCCGAAGGGGCGAGGGCGGCGTCATAATGCTCGTCCCCGAGCAGTACAGCCACGAGGCCGAGCGCGAGCTCTGCTCCGTATGCGGCGATACGATGAGCCTCTATGCGGAGGTATTCAGCTTCACGGGGCTTGCACGGCGCATCGCCTCCGAGCTCGGCGGCAGCGCGGTGAAATATCTCGACAAGGGCGGCAGGCTCCTGTGCATGGCGCAGGCTCTCGGCGGCATCTCGGCAAGGCTCGGCGTATACGCGTCCGCATCGCGCAAGGCCGAAACGCAGGTCATGCTTCTCTCCGCCGTGGATGAGCTCAAGGCCGCGGGAATATCGTCCGATATGCTCGCCGAGGCCGCGGCGAAGTCCGGAGGCGGTCTCGGCGCAAAGCTGAGCGACCTCGCGCTCATTCTCTCGGCCTACGATGCCGTGGCTTCAAACGGCAGCGCCGACCCGTCCGACAGACTGACGACCCTCGCCTCCCGGCTTGAAGAGAGCTCCTACGGGCGCGGAAAGCACATATTCATAGACGGCTTTACGGATTTCACATTTCAGGAGCGGCAGGTCATCTCCGCGCTCATCGCAAACGGCGCCGATATCTCCGTCTGCCTCACGGTGGACGATCTGCACGGTGACAGCGAGATATATGAGCTGTCGCGCCGTGCCGCGCACGGTCTTATCGCGGCGGCGAAGGAGCACGGCGTTGACAGCGCCGTGGAATACATGCCGTCGAGCCCGGACAGCGCGCTTGACTTTTTCGCCGACAACATATTCTCCTACTCCTCCGACAGGTTTGACGGCGCGGAGGGCTCCGTAGAGCTTTTCTGCGCGCAGTCTCTGAGCGAGGAATGCGAGCTTGCCGCGGCGAAGGCGCTCGGGCTCGTGCGCGATTGCGGAATGCGCTGGCGCGATATCGCCGTTGCGGTGCGCGGCTTTGAGGACTACCGCGCCGCGCTTGAGAGTGCCTTCCGTCACTACGGCGTTCCCCTGTTCTCGGCGCGCAGAAGCGACCTTCTCTCAAAGCCTCTGCCCGCTATGATCTGCGGGGCATACGAGATAATCGGCGGCGGCTGGGCCGTTGACGATGTTGTGAGCTATATGCGCTGTTACCTCTCGGGGCTTGATGCCGCCGAGTGTGACGAGCTTGAAAACTATATATTCAAATGGCAGCTGCGCGCGGGCGCGTGGAAAAAGGCCGACGACTGGCACCAGCATCCCGACGGCTACGGCGTGAAGTATGACGACGCGGTAAACGCGCGGCTCGAAAACATAAACGCTCTCCGGCGCAGACTTGCCTCTCCCCTTCTCGCGCTTGAGGAGCGCGCCGGAAACGCGCACACCGTTTCAGCCCAGGCGATGGCGCTTGCGGACTTTTTCAGAGACATCCGCCTCGCGGAGACGCTTGAGGCAAAGGCCGCTCAGCTTGAGGCACAGGGCATGCGCGCTCTCGCGGAGGAATATTCCCAGCTGTGGGATATAATCGTCAGCGCGCTTGAGCAGTGCGATGCCGTTCTCGGTGACGCCGAGACCGACACCGATTCGTTCGGGCAGCTGTTCACGAGGATGCTCTCGCAATACGACGTCGGCACGATACCGATCGCGCTCGACAGAGTGTCCGCCGGCGATTTCGACAGGATGCGCCGCAGAAACATCAAATGCCTCATCATCCTCGGCGCGACAGACACGAGGCTCCCGCAGGGCGACGACGGCGGCGGAATATTCTCCGAGGACGAGCGCCAGAGGCTTCTTGAGCTTGATATCGACCTCGGCGGCGCGGGAGACAGCGAGCTGTGGCGCGAGTTCTCGCTCATCTACAGCTGCCTCACGCTCCCGTCCGACAAGCTGATAATGTCATACCCCGCCGTGACCGATGAGGGTACGGCGTGCAGGCCGTCCGTTGTTTTCAACAGAGCCAAGGCCGTGTTCTCGCTCGGTGTACAGCGCGCCGATATGGCCGACGCGCGTATGTCCGCGGGCGGGCCCGCGCTGTCGCTCGCCGCGGCCGGCAGAGGCGATGCGGGCTTTGCCGCGGAGCGCTACTTTACCGCGCATGACAGCGAAAAATTAGCCGCCGTGAAGTCCGCGGCCGGCATGGTGCGCGGAAAGCTCTCCCCGCGCGCCGTTGCGTCTCTCTACGGGAAAGCGCCGCGCATGAGCGCCTCTAAGGCCGACAAATTCTCCTCCTGCAAGTTTGCTTACTTCTGCCAGTACGGCCTCGAGGCCAAGACCTACGAGCCCGTCGGGTTCAAGCCGCCCGAGATAGGCACCTTCATGCACCGCGTGCTCGAAATGACGGCTAAGGACGTGAAGGCCCTCGGAGGCTTCGCCGCCGTGTCTGATGAGACTCTCCGCGAGATAACCGACAAATGGGTCGCCGATTACGTACACACCGAGCTCAACGATTTCCGCGAGAAATCCGCGAGATTCATATACCTTTTCAAGCGCATCTGCACCGACGTGCACGCCGTCGTCGCCGATATGGCGGCAGAGCTTCGCAGGAGCGATTTCGTCCCGCTCGACTTTGAGGTGGACTTCTCGAGGCTCAACGGCATCGCCCCGCTCGATCTCGGCGAGGATGCAGCTCCGCTCATGCTCACCGGCATCGCCGACCGTATCGACGGCTGGGTAAACGGAGACACGCTCTATCTGCGCGTCGTGGACTACAAAACGGGCGTCAAGAAGTTCTCGCTGTCCGATATATGGTACGGCATGAACATGCAGATGCTCCTCTATCTGATGACGCTCGACACCTGCGGCGGCAAGCTCTTCGAGAGCGCCGTCGGCAAAAAGAAGGTCGTCCCGGCTGGAGTTATGTACGTTCCCGCGCGGGTGCCGACGGTGAGCGTCTCGGGCACGGACTCGGATGACGAGATACGCGCAAAGCGCGAGAAGGAGCTTCGCAGAAGCGGCCTTGTGCTCGATAACGAGGCCGTCAAGGAGGCCTGGGAGCACGGCGAGAGCAAGCTGTATTTCCCCGTCACCCCGAGGAGCGTCGAGAGCGTGCTCGCCTCCGAGGAGAGGCTCGGCACACTCTTCCAAAGAGTCAAAAAGAATCTCGGCGCGATGGCGCATGAGCTTCACGGCGGCAGCATCGCGGCAGACCCGCTCTACCGCTCCATGCAGGACAATGCCTGCGTAAACTGCGATTACTTCGATGTTTGCCACTTTGCCGACGGAGAAAACGGCGAAAAGTGCAGATTTGCTCCCAAGCTGAAGCCGAAAGAGGTCTGGGCGCTTTTGGAAGGAGGCGGCGAAAATGGCTGAGTTCAAGCCCACCGTATCACAGCGGCAGGCAATAGAAGCACGCGGCAGCGCCGTGCTCGTTTCAGCGGGCGCCGGCAGCGGCAAAACGAAGGTGCTCACGGAGCGGCTTCTCGCCCGCCTACTCGACAAGGACGATCCCTGCGATATCGACAGATTCGTTATCATAACCTACACCCGCGCCGCGGCGGCGGAGCTTCGCGGCAGAATAATGACGGCCATCTCCGAGGCGCTTGCAAGCGACCCCGGCAACCGCCATCTCCGGCGGCAGAACGCGCTCTGTCGGCACGCGCAGATCGGCACAATCCACTCCTTCTGCGGCTGTATCCTACGGGAAAACGCCCATGCCGCGGGCATTTCTCCCGATTTCCGCATCATCGAGGACGACAGAGCCGACGTTATGAGGGCAAACGCTCTCAGCCGCGTGCTCGAGGCACGATACGAAAAAGCGGACAGCTACCCCGGCTTTACCGAGCTTGCCGACACCGTCGGCGCGGGGCGCGATGACAGCCGCCTCGAAAAGCTCGTGCTCGAGCTGTACACAAAAATGCAGTGCCACGCCCGCCCCGAGGCGTGGGCCGAGCGGCAGATAAAGCTTCTTTCGAAGGAATACGGCGACGTTTCCGAGACGGAGTGGGGGCAGGAGATGCTCTCCGAGGTCTCCCTCGAGCTTGAATACCGGCAGAAGGAGGCCGCGCGCCTCACGGCAGCGATGCCGGATGACGAGGCCGTCAGCGCGTTCTGCACTACGTTTCTACAGGAAATGGACGAAAACTGCGGCGAGGTGCTCCGCTCTCTCGCTCTCGGCTGGGACAAGACGGCCGAGGCGCTCTCCCGCGTCGGGTGGGCAACCTATGCCCCCAGAAAGCTCAAGGGCGATGAGTTCGTTGAGCTTCTGCGCGCCCGCAGGACGGAGTGCAAGGACTATATCAAAGACCTCGCGGGAAAGACCTTTGCTGTCACCTCCGCCGTGCATTGCGCCGGTCTCAAGCGCACAGCGGCATCGATGATCGCGCTGCTTGAGCTGACGCTCGATTTCGGCAAGGCCTTCCGCGCCGACAAGCGCAGGCTCGCGCTGATGGATTTTTCCGACCTTGAGCACGAGACCGTCCGCCTGCTGACAAATGAGGACGGCAGCCCCACGGAGCTTGCAGAGCAGATATCCGAGCGCTACCGCGAGATAATGGTGGACGAGTATCAGGACGTTTCGCAGGTGCAGGACGAGCTCTTCCGCGCCGTATCCTGCGGAGGGAACAACCTCTTCCTCGTCGGCGATATAAAACAGTCTATCTACCGCTTCCGCCTTGCCGATCCCGAGATCTTCAACTGCAAATACCGCGAATACGCAGATGCCGCCGACGCCGCCGAGGGCGAGCCGCGCCGCATCCTTCTGCGCGAGAACTTCCGTTCCCGCGATGAGATAATCAACTGCGCGAACAGCATATTTTCGCTTTGCATGTCGCGCGGGCTCGGCGATGTCGACTATGACAGCGCCGCAAGCCTCGTGCGCGGTGCCTCGTATGACGGCGCGGTGCCCGTTCCCGAGGTCATCATGCTCGAGACAGCCGCCGACGGTGAAGCCGATGAGGAGCCACCCTCCTCCATCGAGCAGGAGGCGGAATACATCGCCGGGAGGATACGCTCCCTCATCGACAGCGGAACCCCCGTATCTGACGGAAACGGCGGCACGCGCCCCGCGGAATACGGGGATATCGCCGTGCTGATGCGCGCCCCGAAGGCGAGAGCTTCCGTATACAGCCGCGTGTTCTCCCGCTTCGCCATCCCGACGGCGGCGGGCGGCGGCAGCGGCTATTACAGCTCCGCGGAGGTCTCCTCCATGATGAGCATGCTCGCCGTTATCGACAATCCCCATCAGGATATTCCGCTCATAGCGGTGCTGCGCTCCCCCTCCTTTGCCATGACGGGTGACGAGCTTTCCGCCATACGCGCCTGCGCCAAGGGCGATTTCTATACCGCTCTCGTCAAGGCTGCGGAGGATAACGGGCGGTGCGCGGCGTTCCTCGCGAAGCTCTGTGAGCTGCGCTCCGTATCGGCCGAAATGCCCGTATCAGAGCTCGTTTGGCACATCATAGAGGAGCTCGACCTCCCCGCGCTCTGCAGCGCGATGAGCGACGGTGAAAAGCGCAGAGCGCGCATTTTCGAGCTTGTTGAGCTTGCGGAAAAATTTGAAGCCTCGGGCTACCGCGGGCTGCACCGCTTCGTGCTGTGGCTTCGCGCTCAGGCCGGCAGGGACACCGAGCCCGCCGTCGGCATATCGGGCTCGTCTGTGCAGATAATGAGCATGCATAAGTCAAAAGGGCTCGAATTCCCCATCGTTTTCCTTGCCGACACGGCTCACAAATTCAGCAATCAGGACTTCAAGAGCTCCGTGCTCGTCCATCCCGAGCTCGGCCTCGGCCCGAAGGTCATCGACAAAGCGCGTCGCGCCGAATACAGCTCCATTGCGCGCGAAGCGATCAAAACGCGCATAACGCGCGAAAATCTCTCCGAGGAGATGAGGCTTCTCTACGTCGCCGTAACGCGTGCGAGAGAGAGGCTGTTCATCGTCGGCTCGAAGAAGAACACGCAGAAATATCTGGACACGCTCAGCACCCGCGTGACCGTGCCGATGGAGCCGCAGGCACTCGCGCAGGCGCAGAACATGCTCGAATGGGCCGTCACTGCCGCCATTGCGGACGGCGGCAGAACGATGCGCCTTATAACGCTCTCGCCGCAGGGAGCGGCCGCTCCCGCGCAGAGCGAAGAGTCTCATCCCGCCGCGGTCAGAGACCTGCTTCCCGAGCTTGAGCGCCGCCTCTCCTTCCGCTATCCGTACCGCGGTGCGGAGGAGCAGCCCTCGAAGGTCACGGCCACGGAATTGAAGGGTCGCTCTGAGAGCGACGAGGATGCCCGCAGCATGCTTTTAACTTCGGCAATATCTTTTCGCGTCCCGGACTTTACGCGCCGCGAGAAGCCCGTTTCGGGGGCTGAGAAGGGAAATGCCACGCACCTTGTGCTCCAGTACATGGATTTTGCCAAAGCAGGCACCCTTGAGGGCATCAAAAGCGAGATAGAACGGCTCAGGCTCGCAAGGTCGCTTTCCGACAGAGAGGCGCAGGCCGTGGACGCGCGCGCGATCGAAAAGCTGTTCGCCTCCGACCTCGGCCGCCGTATGCTCGCGGCGGACATGATAAGGCGCGAGTTCAAGTTCTCGCTGATGTGTGATGCGTCCTCCGTCCCCGGCTGCGCGGGAGACGACAGGGTGCTTCTGCAGGGCGTTGTCGACTGCTGCATCGCCGAGCGCGGCGAGCTCGTTGTCATCGACTACAAGACCGACCGCGTGAAGACCGAGGAGGAGCTTTCCCGGCGCGCCGCGTTCTATGCGGGGCAGATACGCGCCTACGCCTCCGCGATGGAGCGCATCTTCGCTCTGCCCGTGAAGGAGTGCGTGCTGTACTTCATCTCCGCCGGAAAGTCCGTTACGGTGAAGAATTAGGCTCGGGAACAGAGAGTTAGGAATCATTGTGCCGCCTACACCTTGATTTTTCACTCCCGATCGACCCGAAAATTTGTAAAACAAGCAGAATTATTTGAAAAAAGGCCTTGCATACGGCGGAATACTGTGGTACAATTCGCTTTGCGTCTTGTAACTATGCTATGCGCACAATCAAGGCAGCTAATGATTTGAGGAGTTATTGACCATGAAGGCAGGAATCCATCCTAAGTACGAACAGACCACGATCAGATGCGCTTGCGGCGCCGTCATCGAGACCGGCTCCACCAAGAAGGACATCACCGTTGAAATCTGCTCCAAGTGCCACCCCTTCTACACCGGCAAGCAGAAGCTCGTTGATACTTCCGGCCGTGTTGATAAGTTCAACAAGAAGTACGGCATCAAGTAATTCGATTCTTGAAAATGATTATCCCCCTGCCTGTAAAGGCGGGGGGATATTTCATTTC
>DCGN01000042.1:7688-11364 GCA_002315275.1 Clostridiales bacterium UBA1777
TGTTATGACAGATTGCCCGTTGCGTACATCACGGCCGTCACACCGACGACGGGAGCCGTCTCACAGCGGAGGATGCGCTCGCCCATCGAGCAGACGTGTATCCCGCAGACCTTTGCCATATCGGCCTCGTACTCGGCAAAGCCGCCCTCGGGGCCCGTGATGAGCGCGACGGTCTTAGCGTCCTTTCCTCCGTCAATAACGGCGTTGAGTGCCTCGCGGTCACCCTTTTCGTACATGAGGATCGGCAGCTCATGGCTCATTGCAACGTTAAGCGCCTCAACGTACTCTCCGCACCAGTCGACCTCCGGGATGATGCCGCGGCCGGACTGCTTCGCGGCCTCCTCGGCTATCCTCTGCCAGCGCTCGACCTTCTTGCGCGGTTCGTCCGGCTTGGCGATGCATCTGTCGCAGTTGAAGAAGAGTATCCTGCCTGCTCCCGCTTCAACGCACTTCTGGATGATATAATCCGTCTTGTCGCCCTTCGGCAGGCCGCACAGCACCGTCACGCTGACAGTCGGCTCGGCGGGGCACGGGACCACCTCGATGACCTCTGCCTCGACCTGATCCTTGTCCGCTTTGACAAGGCGGCACTTATAGTCCGTCCCCTTGCCGTCACAGATGATCATATCCTCGCCGGGGCGCATTCTCAGCACGCGCACGTGCTCCGCGTCTCTGCCGCGCATGATGGCCATACCGCCCATGATGTTAGTTCCGGCAATAAAAAATCTCGGCATAACATACCCTCACTTCAGCAATAATTGCGTTCTCGCGGCTCATTCGCGGCGAAAACCTTATATTGCCTTGATTATCTCACAAAAGCTTTTGCTTTGCAATAGGCCGAAAGCGGAATATTGTTTTCCCCTCTATCTCTATCTCTTACTCTATCTTTATCTATATCTTTATCTATATCTATATCTATATCTTTATCTCTATCTTTATCTTGCTGTTTATATCCGGAAAAGCAAAATGCGCTTTGCTGTTTGAGCCCGCAAAAGCACAGCCCTTCTCACGCCGCTGAAATTCCCGCACGTTCGAGCATTTCTTCTATCCCGACACAGCAGCCCCGCGTCGGGTCTTCGACAAAAACGTGCGTGACCGCGCCGACGAGCCTGCCGTTTTGGATTATCGGGCTGCCCGACATTCCCTGAACTATTCCTCCGGTTATGCTTAAAAGGAGCGGGTCCGAAACGGTTATGAGCGCTCTTCTGCATCCGTTTTCGCTGTAAACTCTGTCGATAGTGATCGAGTACGACGCGTTTTCGTGTCCCTGAACGGTCGTAACGAGCTCGGCTTTGCCCGGTTTCATCTCTCCGGTTTCAATCTTTTCGCCTCCGAGAAGTTGAAAAGCCGTTCCGAAAATGCCGCAATCTGCGTTGTCATCGATGCTTCCGAGCGTGTCTGAGGCATCGGTACAGCCCTTCAGCTCTCCGGGATCGCCCTCCTTCCCCTGCACCACTCCCACTATCTCCGCGCCGAGTATGCTGCCCTCGTCAAGCGTGACAGTCTCGCCGGAGCTCTCATCCGTCACGCTGTGGCCGAGTGCTCCGTATCTGCCGCTGTCCGGATCGTAAAAAGTGAGCGTGCCGATGCCGGATATCCCGTCTCTCAGGAGCATGCCGAGCATCCATCTTTCATCGTCCGAGCGCACGGGCGTAATGCTCAGCGAGACCTCTTTCCCGCCTCGCAGCACCTGCGTCTTTATGCTCCTTCCGCCCGCTTTTTCGACAGCCGAGAGCACGTCCTCTACCGTCTCCGTTTCGGTGCCGTCCATACGCTTTATGAGGTCTCCCGCCTCTATCCCCGCATCGCCTGCCGGGCACCTGACGCCCTTCGCCGTCGTGACCTCGCTCACGCCCGCCACGAGCACTCCCTCAACGCTCAGCTCTATCCCGACGGGCTGTCCGCCGAGGCTCACCTCCTGCGCAAACGCCGACGGTGCTCCCGCCGCGAACAGGATCGCCGCGGCTATGCATATTATGGTCTTTCTCATATTTTCTCTTCCTCCCGCACATAATAAAAGGAGCGGCCGATATCTCCCGTTTGTTCGCATTTTTGAGCAAAATTTGCTTATGCGTCCAAGCGTGTGAGGATCAGTCGCCCCTTACGACCGGCAGTATCATTATGTGCCGTTCGCGGTAAAATAACTGCGGTTAAATTTGTCGGTTTCGAAAATATCGGCTTTACGCGTCAAAGCGCCCTTCCGCTGCCGAGATACCCTTCCAGAATGAGGCTTGCGGCCACGGCGTCGACCGTTTTGCGGTGCTGTTTTTCGCGCTTGCCGGCGGCATGGAGGATGGCGTGCGCCTCGATGCTTGAGCGGCGCTCATCCCACAGGACAACGCTCAGGCCGGCAGCTTTTTCAAGCATCGCTTTAAACTCGCGGCTTTTCTCTGCGCGCGGTCCCTCTGTGCCGTCCATATTCTTCGGTATGCCGAGCACGAGCGTGCCCACGTCACGGTTTTTCGCCTCCTCGGCGATGCGCTCGGCGGCGCGCTCCATGTTCCATTCCTGCATGGTCCATGCCTCGCCCGCAAGCATTCCCAGAAGATCGGACACGGCAAGGCCTATCCTTTGGTCGCCGTAATCTATAGCCATAACTCTCATAGCTTCACCTCATATCGAAGCAGGCACGTATCTCGCCCACCGTGTACAGCGATCCGCACGCGCAGACCATTCCGTTCTCAGCGAGGGTCACGGCCTCGGTGACCGCGTCCCTGATGCTATAGCAGGCACGGGCGGGCTTTCCCGCGGCATCTATCATATCGCGCAGCTCCTCCGCGGGCAGAGCGCGCGGGCTGTCGGGAGTCACGCAGACGAAGGCATCGCCGAGCGGCAGGAGCATACCGAGCATCGTCTTGTAGTCCTTGTCCTTGAGGAAGCCGAGCAGCAGCACGCGGCGGTCGTTCGGGAAATAGCGCTTCAGATTATCCGCAACCGCTGCGGCGCACTGCGGATTGTGGCCTCCGTCAACAACGAAGTACGGGTCGTCCGACAGCACCTCGAAGCGGCCCGGCCAGCTCACGGCGTAAAGCCCGTGCTCGACGGCCTCGTCGTCTATTTTCCAGCCGCGCTTTCTGAGCACATCGATAAGCTCCGTGACGACAGCGGCGTTCTTCTGCTGATGCGCACCGAGCAGCGGTATCGCGCACACTCTGTCCTTATACACGAACACCTGACCCTCAAGCGAGTCAAACTCGGGAGATATCTTCGCGAAATCCGCCTCAACGAGCTTCGCGCCGACCTCGTCACATTTTGCCCTGAGCACGGCGCTCACGCTCTTCTCCTGCTGATAGCTCACGCAGACCGTGCCCGCCTTTATTATGCCCGCTTTTTCCGCGGCGATCTTTTCAACGGTATCTCCGAGGACAGCCGTATGGTCAAGGCCGATGTTCATGATGACCTCGGCCTCGGGCGCGTCGATGATATTCGTGGCATCGAGCCTGCCGCCGAGGCCCGCCTCGAGCACGACGATGTCGCATTCCTCAGCCGCGAACCACGCGAAGGCCGCCGCCGTCATCAGCTCGAAGGCCGTGGGCTTATCCTCCATCGCATCGGCGGCTTTTTTGACGAGCTCCGCCGCAAGCGTGAGCGCCTCGTCGGATATCTGCTCGCCGTTCACCTGCATGCGCTCGTTGAAGCGGCAGAGGTACGGAGAGGTGAAAAGCCCCGTCTTGTA
>DCGN01000042.1:11476-11950 GCA_002315275.1 Clostridiales bacterium UBA1777
CGCTTTGATGCGGTCAAGCCCCGGCGCTCCGCCGAACCACGCCGTGGAGTTCATATATTCAACAGCTTCGTTGTATGTCATGTGAAAAGTCCCCTCTTTCATGCGGCTATAATAGCATCATTCCGCGCCGGTTTCAAGAATATGCACATCAATTCCCGAAAAATCGCAGTAAGACCGTTCCTCCGTGCAAACGGCATGCGGAAACAATTTCAGCCGCTTGAGCGGCGGGTACTTGATTTTTCCGTAATTTGAATTAAAATACTGTTATAAAGTAAAATTCACCCTGTTCGGGAGGGAATTATATGAACTATATTACACCTCAGGAGGCCGCCGAAAAATGGGGCGTGGGCCTTCGCAGAGTCCAGTTTTTCTGTGCAAACGGCAAGGTGCCCGGTACTGTCCGCATCGGCCGCCAATGGATGATTCCCGCGGACGCCAAGCGCCCCGAGGACGGCCGCACCGTAAACGCAAGGC
>DCGN01000148.1:0-7192 GCA_002315275.1 Clostridiales bacterium UBA1777
CGATACAAGACTCGAACTTGTGACCTCCCGCACGTCAAGCGGATGCGCTACCAGCTGCGCCAATCGTCCGTTTCTCTGTCAGCTTGCATATTCTACAACACGAATTACCAAATGTCAAGAGTTTTTTTCGGGAGCCCGCGTTTTTTACGGGCTCCCGAAGGGCATGGCAGTTCGATTATTTCTCGCGGCAGTAGATTATCATCGTGGAAGTAACGCCGAAGCATTCTACGGTGACCTTTACGCCGCCGCCGATAGCGCCGATGCACTCTATCGTGCAGGTCTTGCCGTTATCGTCGGGATTCGGGGTGAGCTTGATGCAATCCTCGTTGGCGCTGGTCCATTTGTAAACGGGATTTTCGATCGTGGCGGGCCATGCGTTCGCGGTAAAGTCAAGCGGTTCGTCGCCTACCCACATCGTCGGCCCGTTTTCCTCGGTGTACTTCGTGGTGTAGAACATGATGTCAATACTCTGGACGGCCGGCGTAGGCGTTGGCTCGGGAGTGGGAGCGGTTTCTACAACGGGGATATCATTCGAGGTTACGGGGGCGGTGGGAACAACGTTCTGTGCTGCGGACTCCGCGCCGTCAAGACTCGTGGAGACCATGACTATAACTGCTATAAGAACGGCAACGACAAGGATGAGGCCGAAGATGGCCTGCCACTTCGTATTGCTTGCGGCTCTGTCGTATGCAGCCGTTCCCTTAACCGTTCCCGCGGTAACGCCGGGAACTCTTCCGCTCTGCGCTACTCTGCGCGTTCCGCAGTTGGGGCAGCGGGTACGCACAGAAGAAAATGTCTCTCCGCAGCGGCGGCATTTTACTTCAGGTATTAAGCTCATAGGCTTCCTCCATTCAAAAGAACAGATAGTAATGCTGTGCTATAGTGCATAATACTACAAAAATGCGATTTAGTCAAGCTTTTGCTCCATTTCAGCCATATTCTCCCCCATAATAGGGGGTATGTATCCCCCACATTGACCCTGTTTTCGGCATTTTCGGCTGCTGCGCTCCCCTTTTTATGCATTTTTTGCCAGATAAGAGCGGCAGGTTATGCATTCTTCGGAAAAACGCGGAATGCTCCGAAATATGAGCACGAACAGGCTTTTGCGGTTGAAAACGGTTTGAAACAATGGTAGAATATAGTATAAGCTATGATTGCAGGGGGAGCGACACTATGGCAAAGAACATATGCAGGATCGTGCTTACGGGCGGCCCGGCCGCAGGAAAGACAACGCTTATCAGCCGCATACTCAAGGAATTCAAGCAGGAGGACGGTTGGCGCGTTATAACCATTCCCGAAACAGCAACAGACCTCATCTCCGGCTTCGGCATAAAGCCGTTCGGAAACTGCGTGAGCATGCTGGAGTTCCAGTACTTCGTCATCAGCGACCAGCTCCACAAGGAGAAGCTTGCCCTCAAGGCCGCAGAGATGGTGCCGGAGGAGAACGTCCTCGTTATCTATGACCGCGCGATATTTGACGACAAGGCATATATCACGCAGGAGGAGTTCACCCGCGTGCTGGCATACTTCGGCAAGACCGAGGAGCAGATCCTCGCGGGCTACGATGCCGTTCTGCACCTTGTTTCCTGCGCAAAGGGAGCGGAGTTCGCATATAACTACGGCAACGCCGCACGCTATGAGGATGTTGAGAGCGCCCGCCGCATGGACGATCTCACGCTCGAATCGTGGAGCGCCCATCCGAACCGCACGATAATCGACAACTCCGTCAACTTCGAGGAGAAGATAAACCGCGCGCTCAAGGAGATATACAAGCTCATCGGCCGTTCCGCGCCCGATTCGAGCAAGCGCAAGTACCTCATCGCCATGCCGGACGTTGCCGCGCTTGAGAAGTACAACCCCTCGAAGGCCGAGATGATGCAGACTTATCTCACGCAGACGAATCCGAACGTCGTCCGCCGCGTGCGCCAGCAGAAAAACGGCAACGAGTACCTCTACTTCTACACCGAGCGCCGCACGAATTCCGACGGCACAAAGTGGGTCACGGAGCGGCCTATCGCCGAAAAGGAGTACGTGGGCTATCTGATGGAGGCCGACCTGAGCCTGCACTCCGTGAGAAAGACGAAAATGCGCTTCAACTACGAGGGACAGCGCCTCGAGCTCGATATCTATCCGTTTTCCGGGGACAAGGCCGTGCTGTTTGTGTTCGGCTGCGGAGACGATCCCAAGCTCCCCGAGGAGATCGCGATGCTCAAGGACGTCACGGGAGATCCCGATTACAAAAACATTGTCTTCGCCAGAACGCAGGCCCTGTGATGAGCCTACATATATAATATTTAAAGGAGCTGCGGGAAGCAGCTCCTTTTTACAGTTTCAGCGTCATCTGAATATGCGGGATGCCGTCCTCAAGGAACTCGTCAGAGCTCTGCTCAAAGCCGCACTTTTCGTAAAGCCCTCTCGCGTACACCTGCGCCTCGAGCTTTATCTCCTTCGCGCCGAACACCCTCACCGCGGCGGCGACACCCTCGTTTACGAGCCTCGTGCCGAGGCCGATGCGGCGCTTTTTCACGACGACGCGGCCTATCGCGGGCGTGTCGAGCGTTTCGCCGGCGGGCAGCACACGCAGGTACGCCTCGATGCCGCCCTCGTCGCGGAGGAAGAGATGCAGCGCGTTCTGGTCGTGTCCGTCCAGCTCGGGATAGGGGCAGCTCTGCTCCACGACGAACACGTCCACGCGCAGCTTGATGATCTCGTACAGCTCCGCGGCGGTCAGCTCGTCAAAGCGCTTTGTTATCAGTTCCATGGCAGTCTCCCCCGTTCCTTTTTGCGCTATTATATATTCCCGCGCGCTTTTTTTCAACAGCAAATGGCGCAAACCGATTGAGAATCCCGCGCGATTCTGATATATTATATATAGAAAGAAAATCATCGGAGGACTGAGTATGGAAAAGAAATATACCGCGGCGGTCATCACCGTCAGCGACAGATGCAGCCGGGGCGAGCAGGAGGACACGAGCGGCCCCGCCGTTGCGGCAATTATGCGCGAATACGGCTATGAGACGGTCAGCGCGGTCATCGTGCCCGACGAGGAGGACAAGATCGCCGCCGAGATGATCCGCTGCTGCGACGAGCTTCACGCGGACATCGTTCTCGCCACGGGCGGCACGGGCTTTTCCCCGCGCGACGTGACCCCCGAGGCAACTCGCCGCGTTATCGAGCGCGAGACACCGTATATCCCGCTTGCGATGGTGTCCGCAAGCCTGCAGATAACGCCGCGTGCCATGCTCACGAGGATGACGGCGGGCATACGCGGAAGCAGCCTCATTCTCGATCTTCCCGGCAGCAGAAAAGCGGCCTGCGAAAATCTCTCCGCCGTTGTCGGTACGCTCGACCACGCGCTTGAGATGCTCGCGGGCGGAAGACACTGAGGGCAGAAGTATGGCAAGAGAGGATATCCCGTCGATAGACGGCTGGCTCAGGGAGGCAAAGGAGCTTCGGAGCGCGGGAAGGATCGGAATGTACGTGATCCATAACGGCGTGGTGCGCGAAACGGCAAAGGCGGAGGCACGCTTCGGCGAGGCGTCGGACAGGGTCACGGGGATGCTGTTTTCGTACGATGCCGCAAAGGCCGCCGCGGCTGCGGCGAGGGCCGAGAAGCTGGAGGGCATAAGCCGTGTGCGCGTGTGGCTCAACGAGGGCGAGCTTAAGGCGGGGGACGATATCATGTACGTTCTCATCGGCGGAGATATCCGCCCGCATGTTATAGCGGCGCTTGAGAGCCTCGTCGGAGAGCTGAAGGACGAATGCGTTACCGAAACGGAGCTTTTTGCACCCGAAAGCTGACACCGCTTGCAAATTAAGATAAAGATCACGGTCGGCAGGCATGATTATTCATTCTTGCCGATTTTTATGCACCGAGCGAAACGGGATACATCTGCTTCAAAATGCGCGAAAGGAGCAAAACGGGCTTTAATGCGATTTGAGCGCGAAAAGCCCGTTTCAAAGGGGCGAGTTTGTTATTTTGCTGACGATTTGCTTTTTTTAACAAGATTTTCGGGGTCAATTTATGAAGCTTTCACATATACTCGCTCAAAAAAGGCAAAAAAATGCCCGTTTCAATTATTCTTCGGGGGCTCTGATTGAAATAACAGAATGATAAAAATTTAATTTTATTGACATATTTTTATTCAAATGATAAAGTGTTACCATAATGTTTGTAGCTCGCAAACAAAGCGGGTCGCGGAACCGTTTCCGAGCCTTTGAGACGGGCGGAGCTGTGTTATCATCGGCAAGCGGGCCGATGGCAGAGCTGCCCGGCGTCGAGGGAAGGAGCGCAGACCGGATCCGAAATGAATATGAGCAAATTTTTATTGGAGGATTGAAAAATGAAAAAACTTCTTGCACTTGTTCTCGCACTTGCAATGGTGTTCGCTCTCTGCGCATGCGGCGCAAAGGAAGCACCCGCAGCTGAGAAGCCCGCAGAAGCACCTGCAGCTGAGAAGCCCGCAGAAGCTCCCGCAGCAGAGGCTCCCGCAGCTGACGATACCGTCTATGAGCTGAGCATTTACCACACCTTCTCCGCTACCGGCCACGAGGAAATGTGGTTCCAGAAGGCAGCAGCCGAGATCGCAGCACAGACCAACGGTAAGGTCGTTATCAAGACCGCTCCCGACGGCGTTATGGGCGGCGAGGATGAAGTTAACCCCCAGGTCTATGCCGGCGTGCTCGACATGAGCCTTTCCGGTCCTTCCGTTTGGGGCGGCAACTGCGGCGTTGATGCTATCGGCTGGTCCGAGCTCCCCTACGTTGTTGACAACTACGATGAGATGACCGCTCTTTCCAAGGTTCTCCCCGACCTCGTCAACAAGCAGCTTGAGGAAGCCGGCGAGTCCGAAAACCTCGTCTGCATCGGCGCAATGAGCCAGGGCATCCGCTGCCTGCTCACCGATAAGGATCACCCCGTATACAAGATGTCCGACTGCAACGGCGTTAAGGTCCGTGTTCCCTCCGGCGACGTTTACATGAACACCATGAACTCCTTCGGCTGCTCCGCACAGTACATGAGCTCCAAGGAAGTTATCACCTCTCTCCAGAACGGCGTTATCAACGGCTTCGAGTCTGACCCCACCTCCATCATCTCCCGCGGTCAGGAAGTCGCCTTCAAGTACTACATCACCACCAACCACATCGCTTCCCTTAACCTCCTCATGATCAGCGGCGCTCGCCTTGCTGCTCTCCCCGAGGAGTACCAGCAGATCGTTAAGAGCGTATTCATCGACTTCTGCGCACAGGAAGTTGAAGACCGCGTTGCTTACGAGGAAGCCGATATGCAGAAGTGCGTTGACGCAGGCGTAGAGATCATTGAGCTGTCCGACGAGGCATTCGCAGAGTTCAAGGCAGCCGGCACCGCATACCAGCAGGAGTGGCTCAAGCAGTACGGCTGCGAGTCCATCGTTGCTGAGGCTAAGGAGCTCATCGCTGCAAACCTCAAGTGATTAACGCGTGATCACTGAATATTAAGCATCAGATCCTCCGGAGGGCCCGTTCCGGGCTCTCCGGATTTGTAGTTTCTCCATTTGTTAAGAATCTGTTAATCTAAGACAGGAAGTGAGCAAAATGTTCTCAGCTTACATTGCTGACAATAAAACAGCAATAATTGTTATTGCCGGTCTGCTTGTCTTCACAGTTTTCCGCTTTGTATTTTCCAAGGCGTACGAAAAGGTTGATGATGTCCTTTCTGCCATTGTCAAATACTTCTGTGCAGTTTTGCTTACCGCAATGATCCTGATATGCTTCTACAACACCACCGCGCGTTATCTCTTTGCAGCATCCACGATGTGGGCTGAGGAGACTATCCGCTATGCGGCTGTGTGGGTTACCTGCGTAGGCGCTTCGATGACGGCGCGTGCCGATAACCACACCACGATGGATCTTCTTCAGGAAATGATCAAGAACGATCGCGTGAGGGCGGTTGCGTATGCAGCTACCCGTGCGGTCTCCTGCCTGTTCCTTGTGCTTCTTATTCCCGCTGCGTTTGAGATGCTGAGCGTTTATTCGCACGCTTTTTCAAGCGGCATCAAGGTCTTCGGAGAGAAGCTTCCCATGAACTGGCTTTACTATTCGTTCCTCTTCGGATGCATTACGATGTATCTGGGCTATCTTCGTATCGTTCCGCCTAAGTTCAAGAAGATCTGGACGGGTACTCTCGAAAAGACCGAATTCGAGCTCATCAACGAAGGCCTTCTCACCGATGATGAGACTCCTGCGGAAGCAGAGAAAGGAGAGAATAAGTAATGTTAATAATCGCATGTATTTCTCTTCTTGCCCTTATGCTTCTGGGCGTGCCTATCACATTCTCTCTGATGGGCGCAGGCTACCTTGCCGTTTTGCTTACCGGCAAGCTTGACATGTACATGAACTGCCGCGGCTTCATAAGCGGCGTTAACTCCTTCACGCTGATGGCTATCCCGTTCTTCATGATCTCCGGTGCTATCATGAACACCGGCGGCCTTTCCAGACGCATCATTGATTTCTGCGCGTCGCTGTTTTCATGGCTGCGCGGCGGTGTCGGTATCGTCTGCGTTGCGGCTAACATGATATTCGGCGCTGTCTCCGGCTCCGGCACGGCGGCTGTCGCGGCTATCGGCTCGATCACCGCTCCCGATATGGAGAAGATCGGCTACTCGAAGGAATTCACCGGCGCCATGATAGCAGGCGCGGCTTCCACCGCTCCTATCATCCCGCCCTCAAACACGATGATCATCTTCGCGTCGATCACCGGCCTTTCCATCACGAGAATGTTCCTCGCCGGCTACACTCCCGGCCTTGCTATCGGCGTTATCCTCATGATCATCTGCCATTTCTATGCCAAGAAGCACGGCATCGACTACGGCGGAAAGTTCAAGTTCAAGGCAGTCGGCAAGTCTCTGATCAATTCCTTCTGGGCAATGCTGATGCCGCTGATCATCATCGTCGGCATCACGGCCGGCTTCTGCACGCCTACCGAAGCCGGTGCACTCGCCTGCGTTTACGGCCTGATCGTCGGTCTGTTTATCTACAAAGAGCTGAACCTGAAGAATATTATCAATGTCTTCATCGATGCCGCAGAATCCACCGGCCAGGTCCTTTCCCTTTACGCCGCATCCACCATGTTCGCCTACATATTCACGGTCGAGCAGGTCGGCGTGACCTTCCAGAACTGGCTTATGTCGGTTTCCGGAGGAAATTCTCTTAT
>DCGN01000148.1:7274-12023 GCA_002315275.1 Clostridiales bacterium UBA1777
ATGCCGGTCGTTCTGCCTCTGGTATACCCCCTGCTCCAGAGCCTCGGAACCGATATGGTTTCCTTCGGTATGATCTTCTCGATGAGCGTTATTATCGGCGGTCTTACTCCTCCCGTCGGCAGCTACCTGTTCGTTACGGTCACGGTCGTCAAATCCTCCGTTACCAAGCTGGTGCCGTGGATGCTTTTGATGATAGCGGTAGACATTTTTGTCCTTCTTATCGTCGCGATCTTCCCGCAGTTCTCCACCTGGCTCCCGAACGCTCTGCTCGGCCCCATGTAAGCACGGCCTAACCAAACATATAAAAAGCGGAGCTTCGGCTCCGCTTTTTCTTGCCTTTGGCGCTGTTATTCCGCGCTTCGGCATGGTATAATAGTAAAAACATCTCTTCGGAGGACTCAGATGAGCAACAAGTTTTCTCAGTACAGAGCTATAAAACATGACCGCGCCTTCAAAACGCTCGGAAAGATTACATGGTGGAGGATAGTCGCCGGAGCGGCGCTTCTGATCGTTGTGCTGTTCATGGCAGGCGCGGTGTCGCAGTACTTCGCTGTGCGCGGGAACTTTATCGCGGCGGAAAAGTGCATGCTGTTTCCCGGCTGGATGGAGACGTACAAGCCGGAGGCGAAGGCCTTCTTCGAGGCGGGCGCGCGCATGCAGGAGGGCGATACCGAGGCGGCATACGAGAGGCTTGCCGACGTTGAGGAGCTTGAGGCGGCGCTCAATCTGCGCTCAGATGCCGCAATAGAGCTTGCGGACGAGGCTCTCGCGGCGGGGGACAATGACGCGGCATACGGATACATCGCATCCGTCGCGCCGGAAAGCGTGGCCGAGAGCTCAAGAGAGGCTTACAGAGACATCTGCGGAAGGCTTCTTGAAATATTCTCGGATGACACAGAGAAGTCCGCCGAGCTTGAGAGCGTGATAAGCTATCAGCCCGAAGCGGAAGACTGACAATACTAAATAACATGGGAGCATCGCTGATTAGATGCTCCCATGTTATTTGGTAATGCGGGAATTGCTCTCTGTGCTGACAGCGAGTTTCCTTTATTTCAGCTCGTAGAGCTTGGTGTATTTCTCCTCGAGGTAGTCGAGATAGTATTTGACGTTGAGACCCTCGCCGGTGATGGCGCGGATCCACTCGTCGGGAGTGGAGACAGAGGCGATGGAGAAAACGCGCTCCTTCAGCCAGTCGCGGACCTTGTTCAGCTCGCCCTTCTCGACGGCGGCGAAGACATCGAAGTCCTTCTCCATCGTGCGCAGGATCTGCACGCCGTAGGCATTGCCGAGAGCGTAGCTCGGGAAGTAGCCGAAGTCCATCGTCCAGTGGACATCCTGCAGGCAGCCCTCTGTGTCGGAGGGAACGTCGACGCCGAGATATTCCTTGTACTTTGCGTTCCAGAGAGCCGGAATCTCGTCAACGGTGATGTCGCCGTTGATGAAGGCCTTTTCAAGCTCGTAGCGGATGGCAATATGGAGGCAATATGTCAGCTCGTCGGCCTCGGTGCGTATGAGGCTCGGGCGGGCGATGTTCACGCCCTCGTAAAGCTCGCGCTCGGAAACGTCGCTGAGGATATCTCCCGCGACCTCAACGAGCTTGGGGTAGACAAAGCGGATAAATGCCTCGCTGCGGCCGATGACGTTCTCGTAGAAGCGGGAGATCGTCTCGTGCATCGCGTTGGACATATGATTGTCGACGTGCTCGGGGTAGAATTCATCCGGCTCGTTCTGCATGAACAGCGCGTGGCCGCCCTCGTGGAGAGTGGAGAAGATGTTGGAAAGGAACATATCCTCGTAGTAATGCGTCGTGACGCGGACGTCCTGCCGGCCGAAGTTCGTCGTGAAGGGGTGCTCGGTCGTCATGAGGACGAGAGCGCTTTCCCTGAGGCCTTCGACGTTGAGAAGGTACCTGCTGAAGCTCTCCTGCACGGGGATGGGGCACTTGCGGGAGAGGAAGTCCTCGCGGATGGGCTTGCCCTCGGCGACGATCTTCTTCATCAGAGGCACGATGCGCGCCTTGAGAGAGTCGAAGAACGCGTCAAGCTGAGGCTCGGAGCCGCCCTTTTCTGTGTCGTCGATGCAGGCGGTGTAGAGCGTGGGGTACTTCTCATCGCGCAGCTCGATCGACTTGCGGGTAAAGTCGATAACGGTTGCGAGAGTGTCCTTGAAGAGGGAGTAATCGTTGCCCTTCTTTGCGGCGAGCCAGTCACCGTACGCCTTGGCGGAGGCGCAGTCCTTCTCGAAGGCGAACTTCGCAGAGAGGTTCTTGGTCTTGCTGTAGTCATCATAGAGATGCTCAATGAGCTTTTTCTGAATGTCGGTAAGACCCTCGTTGCTCTCGTGCAGCTCTTTTACGAGCTGTATGTACGTTTTGCTGTGGGTGAGCTTGAATATCTGCTTGCCGAGAATGGCGATATCCTCGCCTGCCTGCTCGAGACCGTCTGTCGGGGCGCAGCAGCTTTGGTCAAAATAGAGCTTGCCTATGCTGCGGCCGTAGACGGATACGTCGTCGAGTATCTTCTTGAGCTTTGCGTATTTCTGCTTGTCAGTCATGTTTTTCCTCCGTATTATATGTCTGGCAGAGTTCCTTCAGACAACATTTTTCACATAAGGGCTTGCGGGCATCGCACACGGCGCGGCCGTGCAGAACGATGCAATGGCAGAAGTCGGACGAATGCTCGGGCGGCAGCACCTTGCGAAGCGCCAGCTCAATCTTGACGGGGTCCTTCGTACCGTCAACAAGGCCGAGGCGGTTTGAAATGCGGATGCAATGCGTGTCCACTACCGTTGAGCCGGGGATCCTGAACACGTCGCCGAGGATGAGGTTCGCCGTCTTGCGGCCGACGCCGGGAAGCGCCGTCAGCTCCTCCATCGTGCGCGGCAGCTCGCCGTTATACTTGTCGCGCAGCACCTTCGCGCAGGCGACGATATCGCGCGCCTTCGCGCGGAAGAAGCCGCAGGAGTGGACGTACTTCTCGACCTCCTCAACGTCGGCCTCGGCGAACGCGTCAAGCGTCGGGAAGCGGGCGAAGAGAGCGGGCGTTATCATGTTCACGCGCTCGTCGGTGCACTGCGCGGCGAGTCGGACGGAGAACAGAAGCTCGTAATCCCTGCGCCAGTCAAGCGTGCAGTCTGCCATAGGGTACTCCTCAAGCAGAAGACGCACTATTTCGTTTACCTGTTCCTGCGTTCTCATATACCGCACCCCGAATCAGTTCAGACTTCGGGAATCAGTATAATATTTCCGTCAGTTTTCGTCAATACCTTCCCATTTGCAGGCGGAGATATCGACCCGCCCGTCCGGGAGGAACGGCACGCCCTCAGCTTCCAAAAGGGCGCGGCGGATATCGGCGTACATTCCGCCGGTTATCGCGCCGTCAGCCATCACAACGCGCTGCCACGGCAGCTCGTCGGGACAGCGGTGCATCGCCCAACCGACCTGATGGGCCGCGCCGCGCGCTCCTATCATCGCGGAGATCTGCCCGTAGGACACGACCCTGCCGCGCGGTATCCTCGCCACAGCGGAATATACCGCGGCGAAGAAGCCGTTATCTCTGTCATCCATAAGCCTTCTCCTATTTCCGGCTCGGGCCGGGATCGGCGTCGCCGAAGATAAAATCGTCGATGTCTTTTTCCATAATTCGCACCTCTTTCAATCAGCATACTGTCATTATATGCCGCGGGTGAGGCACGTATGACTGTATCATAGCATATCGGGCGGGAATAAAACAGTTTTTTCCGTTTAGTAATGCGATTTCTATTGCAAAATCATGCCGTAATTAGTATAATAGCAAAGCGGTTTTCCGCAAAAAATATGAGTGCGTATCATTATTGTAAGTGATTTCAGCACAAAGAAGGGATAGGTGCCATTATGAAGCATCAGAAGATTTCCGGCATATTTGCCGATGCTGCTGCCTTTGCCGATCGGGAAATAACCGTTTGCGGCTGGGTAAGAACTGTGCGCGACATGAAGAACTTCGGTTTTGTCGAGCTTAATGACGGCAGCTGCTTTAAGTCGCTGCAGGTCGTATTTGAGAGGAGCACTCTTAATAATTACGATGAGATAGCCAGACAGAACGTCGGCGCGGCCCTCATCTGCCGCGGTACGCTGGTGCTCACGCCCGAGGCCAAACAGCCCTTTGAGCTGAAAGCACAGGAAATATTCGTGGAGGGCGTTTCCACTCCCGATTACCCCCTGCAGAAGAAGCGCCACAGCGTTGAGTTCCTCAGAACGATCCAGCATCTCCGCCCCAGAACGAACCTCTTCTCCGCAACGTTCAGAGTCCGCTCCGTCGCGGCTCAGGCTGTGCACGAGTTCTTCCAGAGCAGAGGCTTTATGTACGTTCACACGCCGATAATCACCGGCTCCGACTGCGAGGGCGCAGGCGAGATGTTCCGCGTTACCACGCTTGACCTCAACAACCTCCCCCTGAAGGAGGACGGCACTGTCGATGACAGCAAGGACTTCTTCGGCAAGGCCACCAACCTCACCGTTTCCGGCCAGCTCAACTGCGAGAACTTTGCAATGGCCTTCGGCGATGTTTACACCTTCGGCCCCACGTTCAGAGCAGAGGTGTCCTACACTCAGCGCCACGCCGCGGAGTTCTGGATGATCGAGCCCGAGATGGCTTTCGCCGACCTCAACGACTATATGGATACCGCCGAGGCAATGGTGAAGTACATCATCAACCGCACGCTTGAGCGCTGCCCGCAGGAGATGGAGTTCTTCAACTCCTTCGTTGACAAGGG
>DCGN01000148.1:12126-15410 GCA_002315275.1 Clostridiales bacterium UBA1777
GAGATACTCAAGAACAGCGGCAGGAAGTTTGACTATCCCGTCGAATGGGGCATCGACCTGCAGACCGAGCATGAGCGCTACCTGACCGAGGAGGTCTTCAAGAAGCCGATATTCGTCACCGATTATCCGAAGGAGATCAAGGCCTTCTACATGCGCCTCAACGATGACGGAAAGACCGTCGCCGCGGCAGACTGCCTCGTCCCCGGTATCGGCGAGATCATCGGCGGCAGCCAGCGCGAGGAGCGCCTCGACGTGCTCACAGAGCGCATGAAGGAGCTTGACCTCCGCGAGGAGGACTATTGGTGGTACCTCGACCTTCGCCGTTACGGCTCCTGCCGTCACGCGGGCTACGGCCTCGGCTTTGAGCGCATGGTCATGTACCTCACGGGAGTGTCCAACATCCGCGATGTTGAGCTTCACCCGCGCACGACCGGCAACGCCGACTTCTGAGAAAAGCATATTAGTCCGTGCTTCCCTTTTCACCGGGAGGCACGGACTTTTTTGTGCGTGAATACGCAATTTTGATCCCTCGCCCGCAGGGCGACACCGCAACTCCACACTCCACACGCCAAGCTCCACACTGTCTTTACGTTACCAAAGCGGCGAGGGTGAGAAGGTCGCGGTTATGGGCGTATATCTCGTCAAACTGCGATATCGGCAGCGGGTTTTCGCCGATGCCCGCCTCAATAGTGTAGCCGGGGCGGTCATAATCCTGAATAAACCAGTCCTTATAGCCCGCAAAGCCGGAGGCGTAAGGCGTATCCTCCACGGAGTAGCCCGAGGCGTACGAGAACGCCTCCGCGATGCTTCGCGCCATCGGCGGCTCAAGGTCGAGATATTTCCAGTATATCACCTGCCCCTGCGTGTGGTACGAGAGCGTGAGAGAGGGGGCGAGCATACGCGTGAACTCGTACATGGCGCGTGCTTCGGGCGCGCAGAGTGGCTCTCTGCCGACGAAATCGGCGGGGGCGGGAGAGGTTATGCCGAGGGCGGCCTTATTCTCTCTCGCCTGCTCCCAGCCCGCGGGATACTGGAGATTCAAATCTACGCCGCGTATGTTTGCCTTCCAGCCCGACGGAAACGCAAGCTGCGGGTACTGCTCCGCTGTTTTCACGGCCGAGCTGTAGAATTCCCCCTGCGTCAGCTCACCCGTCACGAGGTCTATGCCGTCCGGGTCAACGGCGGGGACGAGCGTAATTGAGGCGTAGTCAAATATCTCGGCCGCGCTCTGCCCACCGATGTCCTCGCCCGCGGCGTAGGCATAGGCAAGCTCCTCCGCGAACTTCAGCAGGACGGGCGTTGTTATCCACTCGTTTGCGTGGTGCGAGGCGTTATACAAAACGCGGTTTTCGCCCATGCCCATAGATATGTACCACAGGGGTCTGCCCATGACGCTCTTGCCGAGCTCACCCGTTGAGATGAACGGATATCTCGCCGCAAGGCCGCGCACGCAGTAGCCTATGAGCTGCGAGGAATATGCTATGTCCGTCGGCACAACGGGAAAGCCGAGCGGTACGAGGAGAGATGAGCCTATCGCGAGGTTTGAAGGGTCAACGAGCGGGTTTGCCGTTTTTATCGCGAACACAGAGGTGCCGTATTTCTGCGCAATCTGCCAGAGCGTGTCGCCGCGGCGGACGGTGTAGCTCAGAAATCCGGTGTACCACGGCATGAGCGCCCTGTGCGTGTCGGGGCCGACGATGCCGTCAACGAGAAGGCCGTTTGCCCGCTGAAAGCGGGATACCGCCGCGGCTGTCGCGCTGCCGATTATACCGTCCTTTGCGAGCGTGCCGTACCCCGCTCTGTTCAGGGCAAGCTGAAGGAGCTGTACGGAAGGCCCCTTGCTGCCCGATTTGAGAATTCTCATCCGATTACCCCCAAAAAATACATTCCTTCAAGTATATGAGAGGGCGGGAGAGGATATGCGGGGAAGCACGGCTTGAGCATTGGTAGATTAGCACAAAAAATGCCGTGAAATTTCTACTTGCCAGCGAACGATTATTCCGTTATACTGTAAGCGGGTTTATATGACCCGAAATTTTTCTGCGTATGCGGCTCTCCACAAAGTAGCCGTATACAGCATCAAAGAAGGAGGATATATTTTTCCCTGAGGCTCGGGGTGCGGCAGTGTGGAGACCTGTCGTAATGCGGGAGGCGATGCCCTCGCGAGTGTGCCGCGGCGGAGGCCGGGCATTCGGAGTCAGAGAAGTATGGCAACTGTACAGCTCAAAAACGTAAAGAAGATCTACCCTTACGAGAGTGGCGAGGAGAGAAAGAAGAGAAAGGGCAAGGACGCTGCCAACGAGCCCGAAAAGAAGGTCAACCTTCAGATCACCGATCAGGGTGTCGTTGCGGTCCAGGAGTTCAATCTTGACATTGCAGACAAGGAATTCATCGTTCTGGTCGGACCCTCCGGCTGCGGAAAGTCCACCACGCTGCGCATGGTAGCAGGCCTTGAAGAGATCACCGAGGGCGAGCTCTACATCAACGGCAAGCTCATGAATGACGTTGCCCCTAAGGACAGAGACATAGCAATGGTCTTCCAGAACTACGCTCTCTACCCCCATATGACCGTTTATCAGAACATGGCCTTCTCTCTCAAGCTTCGCAACGAGAAGAAGGACATTATCGACAAGAAGGTCCGCGAGGCCGCAGAGATACTCGATATCACCCAGTATCTTGACAGAAAGCCCAAGGCTCTGTCCGGCGGTCAGAGACAGCGCGTTGCTATCGGCCGCGCCATCGTCCGTGACCCCGCCGTCTTCCNNAGCGTCAGCGTGTTGCCATCGGCCGTGCTATCGTTCGTCAGCCTCAGGTCATGCTGATGGACGAGCCTCTGTCCAACCTGGATGCCAAGCTGCGTAACCAGATGCGCGCTGAGATCATCAAGCTCCGCAAGAGGATCAACACTACTTTCATATATGTTACTCATGACCAGACTGAGGCTATGACCCTCGGCGATAGGATCGTCATCATGAAGGACGGTTATATCCAGCAGATCGGCACTCCTCAGGAGGTCTTCAATCACCCCTCCAACCTCTTCGTTGCAGGCTTCATCGGCACTCCTCAGATGAACTTCTTCGATGCCAAGCTCGTCAAGGAAGACGGCAAGTACAAGGTCGCTATCGGCGGCATCAAGGTCGAGCTCAGCGAAGACAAGCAGGCAAGACTCAACGCCAATAACGTTGCCGCTCAGGATGTCACCCTCGGCGTTCGTCCCGAGCATACCGACATCACCGAGACCGGTGTTGCCGCTACCGTTGACGTCAGCGAAATGATGGGCTCCT
>DCGN01000115.1:0-180 GCA_002315275.1 Clostridiales bacterium UBA1777
GGATGCTGACGGAAATGCGGTCAGCGATGTCGCTGTTAATACCGTCGGAGCAGACGCGCTCATGAACTGGATGCTCTCAGCCGAGGGCGAAGAGCTTGCCGCAAATTACGGCTTTGCCGAGTACGGCGAGTACCTCTTCTATCTGAAGGACGGCGCACCCGTCTCCACCGCGGAGATTCC
>DCGN01000115.1:357-2890 GCA_002315275.1 Clostridiales bacterium UBA1777
GACCTTATCCTTGTTCACGCAAAGGCAAAGGAAGAGGCATTCATTGAGGCAGGCTTTGCCCGCATTATTGACGGCATGGAGAATGCAAGACTTTCCTTTATGTATAACTACTTTGTCCTCTGCGGCCCCGAGGCCGATCCCGCAAACGTCAAGAACGCTGCCGACGTAAAGGAAGCTTTCAAGACTATTGCAGAGGGCAAATATCTCTTCGTCTCCCGAGGCGACGGTTCCGGCACTCACACCAAGGAGCTGTCACTTTGGCCTGAGGAGCTCGGAATAACCGAGGATCAGACTACGTTTGCAGATTACACGGATTGGTACATCTCGTCCAACGCCGGCATGGGCGTATGCCTCGTTGCCGCTAACGAGATGGGGGCTTACATCCTCACCGATAAGGCTACTTTCCTCACCTTCGTCAGCAATGACGGAGTAATGCCCGGTTAAATATCACATGGGAGGCGCTTTCAGACAAGCTGTTGAGCTGATAATGTCAGGCAGTTCTCTGCTCAAGGACGTTGTCGGCGTAACGCTTCGAATGAGCCTTGCCAGTTCCATAACGGCACTCCTTCTCGGAGTGCCGTTTGGAGTAATTTTGGGCAGCGGCAGATTCGCAGGGAAGAAGATCATAATAGTTATAAACCGCACGCTCATGGGCTTGCCGCCCGTGGTATGCGGGCTTTTGTGCTATCTGATGTTCTGCGGAGTAGGGCCGCTTCGCCATCTCAAGCTGTTGTACACAGTCACGGGGATGGTCATTGCACAGATACTTCTCATAACGCCGATCGTAGCGGGCACTATCGAGCCGTTCGTCGCGTCTGTTTATCCCGAGATAAGAGAGACGGCAAAGGGACTCGGCCTGTCTAAGCTCAAAATACTTGCGCTCACGGTGAATGAGAGCAAGTATCAGATCATCTCTACATATCTTCTCGCTCTGAGCCGAGCGCTCGCGGAGGTGGGTGCGGTGTCGATGGTTGGAGGCGCGATCGCGTATAAGACGAATGTAATGACAACGGCGATCATGAACTTCACGAATATGGGCAATTTCAAAACGGCGCTCGCCCTCGGCATGATCCTGCTTGCACTCTCGCTCGTGCTGAACGTGACCATTTCGATGCTGCAATGGAGGCCCGAGAGATGAAAACAGAAGCCATCAGAAAGACCTACAACGGACGGTGTGTCCTTGATATTGACGGCCTTGAGCTTGCTCCGGGGAAAATATACGCTGTTCTCGGCGCAAACGGCAGCGGAAAAACCACGCTTGCGAGGATACTCGCGGGAACGGAAAAGCCGGATGACGGCCTAAAGTGCATATGTAATGATATCGGATTTCTTCCTCAGAAGACATACGCGTTTGCCATGACCGTGAGAAAGAATCTAAATATTAACGGAGGGGAAAGGGCAGATGAGCTTATTGAAAAGCTTGCTCTGACCGGACTTGAGAGGACAAACGCGAAAAAGCTTTCCGGAGGGGAGACGGCGCGCATGGCGCTTGCAAGACTCCTTCAGCGGGATTATAAGCTCCTCATTCTTGATGAACCAACTGCGGCAATGGATGTCAGATCAACGCTTCTTGCGGAGCAGGTCATTTGTGATTACAGAGACAGAACAAACTGCGCAGTCATGCTCATAACGCACTCCGCATCGCAGGCAAAGAGAATAGCAGACGAGGTTATATTCATTTCGGATGGAAAAATAGCGGAAAGCGGGAGCGCGTCCGATGTAATTTCTTCGCCGAGCTCCAAGCAGTTCGCAGACTTTTTGAATTTCTGCCGTGTGGATGCCGTTTGATTTTTATCAACATAACTGAAAAAACAAATCACTCAGAAAAAAACGCCGGAGGAATGATAAATCCCTCCGGTATGTTTATAACAGTTATTTGAGCAGCATGTCGGAAAGCTCGGAAACGGTGCGGTAAATGTTCTTTGCGCCTGCCGCGATAAGCTGCTCCTCGGTTCTGAAGCCCCATGGAACAGTGGCGCAATCCATTCCCGCGTTTTCGGCGGTCATGATGTCGACCTCTGTATCGCCGACGTACAGACACTCGGAGACCTCTATTCCGAGATGCTTTGCCGCATATACCGGCATATCCGGCCACGGCTTTCGCCTTATTTCGGCAGTCTCCCCGATGGCGTAAATCCCGGGGAAGAACTTCTCTCCGAGCTCGATCACCGTAGGCTCGGGCTTGTTGGAGACTATGCCAACGGCATAACCCGCGGAGCGGAGATCGGAAAGAAGCTTCGGTATACCGGCATACGGGCGAGTCTTATATATGCAATGAGAGTTGTACCAAGCTCTGTAGAAAGCGAGCACTTCTTTTATGCGCTCGGCGCTTGTGCCGACGGGGACGACCTGCTCTATGAGGTATGCGGCGCCGTTGCCGAGCGAAGCCTTAGCTTTCGCGAGAGTTACCGGGGGCATGCCGAACTTATCAAGCGCATAGTTCACGGAGTCGTGAAGGTCTTCTATCGTGTCAAGGACAGTTCCGTCCATGTCAAATAAAACTGCTTTGTATTTCACGTTATCATCCTCCCTG
>DCGN01000158.1:0-461 GCA_002315275.1 Clostridiales bacterium UBA1777
GGGAAGCTCTGCGCGGCCGCAAGCGAGTCTTTTTTGACGGTCTTATAATAGCCGTAGCCGCCCGCAAAGTTGAAGCAATCAAAACCGTTTTGTGCGAGTATCCTGCACGCGATGTAGCTTCGAAGGCCGCTCTGGCAGATAACGTATATGTGTCTGCCGGCGGGGAGCTCGGGAAGCCTGTCGCGAAGGTCATCAACGAGAATATTCACAAAGCCGTCGATATGGCCCTTCTCAAATTCACCGACAGTTCTTGTGTCGAGCAGGAAGGCGCTGTCATCACCCCTAATCTTATCAAGGTCATCGATGTGCCATTGCTTCACGGTGCCGTTTGCAATGTTCTCTATCATAAAGCCCGCCATATTAACGGGATCCTTTGCGGAGGAGAAGGGCGGCGCATAGGCAAGGTCGAGCTCCTTGAGCTGAACGCCGGACGCTCCGAAGCGTATTGCTGCCGCAAGCAC
>DCGN01000158.1:573-10677 GCA_002315275.1 Clostridiales bacterium UBA1777
CCGGGATAATAGCCCGCGTGCGAGGCGGGGGAGAGCACGATATAATCGTATTCGATGCCCGCGTCCCTCGCGGCCTTTTCGTTTATGCCTGTTGTTGCAACGGTCATGTCGAAGAGCTTTATTACGGATGAGCCCTGCGACCCGCCGTATTCGGACGGAATGCCGCATATATTGTCAGCCGCGATGCGCCCCTGCTTGTTTGCGGGGCCTGCGAGGGAGATGATTGCTTTTTTGCCGGTTACGAAGTGAGTCACCTCGACCGCGTCGCCTACGGCGTAGACATCCCTCGTGGAGGTCTCCATATGCCCGTTTACGGCTATGCAGCCCTTCGCTCCGAGAGATAGACCCGCGTCCTTAGCGAGGCCGCTGTCGGGAGAAACGCCTATCGCGAGAAGCACCATGTCGGCATTCAGCTTGCCGAAATCCTTTAAAACGGTGCTTATTCCGTCAGCCGTATCCTCAAAGCCCTCGACCGTGTGCCCGAGCATGAGAGTGATGCCATTGCTTCTGAGCTTCGCATGCACATACGCCGCCATATCGGCGTCAAGCGGAGCGAGAAGCTGCTTCGGCCGCTGAACTATTGTGACGGCAATGCCCGTTTTCGCGAGGTTTTCCGCGACCTCAAGGCCGATGTAGCCGCCGCCCGCGAGAACTGCGGACTTGGGCTTCGCTTCCTCAACGAACCTGCGCAGCTTGAGAGTGTCCTCAACCGTTCTCAGCGTAAAAATGCGTTTTGAGTCTATGCCGGGGAGGGCGGGTCTCGTAGGCTTCGCGCCGGGGGAGAGAATGAGCTTGTCGTAGCTTTCGACGAACTCTCTGCCCGTATCAAGCTCGCGCACCGTGACGGTTTTATCAGCCGTGTTGACTGCGATGACCTCGTGGCGGACTCTTGCATCTATGCGAAAGCGCGACCGAAAGCCCGCGGGATCCTGCAGGGTGAGGTCTTCCTTATCCGCAATAACACCGCCCACATAATACGGCAGACCGCAGTTTGCATATGAAATGTAGCTGCTTTTTTCAAAGATAGTTATTTCGGCTTTTTCGTCGAGCCTGCGGAGCCTTGCCGCGGCAGAAGCACCGCCCGCGACACCGCCTACGATTATTACCTTCATCTTTCCACCTCGCCTCCGTAGCTTCCTATTCCGCCGATATTCGTCACGTTAGAATAACCCTCGGACTGCAGATATGAAACGGCGCGGCCGCTTCTTGCGCCCGAGAGGCAGTATACGAAAAGCGGTGCGGAGAGGTCGGAAACGTATTCACCGATGCTCTCTATCTCGGAAAGAGGGATGTTTATGCTGCCGGGGACGTGGCCCTGCGCATACTCCTCCGCGGTCCTAACGTCGATGAGCGCGGCGTTTTCCGTCGATCTGAATTTTTCCACGCCGGAGTTTATGTCCGGCGTTCTGAAAGCGTCAAAAAGTCCCATGGTGCACCTCGTGTTGTTTGTTTTGTGCTGTTATAATATCATCCGCAGGCGGATAAAAATGTGACTGAGTCGCATAAAAAGAGCCTCCGTCGAAATTTTTTTCAACGGAGGCAGAAAAATAAAAAATATTACATTTCGCGGAGGGCAGCTATATCCGTAAGCCTGATGACACCCCTTCTGGCTTCAACGAGACCGTCCTCGGAAAAGCGCTTTACCATGCGCGCAACGACCTCGCGCGCGGAATTGACCTTCTGCGCTATCTGCTCATGCGTCATGCGGATCTCGGCAGACCCGGTGCGGTCATATTCGCGGACAAAGAACGCGGCGAGGCGGCGGTCAAACCCCTTGAAGAGTATCTCCTGAAGTGTCCACATAACGGAGGAAAAGCGCTCGGATATAAGCTCATACATAAAGCAGCGCACATAAATGTTGCGCTCTGTGAGTTGACTGAAAACACCCGTGTTTATAACGAGAATATCCGTGTCTTCCTCAGCCGTCATCTGCGTTTCGAAGGTGAGCTGGCTTATAACGCAGGAAGCGGACATAACGCAGGTGTCACCGCTGTGGAGACGGTAAAGTGTTATCTCGCGGCCCTCCTCGGAAAGCATGTATACACGAAGAGAGCCGGACTTTATGTAAACCAAACCGAGACACCCTCCGCCGCAGCCCATTATCTCGCCCGCTTCAAAATGCCGGACGGACGCGGCCGTACTGACGGTGTTTTTCTCGTAGGGGGAGAGCTTATCCCAAAACGGAAGCTTAATAAGATCGGTTTCTTTATCACTCACGGCGCTATCACCTCTTTTTTATTATATCACATTTTCGCATATGTTACAGCAATTTTCGAAAAAATAAGTGCAATAGTGAGCTTTGTGTGATATACTACTCGACAAATTACAGTACATTCGGAAAAGAGCTCGATATGAAATATAAACTGTTTGCGTTTGACCTGGACGGCACGTTCCTGAGAAACGATAAGTCAATCCCAAAAGAGAATATTGAAGCGCTCTTTAGGCTTAACGAGGCGGGGTGCGAGATAGTGCCGGCCTCGGGCAGAATATTCGGCGGCCTTCCGAAGAAGCTGAGGGAGCTGCCGTTTTTGCGCTGGTGCATTATGGCGAACGGCGCCGCGATATATGATGCCCTTGAGGAAAGCGTGATCTGCCGGGAGGAGATAGCGCCGGAGTACGCGATTAAGGTGTTTGACTATCTCGATACCCTGCCGTGCATATATGATTGCTATATCGACAACAGAGGATATATCACGCGCAGTATGTTTGATAGAGCACCCGAGTTTATACCCGATCCCGGAATAATGTACCTTATGCGTACACTGAGGAAACCGGTGGATGACGCGAAGGCATACATCCGTGAAAACGGTCAGCCGCTTCAAAAGCTTCAGGCGTACTTCAATATACCTGCGGAGAGGGAGCGGGCGTTGAGGGAGCTTAATGTGCTTTTCCCGGAGCTTTCCGTTTCCACGTCGATCATTTTCAACGTTGAGATGACATCTGTTAACGGCACAAAGGGGATGGCCCTGAAGCGGCTGGCCGGTATTCTGAACATTCCTATGAATGCCACGGCTGCGATAGGGGACGGAGCGAACGATCTGAGCATGATAGCATCAGCGGGACTCGGCATTGCGATGACGAACGGAGCGCCCGAGGTCAAAGCCCTGGCAAAGCATATTACAGCATCAAATGAGGACATGGGATTTGCAGAGGCAGTAGATCTGATGCTGCGAAATGAGATATAAGAAACAAAAAAACAGAGCGGAATTTTCCGCTCTGTTTTTGATAAGTAACGTAAAATTACTTGAGTTCGACGGTAGCGCCTGCTGCCTCGAGCTTTGCCTTGATGGACTCTGCCTCTTCCTTGGAAACAGCTTCCTTGATCTTGGCGGGAACGCCTTCGACCATTGCCTTTGCCTCTGCAAGGCCAAGACCGGTGATGCCGCGGACTTCCTTGATAACGGGAAGCTTGGAAGCGCCAAAGCTGGTCATAACGACGTCAAACTCGGTCTTCTCTTCGACGACCTCAGCGACTGCTGCGGGGCCTGCTGCTGCTGCGACTGCGGAAACGCCGAACGTCTCGCAGATACCATCAATAAGATCCTTCAGTTCGAGAACGGACAGAGCCTTGATCTCTTCAAGAATAGCGACACTCTTTTCGCTTGCCATAATAATTTATCCTCCAAATTAAATATTCTGCAGAGAAATTACTCTGCTGCCTCTGCGGGAGCTGCCTCGAGGGAGCCGCCCTTCTGTGCCAGGACCTCGCCAAGGCTGACTGCGAGACCTGCAATGATTGCGTTGAGGGAGCCTGCGAGCTTTGCATAAAGATCGTTCTTGCTGGTGAGTTCGGAGAGGGATGCTATCTCTGCATCGCTCAGGATCTTGCCCTCAAGGTAAGCGGCCTTAATGTTGAAGCGATCGTTGAGCTTCTTGCTGTAATCATTGATGATGCGGAAAGGAGCAATGGGGTCATTTGCTGCGGTGGCCAGAGAAGTGGTACCCTCGAGAACGTGGTCGAGACCTTCCATTCCGAGCTTGTCCAGAGCCTTCTTGGTCAGGGTGTTCTTGACGACGGTGTACTCGACGCCTTCCTTGCGCATTTCGGTACGGAGAGCAGTGTCTTCCTCGACTGTAATTCCCTTATAGTCGACCAGGATACCGCACTGAGAACCCTTGATACGCTCGGCAAGTGCTTCCACTATCGCCTGCTTTTCGCTGAGAACTTTTGCGTTAGGCATTGTGTGTTTCACCTCCGTGACGATGATGGCGCACATAAAGAAATCCCCTGCATCCTTTGGACACAGAGGCACAAAAACAATCAAGTGAAATTGTTGATGTCCTCGGCAGGACTTACGGCACAATTGCCACCTGCTGTCTTCGGCGCGCTCAGATAATATACTATATTCAAAACTGAATGTCAATAGCTTTTTTGCAGATTTTTTCGAAAAAACGGCAGACTCACATAAAATATGCGGGCCTGCCGTTTCCAATGCTGTTTATTTCTTTTCCGGCATTTTTACGCGGGCAAAAACGGGGATGAAGTCGGCAATATAATCCGCCATACCCTCGACCATCTCCGTGCCCCATTTCGCGTTTGCTCTCGAGGGAGCGTCGGGCATACCGTAGGCAAACCAGCCGTTGTCGGTGATGTCCCCGATGGGTCTCGGAATGGTGATGAGGCCTCCCTTGAAGTTAACGCTGTTCCAGTTGTGGGAGGAGGGAAGCTCGTCGCCGAGGTCGTTGCGCGGATTTTCGCCCTCGTTGATGTACTCCATCTTGACGAGAGATTCGTCAACCGCCATAACGCCCGCTGTCTCCTCGCCGCCGCCGTGGCCGCCCTTCCACGCGGGATTGATCTGTCCCGCGATGAGCCACCAGTCGACCCTTGCGAGCCTGCCGCCGCGGCTGTAGATGTAGTGGGCGGTGCCCTCGATGGGCTTGCTGTTGCCGCCGTGACCGTTCACGATGATGAAGTGGCGGAAGCCGTAGTCAAAGAGCTGGCCGCATATTTTGTTCAGCATCTGCGTGAGAAGCTCGGGGCCTACGGAAACCGTGCCTGCAAAGCCGAGAAGATCCTCTGTGCAGCCGTAGGGAAGTGTCGGCGCGATGACAACGTCCTTGCCGACCTTTTCGTTGACGAGCTCGATTATCTTGTGAGGGATAAAGGTGTCCGTGCCGAGGGGCATATGCTTGCCGTGATTCTCGGTGCTGCCGGTGACGATGATAACGGTGTCCTTCGTCTTGAGGTATTCCTCTACCTCAAGGTAATTCATTCTGTCTAAAAACATAACAGCCTCCGAAGTTTATTTTTTGCATTTCTCAATCTCTTCGTCGAGAGTGACTTTGTTGGAGAAATAAGCCATCAGCAGAGAAGAGATAAGCACGCCGATGCCCATAATGAGCACTATGGCAATCTTTGCCGACTCGGGCTGAGTGGGATATGGGTTTGCATCCGTCTTCTCGATGAAGTTTGCAAACTGCAGTATAAGGCCGAGACCGAGGACTATGAGCGCATGTGCGAGCTTTTTGATAAGGCTCGTGACGTTGGACACCATGGCATCCATGCGGCGGCCTTCCTTCCACTCGAGCACATCCGTAACATCTGCGCGATTTATGCCGATTACGATGATCGTGATTGCCGTGCCAACTCCGACGCAGAGCGTGAAGAAGAACGCAGAGATCGCGGTGGTTCTTGCAAATATTGTGAATACAACAGCGCCGACCGCGAGAATTATTGAACCGATGACCATCGCCTTGTTTCTGCCGACCTTATTGTAAAGCCTCTTGACGAACGGCGTCGCGATAAGCGTGCCGACGATGAACATTGCGGAAATGGGAGTTACAAGTGTCCTGTCAAGCATAACGTAGTTGCAGTAATATGCGGCGTAACCCGTTGTGAGCGTGACTACCATGCCGTAGAAGAAGAAAATGATGAGGTTGTAAACGAAGTTTTTGTCCTTGATAAGGAGCTTTATGGCGGTCATTATCGGGGTCTTCGGGTTATCAACAATGATACGCTCTTTAGTGGTGAAGTAGTTGAACAGTGAGCAGGCGATGACGACGACTGCGATTATGAGCGCGGCCACAAAGTAGCCCCTCTGCGGGTTTATCATCTCTTCAACACCGTTTATCTCGGTGACGCCGGCTACCGCGTAGATAATAGGCCACATGATAAGCGTAGGAAGGGAGGAGCCGAAGGCCTGACCGTAGGATATATATTCGTTTATGCTCAGCCTCTCGCCGAGGTCAGCCGTTGCGACCTGACGTAGCGTGAATACAGGCAGATAATAGAACGTTCTCGGCACCATATAGATAAAGTACCAGCCGAAGGAATATGCTATCCTTGCGGGGAGAGAGGCGTCGATCGTAGTAAATATCAGCACAAAGCACAGCGCGAACGGTACAACGGAGAACGCAAGCACCGGGCGGATGCGCTCGCCGTTTTTGAACTTGTGGTTATCGACCCACGAAGCGATAATGGGGTCGTTGATAGCGTCCCAAATTACGGACAGGGAGATGACAAGGCTTGCAAGCGCGATCGGGATACCGACAACGGAGGTGTAGAAAAGCTGGAGGAATGAGCCCGTTGTCTGAGTGGTCATGTCGCTGCCCATGGCGGTGAGCGCATAACCGAACTTTTCTTTGAAGGACAATTTCTCGTTTGCCATAAGGTTCTCCTTTATATTTTATATTCGTAAGTCTTGCTGTAATCTGCGAATACGGTGAGCTTCATGATACCCTTGTCAAGGTTGTACAGGCTGCTCCACTGCGTGAGGCCGACATCGCTGCCCTCAAGGTTGTTCTGAGAGGCGAGCTGAAGCGTGCGCATTGCGATCTCCTCGGACATGCCGTTTTTATATTTCCCGAGGCAGGCCGTCAGAATGTCATACCTCTCGTAGCCGTAGCCGTAACGGTCCTCTCTCGTGAGGTGGAAATTCGTGCTCTGCTTTGCATCGGCAACGTTGAGCTTATTGTTGACCCACTCGAGAATAACGGACTTGCCGGACTTGTCGGATACGAGGATATGATAGTCGTTATCTCTCAGCGGGCTTTGAACATTTACGCTCCTTGCTATTTCAACGGCCTCGTCAACATCCTTGGCGAAATCGAGCATCTTGCGCATCAGCACGGGGTGAATAAGGGTCTTCTTGCCGGGGTCATCCTGCTTGACGGCGAAGTTCTTGTTGACGACCCAGCTCCTATGGTCGGCTGTGTTGATGGCGATCGCGCCCTTACGGACGCTTGCGTCGAGCCGCTGCGGCTTTTCGCCGTGCTCGGTGTAAATCTTGGCAATCTTCTTTTCATCCTCGGAAAGGCTGTTGAAGTCAACATACGCGGTTTCGTTCCACTCGTTTTCGGTGGGGAGATGCATTATCGAGACCGCGAGGCCCTGATCGTTTATTCCGTCCATTATGGCGAGGGGAGCGGCGGCCATGAGCGTAACGTCAGTCTTGCCGTCGGACAGAGTGCCCTCAAAATATCTGCCCTTGGCGACGTCGAGCCAGAAGCCGTCAACAACGCCGAGGGACTTGTATTTGGCCTTTTTATTAGTGCAGCGCACAACGATTATGAGCCCCGTGCCGTCCTCGGGAGCGCCGCGGCGGTTGTAGCGCCAATGGCACATATCGTAGTTCCTCGCGAAGAGCATATCGCCGTTAAGCGCCTTCGTGAGAAAGGTCGAGCAGCCGGGGTTAACTATCTTGTCGACGTATTTTTCGAGCAGATAATAGTTGGCCTTATAGTCCATATAGTAGAGCAGGCCGCGCTCGTCTTCCTTTTTTATCTTGTCCAATGCTCTGCCTATGCCGGGCGGGAGCAGAAATCTTCTCGGATTTGCCATTGATCGTTCCTCCTCAGAAGCGGTCTATCGTGTCTTTGCTCAGGTTTTTGACTATCTCCGCGATGAGTGAGGCGGTATAATCAAAATCCTCATAAGAGGTGATGCAGTTCATCGAGTGGATATAGCGCACGGGAACGCCGGCCGTAACTGACGGAACACCGTCACCGCTCAAAAGCGTAATAGCGGCATCGTTGCCGCCGCCCTCGCGGACGGATTCCTGAACGGGTAGGTTCTTCTCTGCGGCGAGGTCTAATATGAAGCGCTGGAGGCGGGGAGAGCAGATGACGGAGCAGTCCATATGGCGGAACATGGGGCCCTTCTTCAGCGCGGTCTGGACAGCGTACGGCTCGGTGAAGGTATCGTCGGCGGGGCATCCCTCGTAGCAGATGGCGATATCTGGCTTGACACGGTTTACGGATACGCGGCAGCCTCTCTCGCCGACTTCCTCCTGAGAGGAAAGAACGCCCACAACGTCAACATCGAGCTCGAGCCCGTCAAGTCTGCGCATTGTTTCTATAAGAGCGGCGCAGCCTATGCGGCAATCAAACGCCTTGCCGAAGATGAGGCCGTTTGCTTCGTCAAATTCAAAAGTAGTCGCGGGAACTATAGGCTCGCCCATGCGGATTTTGAATACCTCGCGGGCTTCGGCAGCGCTCCTCGCACCTACGTCGACGGCAAGGTCGGATATCTTAACATCGGCAACGTTGTCTGCGGCGCTTCTGAAATGAGCGGGCTTGTTGACGAATACGCCGGAGATCCACTTGCCGTCGCCATTTCTGACCTTCACCTTGGAGGCGGGGAGAGTGGAATTCGTCCAGCGACCGAGATTGACAACGCGTATTGTGCCGTTCGGGTGAATAGAATGCACCATAAAGCCGACCTCGTCGCTGTGAGCGTCGAGCATAACAACGGGCTTGGTGCCGGTGTTGCCGTTCCTGTAGAAGTAAACGTTTCTGAGCTTATCCTCTTCAACGGCGGCATAATCCGCCATTGCCTCCTTTGCAGCGGCTACCACCTCGTCCTCAAAGCCGGAAGGCCCTTTCGCGTCCGAGAGCTTTTGTATGAGCTCAAGACAGAATTCATCGTATATCATAGCAATGCGCCTCTTTTCTGCTTGTTAAACAAATTTAACTAATTATAGCACAAACCCGCATATTGTGTAAAATACAATTTTATAAGTTAAAAAGATTTTCCGGAACAAATGTGAATAAACGGTAACGGTTCATAATCTTCAGCGTAGATTCAGCAAACTGTGGTTTGATGTATATGCACAATACATGGCACATGCCAAAAGGAGATCACAATGAATCAAAGAAGAAACAAGCTGACGGGAAAGCAGATACGGAAGATCGTAATTGCTCTGCTTATAGCTGCCGTTGTAATCACGGGCGCGGTTATCATCCTGCGCAAAGAGATCGCGCAGAAGTACGGCGAAAGCAGCAAGTCGAACATCACCTCCGCGGAGGTGACCTCCGGGACGATAAGCACATCCGTGAGCGGGTCGGGCACACTCAGCGATGACGACGTCGTCGAGGTCACCGTGCCTGACGGAGTTGAGATAAAGAAGATATATGTCAGCCGCGGCGACAGCGTTGAGGTCGGGGACATCCTCGCCTCCGTGAATACAAACACCGTTCTCACAGCGCTTGCCGATCTCTCTGACGAGCTTGACGAGCTCGATGAGGAGATAAACGAGGCCGCGGATGAGACCGTGAGCAGCACGGTGACATCAAAGGTCGCGGGAAGAGTGAAGAAGATATTCGTTTCTGCGGGAGACAATGTCGCATCCGCCATGTATGACAGCAAGGCGCTCATGCTCATTTCAATGGACGGCTGCATGGCGGTTGACATAACAACAGAAGCTCTTGCCGCGGGCGATACGGTCACAGTTACCGATTCCAACGCGAAGGCGTACACCGGCACCGTGGAAAAGCTCGTCGGCACAACGGCAAGCATCACGCTTACGGATAACGGCCCTGCCTACGGAGACACCGTTGAAGTAACTTCCGAGGACGGAACATCGCTCGGCACGGGTGAGCTCTATATCCACGATGAGCTGAAGGTCATCGGCTTTGCGGGCACGGTCTCCGCGGTAAACGTGAAAGAAAACGCAAGTGTCAGCGCAAACGCAAAGCTCCTCACGCTTACGGACACCTCATATACCGCGACCTATGAGACTCTTATCGCCGAGCGCGCGGAGCTTGAGGAGGAGTTCAACGAGCTCGTATCCATCTACAAGGAGGGCGGGATCTACGCCTCCATCTCCGGCACGGTCAAGACGGTCAGCGCAGAGGAGGGCGTCAGCACGGAGTCTGCTTCTG
>DCGN01000158.1:10754-11339 GCA_002315275.1 Clostridiales bacterium UBA1777
CAAGCTCCGACAGCGACAAGCAGTACATCAGCATCTCGCCCGACAAGACGATGTCCATCTCCGTCAGCATTGACGAAAGCGACATTCTGTCCGTCTCCGTCGGCCAGAGCGCAGCGGTCTCCATAGACTCCATTGAAAACGAGACCTTTGCGGGCACCGTTACAGAGATAGACCGTTCGGGAACGAGCTCCGGCGGCGTAACGACTTATACGGCATCCATCAGCATTGAGAAGACCTCTGCGATGCTCTCCGGTATGTCCGCAAGCGCGACCATAACGATAGACAGCGTTGACGACGCTCTTCTCATTCCCGTGGACGCACTCAACAAGACCAGCACCGGCTACTATGTGTATACGACCTATGACGAGGTCGAAAATGCTCTCGGCGGTATGACAGAGGTGAGCATCGGTATCTCCAACGCTAACTACGTTGAGATCACGAGCGGGCTTGCCGAGGGCGACACCGTGTACTACTCCGAGGAAGAGGAGGAAAGCCCCTTCGGAAATATGCAGGGCGGCTTCGGCGGAGGAGACTTTGATATTTCCGTCTTCAGCGGCGGAGATATGCCCTCCGGCGGCTTCAGCG
>DCGN01000158.1:11390-13519 GCA_002315275.1 Clostridiales bacterium UBA1777
AATATGCCCTCCGGCGGAGGTATGCAGGGCGGACCCGGCGGTCAGGGATGAGGTGAGAGGCAATGATAGAAATCAATGACATGTCTAAGGTCTATACGATAGGCGAAGAGTCGGTCTACGCGCTCGATAAGGCATGCCTCCAGATCACGCAGGGCGAGTTCGTCGCAGTTATCGGCCCATCCGGCAGCGGAAAATCGACCTTGATGAACATCATCGGCTGCCTTGATACCGCAGACTCCGGCGAGTATCTGCTTGACGGCGTGCGCATCGAGGACTACTCCGAAAACGAGCTTGCGGCCGTCAGAAACAGGAAGATAGGCTTCGTTTTCCAAAGCTTCAATCTTATCCCGAAGCTCACGGCTGAGGAGAACGTAGAGCTGCCGCTGATATATCAGGGCGTGAAAAAGTCCGAAAGGGCGGAGCGCGTCCGCGCGGCGCTTGAGAGGGTTGACCTCGCAAAGCGCGGTAACCATTATCCGACAGAGCTTTCCGGCGGCCAGCAGCAGCGCGTCGCCATAGCAAGAGCGATAGTCACAAGGCCGTCCCTTATTCTCGCAGACGAGCCTACCGGCAACCTGGATTCAAAGACCACTACTGAAATAATGAACATTTTCCATGAGCTTCACGCCGCAGGCAATACAATCCTGCTCATCACTCACGATGACAGCGTTGCTCAGCAGGCGCAGCGTCAGATACACATTCTTGACGGCAGACTGACGGAGGTGAGGGCATAAATGAGGATCTTCGAACAGTCATTTAAAATGGCGCTCAAATCCATCGGAAACAACAAGCTCCGCGCCGCGCTTACGATGCTCGGCATAATAATCGGCGTTATGGCGCTCGTCATTCTCGTCAGCCTTGTAAACGGCGCAACGAGCACCGTCAGAGACACGATATCCGGCCTCGGCACAAACGTCATAACCGCGACCGTCTCAGATGACAAGGGCTATCCGGTCAGCCTTGATGACCTTGACGGGTGGGCGGAAACCGATAAGATCGGGCAGATCGCCGTCGGCGAAGAGACGAGCGCGACAGTAAAGTACGACTCCGTTTCCTCGACAGCTTCGCTCTACGGAACAACGAGCGCGTATTATGACGTTGAGGGCCTGAACGTGCTTCTCGGCAGATATATCAAGACCTCCGACGTGGACAACCACACTAACGTGTGCGTTATCAACGAAACGGCAGCCTCGGAGCTCATCGGCTATTCCGACTGCCTCGGCGAAACGGTATATCTGGACGGCGTACCGTTCACGGTCGTCGGCATTCTTGAGGATGATGACGACTCTCTGACGGCGATGTTCGGCAGCGGAAGTCTGGTGGCGCATATTCCGTACACCTCGCTTGTCCGCATAAGCGACAGCGTGTCCTCCAAGATAACCTCGTTCTATGTCAGCGCCGATGAAAACGGTACGCTTGACGAGGCGGAGACGGCAATAGAAACTATCCTCTACGAACGCTTCCTTGAGGATGACGATGCCTACGAGCTGTCCTCTCAGGATGTGCTCGAAAGCACTCAGAACAACATCACCTCCATCCTGACGATCCTGCTCGGCGGTATCGCGTCTATCTCGCTCATAGTCGGCGGCATCGGCATCATGAATATCATGCTCGTTACCGTCACGGAAAGAACGCGCGAGATAGGTATCCGAAAGGCCATCGGTGCGAGCAGAGGTGTTATCCTGCAGCAGTTCTTGCTTGAGAGCGTTATGCTCTGTATGCTCGGCTGCGCGATAGGTATATTCCTCTCTTGGGGAACGCTGAAGGTGATCGGCGTTGTTGTATCGAGCCTGAATCTTACTTTTGATATGAACGGTCTGGTGGTGCTTATTGCGGTGCTTTTCTGCTTCGCTATCGGCGTGGGCTTCGGCCTGTACCCTGCAAACAAGGCAGCCAAGATGAAGCCTATCGATGCTCTGCACTACGGAGGTTAAACGATGAAAAAATTATTTACAAAAAAAGGATTATATATTGTCCTGATCATTTTGTTCTCTCTCATCCTCGCGGCGGATGCGGCTGTAGCCGCATTCGTCCCGACGGTGGGCAAGACGAGTGACTTCAGCGGAAATATGCCGTCCGGCGGCGGAATGCCCGGCGGCTTCAGCGGCGAGATGCCGGAGGGCTTTGAC
>DCGN01000027.1:0-1478 GCA_002315275.1 Clostridiales bacterium UBA1777
GGACAATCATTACAAATATAGGCCATAAAAGCACTCCAGCATTAAGAAAAATTTGCACATAGTCAAAATGACATAAAACCGCATTGCTTTTAGGGTGATTATAACGCAGATTTGTTGAATATGCAAGAAATTATGAAATCCGTTAAAAAGTACATGATTTTTCAAAAAATTGTGCTAAAATGACAATGATTTATAAAGCATTATAACGATTAATCGGAGGCATGACTGTGCTGAACATAGTGCTTGTCGAACCTGAAATACCGCACAATACCGGCGCGATAGCCCGTACCTGCGCGGCGACCGGAGCGAGGCTCCACCTTGTCAAACCGCTCGGGTTTGATATTTCCGATAAGGCCGTTAAACGCTGCGGTCTGGATTACTGGCATCTTGTTGATATTTCCGTTTATGAGAATATTGACGATTATTTTGCAAAAAATGGTGATAGCGGCATATGGCTTGCCACAACAAAAGCTCCTATGTCGTACGCAGAGGCCGATTTTTCGGGTGATGCAACGCTGCTGTTCGGAAAAGAGACGGCGGGTCTCCCCGAATGGCTGCGTGAAAAGTACAGAGACAGGTGCATAAGGATCCCGATGATAGATGAGGCAAGAAGCCTTAATCTTTCAAATTCAGTTGCGATACTGGCTTATGAAGCGCTCAGACAGCAGGGGTTTCCCGGGCTGCTTGGCACCGGCTCAATGTCGGTTATAAATTAGTTTATTTTAATTAGGAGGCTATATAATGAACTACAACAAGAAAACTATCAACGATGTTGATGTAAACGGCAAGAAGGTTCTTCTTCGCTGTGACTTCAACGTTCCCCAGGACAAGAAGACCGGCGCTATCACCAGCGATAAGCGCATCGTTGCAGCCCTCCCCACCATCAAGGCTCTGCTCAGCAGCGGCGCGGCAGTCATTGCCTGCTCCCACCTCGGCAAGCCCAACGCAACCTTTGATGAATATGTAAAGAAGCAGACCGAAAAGGGCAAGGATCCCGCAACTCTTACCGAAGAGTCCTGGAAGAAGTCCCTTGCAAAGCTTACCCTCGCTCCCGTTGCAAAGCGTCTGTCCGAGCTGCTCGGCCAGGAAGTTATCTTCGCTGAGGATACCATCGGCGAGGATGCAAAGGCAAAGGCTGCTGCCCTCAAGCCCGGTCAGATCATGCTCCTTGAGAACCTCCGCTTCGACAAGGGCGAGACCAAGAATAAGCCCGAGTTTGCAAAGGCACTTGCCGATATGGCAGAGGTTTACGTTTCCGATGCATTTGGCACCGTGCACAGAGCACACGCTTCCACCGAGGGAGTTTCCCACTATCTGCCCGCATACTCCGGACTTCTCGTTGCAAAAGAGCTTGACGTTATGGGCAAGGCTCTCGAGAATCCCGCACGTCCCTTCGTTGCAGTTCTCGGCGGCGCAAAGGTCTCCGACAAGATCAATGTTATCAACAATCTCCTTGAGAAGGCTGACACCATCATCAT
>DCGN01000027.1:1508-1903 GCA_002315275.1 Clostridiales bacterium UBA1777
GGCGGCGGCATGGCATATACCTTCAAGAAGGCTCAGGGGCTCGAGATAGGCAAGTCTCTCCTTGAGGCTGACAGACTTGACTACGCAAAGGAAATGATAGCCAAGGCAGAGGCCAAGGGCGTTAAGTTCCTCCTTCCCGTTGACAATATGGCAGCAGCTGAGTTCTCCGCTGATGCAGATGCAGTTCTCTGCGACGGCAGCATCCCCGAGGAGCTCATGGGCATGGATATCGGCCCCAAGACCATCGAGCTGTTCTCCGCTGCAGTTAACGGTGCAGGCACAATCGTTTGGAACGGACCTATGGGTGTTTTTGAGTTTGATAAGTTCGCAACCGGTACAAAGGCAATGGCAAAGGCTCTCGCAGAGTCCGGCGCTATCACTATCGTCGGCGGCGG
>DCGN01000027.1:1967-4664 GCA_002315275.1 Clostridiales bacterium UBA1777
TCCACCGGCGGCGGCGCATCCCTCGAGTTCCTTGAAGGCAAGGAGCTTCCCGGTGTTGCATGCCTTCTCGATAAGTAATAATAAGGCTTTTATATAAGGAGACTTTACAATGAATAAAAAGTACCGCAAGGCTATAATAGCCGGCAACTGGAAAATGAACATGCTCAGCTCCGGCGTTAAGCCCTTTATCGAAGAGCTGAAGGCAAATATGCCGAAGAGCAAGACCTGCGACGTCGTTCTCTGCACTCCTGCCGTGATGGTTGCAAACATGGTAAAGGCCGGTAAGGACGCGAAGGTCATAGCCGGCGCACAGGATGTTTCCAAGTACGAGAAGGGCGCATACACCGGCGAGGTCTCTGCCGCTCAGCTTGCTGACATCGGAGCTAAGTACTGCATCGTCGGCCACTCCGAGCGCCGCCAGTACCACGGCGAGGATGATATGCTCATCAACGCCAAGGCAAAGGCTCTGCTCGCTGCAGGCATCAACCCCATTATCTGCGTAGGCGAGAGCCTTGAGCAGCGCGAGATGGATCTCACCATGGAGCACATTGCATATCAGGTCAAAGCTGCTCTCAGCGGTATCGACGCTACTGCACTGCGCCACTGCGTTATCGCATATGAGCCTATTTGGGCCATCGGCACCGGCAAGACCGCTACTGCAGCTCAGGCTCAGGAGGTCTGCGAAGGCATCCGTGCAGTCATCCGCAAGATCTACGGTGCACGTCCCGCGCGTGCCGTCAGCATCCTTTACGGCGGCAGCATGAACGCTAAGAACGCTTTCGAGCTTCTCGGCCAGCCCGATATCGACGGCGGACTCATCGGCGGCGCATCCCTTAAGCCCGTTGACTTCTCCGAGATAGTCAAGGCAACCGCACAGGACGCAAAGGAATGATAACTTATCCTAAGTCTCCCGAGTTAATAACGGGGGACTTCGAATGCGGTAAAAACCGCACTTATATTTCATACAACGGGAGTTAAAAATGAGCAAAAAAGCAGTTCTCGTTATTTTGGACGGATATGGCATCAACCCCGTTTCCGAGGGCAACGCCATAGCTCAGGCAAACAAGCCCAACCTCGACAAGCTCTTCTCCGAAAATCCCTGCACGAAGCTTTCCGCGTCCGGACTGGATGTCGGTCTGCCAGAGGGACAGATGGGCAACTCCGAGGTCGGCCATACGAACATCGGCGCAGGCCGTGTCGTATTCCAGATCCTGCCGAAGATGACGCAGGAGATCAAGACGGGCAAGTTCTTTGAAAACAAGGTTTACATCAAGGCAATGGACGATGCCGTTAACAACGGCAAGGCTCTTCACATAATGGGCCTCATGTCCACCGGCGGTGTCCACAGCCATCTTACCCATGTTTTCGGTGCACTCGATATGGCAAAGCAGCGCGGAGTTGAGAAGGTCTATGTGCATTGCTTCCTCGACGGACGCGATGTCGCGCCCAAGAGCGGCGCAGGCTTTGTCGCACAGCTTGTTGAAAAGTGCAATGATCTCGGCAACGCAAAGGTCGCTACAGTTCAGGGGCGCTTCTGGGGCATGGACAGAGACAAGCGTTGGGACAGAGTGGAAAAAGGCTATAACGCAATAGTCTGCGGCGAGGGCATTGAGGATGCAGATCCCGTTCACGCTATCGAGCAGAGCTATGCAAACGACAAGACAGACGAGTTCGTAGAACCCGTTGTCTGCTGCAGGGACGGCGTCATCAATGAAGGCGACAGCGTCATCTTCATGAACTTCCGCCCCGACAGAGCAAGAGAGATGACCTGGGCGCTCAATCTGCCCGAGTTTGACGGCTTTGAGCGTAAGAAGACGGTTTATCCTCTCAGCTACGTCTGCACGGCGCAGTATGATGAGTCTCTGCCGCTTCCCATCGCATATCCCCCGGAGGTCATCGAGAACACTCTCGGCGATTTCGTAGCCGCAAAGGGCCTCAAGCAGTTCCGCGTTGCAGAGACAGAGAAGTACGCACATGTTACGTTCTTCTTCAACGGCGGCGTTGAAAAGCAGGCTGAAGGCGAGGAGAGATGCCTCGTTCCTTCCCCGAAGGAATTTGCAACATACGATCTCGTGCCTCAGATGAGCGCTGAAAAGGTCTGCGACAAGCTCGTTGAAGCCATCGCATCCGACAAGTACGACCTTATCGTCTGCAACTTTGCAAACTGCGATATGGTCGGACACACCGGCTTCATGGATGCTGCTGTCAAGGCAGTAGAAACCGTCGATGCCTGCATGGGCAGGATCATGGCCGAGATCGCAAAGCACGATGATATGACGCTTCTTGTCACAGCCGATCACGGCAATGCGGATTGCATGTTCGATGAGACCGGCAAGGTAAATACCGCCCACACCACGAACCCCGTTCCCTTTGCCGTTTGCAGGAAGGGCATTGAGCTCAAGGAAGGCCGTCTTGCCGACATAGCCCCCACAATACTCGCTCTCATGGGTCTTGATAAGCCCGAAGAAATGACAGGCGAGTGCCTTATTAAGTAATCCCCAACATTTTTATAGGAGGACATTTAGTTATGATCTACACGACCGAAGTCAAGAACATGTGCCCGGTAGCAAAGGGCGCATACCACGGCCCCGCTCCCATTCCCGAAGAGGGCAAATGGGTTCAGGCTAAGGAAATTTCCGACATCTCCGGCTTTACCCACGGTATAGGCTGGTGCGCACCCCAGCAGGGCGCCTGCAA
>DCGN01000013.1 GCA_002315275.1 Clostridiales bacterium UBA1777
GTACCTCCGCTGCTGTGGTAAGAATTGGAAACCTATTCCCGATAACGCCTCAGAGGAGTGATACTGTTAATGACATCTGCAAAACGCATTCTGTCTGTGCTGCTCATGCTTGTCATGGCGGCCACCTTATGTGCCTGTTCCGGCAGTACGGACAGCAGCACATTTGACATTCAGTCGTGGGACGATCTTTCCGGGCGAACCATCGCCGTAAAAACGGGCTCGATCGCTGACGATCTGATAATTAATGCAGATGGCATCCCCAACGATCTGAATTTCATCTATACCAAGTCGGATACAGATTCCGCCATTGCCGTCATGAACGGCAAAGCTGATGCTGTTGTATTGGACAAGCCTGTAGCCGAGCTTTTGTGCAACACTTATCCGGAGCTTTGCATCTACAAGGATGTGATTGCCCCCGATAACTACGGCTTCTTGCTGCAGAAGGGCAGCTCGCTGACCGATCCCGTCAACGACGCCATCTCCGCTCTGCGGGAGGACGGCACGATGGATGCCCTCCTCGAAAAATGGTTTGCGCCGGAGAATGACGGGCAGTATATCGCTGCTCCCGATTGGCCCGGCAGCAACGGTGTGCTCCGCGTCGCTCTGGGTTCCTCCACTATGCCTATGAGCTATATCCGCAACGGTGAGCCTGCAGGCTTCGAGACCGAGCTGATATACCGTGTCGCCAAAGAGCTGGATATGCTTGTCCAAATCGAGGTGGCAGACTTTGACGCAATTCTTGCCGGTGTCACCTCCGGAAAATACGACATCGGTGCCTCCTGCTTCTCCATCACCGAGGAGCGCAAGCAGATCGCCGATATGACCGACACCGTATACGAGGGTGCTGCCGTGCTTGTCTACAAAAAGAGCGCGTCCGAGCTTTCCGAGGTGTCCTTGAGGCTGGAGGATTACGAAAACGCCTCCTTCGGCGTATGGGCGGGCAGTATTTACGAGACCGCTCTTTTGGAACGCTTCCCCGAAAGCAACATCGTTAATTACAACTCTCTTTCCGAAATGGCGCAGTGCGTGCAGGACGGAAAGCTGGATGCCTTCTGTGCAAGCGACGGTTTTCTCGGCGCTATCCTGCGGCAGAATGATAGGATACAGCTTCTCCCGGAGGCCGTGACAGACTTTGATGCATGCTTCATCGTGCGCAAGGGCAGGGATGACGGTCTTCTGCAGGAATTCAACGCCTTCGTCGCGGAGCTGAAGGAGTCCGGTGAGTTGGATAAGCTGAAGGACATTTGGATGACCGGCGGCAGCGAGCCTATCGAGACCGAGTTCTCCGGCGAGAACGGCGAGCTCGTAATCGCAATGGACAGTCTCAATGAGCCGTATTTCTACGTCAAGGACGGCGAGTATGCAGGCTATGATCTTGACATCGCTGCCCGCTTCTGCAAGGCACGCGGCTATACGCTGGTTCTTGAGGCCGCTCCTTTCAATATGCTTATTCCCGGCCTTGACAGCGGGCAGTATGACATGGCTGCCGGTTCAGTCGAGCCCACCGCGGAGCGCAGGGAGACCGCCGACTTCTCCGACCCCACATACACCGGTCAGATCCTGCTCGCCGTCAGAAATGATGCTTCCTCCGAGGCGAGCTTTATAGACAGCATTCGCTTCTCCTTTGAGCGCACCTTCCTGCGGGAAAACCGCTGGCAGCTCTTCTTATCCGGCATCCTTACCACGCTTTGGATCGGCGTAGTTTCCATGGTATTCGGCACACTCCTCGGCTTTTTAACATTCTTTATCTGTAAGGACGGAAACCGGCTCGCCAACAAAATCGCGGGCTTCTGCATTTGGCTTGTGGAAGGCATGCCGATGGTCGTTCTGCTGATGATATTGTATTACATCGTATTCGGCAAGTCCGATATTTCCGGCATATGGGTCTCCATAATCGGCTTTACGCTTACATTCGGCTGTTCTATGTTCGGCATGGTCAAATCCGGCGTAGACGCTGTTGACCTCGGTCAGATGGAGGCTGCGCTCGCTATGGGCTACGGCGGAAATCAAGCCTTCTGCCGCATGATCCTCCCTCAGGCCGCAAGGCATATTATCTCTCCGTACAAGAGCGCTATGGTGCAGCACATCAAGGCGACCTCCATCGTCGGCTATATTGCCGTGCAGGATCTGACCAAGATGAGCGATATCATCCGCTCCCGCACTTACGAAGCATTCTTCCCGCTGATCGCGACCGCAGTCTTTTACTTCATTATTACGGCGATTTTGACATCCGTAATAAAGAGGCTTCAGATCAGTCTTGACCCGAGGAAGAAAGACAGCAGGCTGTTAAAGGAGGTGAAGCAGAAATGATAGAGCTGCGTCATGTTGAAAAAGCTTTTGCTAACGGTACTCCCCTTAAAGACGTAAACGTAACCATTAACGACGGTGACGTCATTTCTGTTATAGGCCCGTCGGGAACCGGCAAATCCACTCTTTTGCGCTGCATAAACATGCTCGGCGCTCCCACGAAGGGGCAGATCTTTGTGGACGGCGAAGAGATTACCGCAAAAGGATATGACATTCGCAAGGTACGCCGCAAGATGGGCATGGTTTTCCAGTCATTCAATCTGTTCGGGCATCTCAACGTCATAGAGAATATAATGGTTCCGCCGATGGATCTGCTTGGCATTTCCGCGCAGGAAGCCTACGATACCGGCATGAAGCTTCTTGCTGACGTCGGCCTTGCGACGAAAGCCCTGAGCCGTCCCGAGGAGCTTTCGGGCGGGCAGAAGCAGCGCGTTGCCATTGCAAGAACGCTCGCCATGAATCCCTCGATCATCCTTTTCGATGAGCCCACCTCGGCGCTTGACCCTACTATGGTCGGCGAGGTGCAATCTGTCATACGGGAGCTTGCAAAGAGCGGGAAGACCATGATGATCGTCACGCACGAGATGAAATTTGCCCGCGAGATATGCAACAGAGTGTTCTATATGGACGAGGGCGGAGTATATGAAGACGGCACTCCCGATCAGATTTTCAATCATCCTCAGCGTGATAACACCAGGCGCTTCATTAACCGCCTCAAGGTCATGCACGAGGCAATAAACAGCAAGGATTTCGATTTTCTCGGCCTTTACACAAGGCTCAACGAATATGTCTATAAGAGCCAGATCGATGCAAAGCCCGCATATCATATACATCAGGCCATAGAAGAGCTGTGCCAGCAGATCATTCTGCCGGCGCTTCCCGAGAACCCGTTGATCGACCTTGTTCTGGAGCATGCCGAGGAAAGCGATACAGTTCTGACGCTGCGCTACAACGGAAAGCCGTTCGATCCTAAGGATACCGACAATCAGATCTCCTACAAGATAGTGACGTCAGTTTCAAATGAAGTCCGTTACCGCATACGCGAAAACGACGAGCTGCACAACGTCATCTCACTCACGATATCATGATCAAAAACCGCTCCGATTCCCGAGGGTACCGGAGCGGTTTGATATCTGCGGTATTGAATTACAGAAGAGCTGTCCAGACGAGCATGACTACGATGGCAACAGCGGTGTAAATGACCATCGGGAGAAGGTTCGTGCGGATGATCTTGCCCTCCTTGCCGGGAGTGCCGACGGTCGCGCAGGCGGCGACAACGTTGTTCACGCACGTCATATTGCCGACAGCGCCGCCGATTATCTGCAGGGCAACAATCATGAGAGGATTCATCTCAAGGTTGACAGCCGTCTGATACTGGAGGTTCGTGAACAGCAGATTGGAGACCGTGTTAGAGCCCGAAACGAATGCACCCAGTATGCCTATTATCGGAGAGAAGATCATGTACAGAGCGGCGCCTGCCTTGGACAGTGCCTCCGCCATGTAAAATATCATGCTCTTCATGCTGTCATCATTGACATTGTTGCTGCCGGAGTAGCGCATGACCTGCACGAGCGCAAGGCCGAATATGACCGCTATTGCGGCGGGTACGACCTGAATAAGCGAGTTGACCCAGGCGCGCTTTACATCCTTGGCCTTCATCTTATGTATTGCTATCGTGAGCAGAGCAACAAGGATGAACATCGTTCCCGGCAGCCATGCCCATTTAAACGTATATGCCGTGTTTGCCACTCCGAATATCTCGTCAAACTTAATGGCAAAGATCTTCGCGGTCGCCTCGTTTGCGCCGGATAAGACGGGCTTGATGCCGAGAGCGGGAATTCTCGTGACGACAAGGATGAGAGCTATCAGCCCGTAAGGCATCCACGCCTTGATAAGCGGCATATTTGACTCCCTCGGTCTATGCAGTCTGACGGTGGCCTTCCAGGAATCATCCCACTCCTCGGCATCACCGAATGTCCACAAGGTTTTCGGGACGAGGAAGCCCTTCTTCGCCGCGACGACAACTATGATAAGGCCGACGAGCGCGCCGAGCAAAGACGGGAACTCATGACCCATCGTCTTTGCGACAATTGCATAAGGGATAACAAATGCAAGACCGCTGAATATTGCAAACGGAAGAACCTGAACAGCGGGCTTAATGGAACGCGTCTTACCGAAGCACAGGCACATGACCGCAACAGCCATGAACGGGACGAAAATACCCGCTATCGCATGGGGATACGCCGTCCATATAGCGAGGGCAGCGGAGAACGGGCCGTCTGCGATGTCACTGCCGAGGCATGCGATAGACTGTGCAACGGGAGTACCGATCGCGCCGAAGGAAACGGCGGAGCTGTCGCAGATGAGAGCAACGACTGCCGCGCAGACCGGCGGGAAGCCGAGACTGACGAGCAGCGGAGCGGCAAGAGCTGCGGGAGTACCGAAGCCTGCTGCGCCCTCGAGGAAGCAGACGAACATCCAGCCTACGATGATAGCCTGGATTCGTGCGTCCGAGCTGATGGACTTAAAGCCGTTGTTTATCGATGCCATTGCACCGGAGGACTTGAGCGTATTCATAACGATTATCGCTCCGAATATCGTAATAAGCACGTCAAGCGAGTTCAGAATGCCGGAAAGCAAATATGCCAGCAGCTGGACTATCCCCATATCCCAGAAGAAGTAGGCCAGCACGCTCGAGAAAAGCCATGTTACGGGGAGTGCATACTTAGCGGGCCAGTTGAAAACGGCCATTACTATTACGCAGAACAGAAGAGGCAAAAAAGCTAAAATTGCATACATTGCATCAATTCTCCTATATCTTTTTTCTGCTGATGAAAAATGACATTCAGTCAAGCACGATGAGTATTATAATTTTTTCCTGTTGCTTTAGCAAGCCATTTATCGTATAATTATAGACATAATTTGATGTTTGTTATTTTTTAAACATATGCTTAACGGGGCTGAATGACATGAAGCAAAGTGTTGGGTTAAAAGTCGGGGACGCGAAATATCGGGTTTTTTCTGCGCGAAACATTCTCTTTCCCGATCATATTCACATGGTTTATGAAATCATGATAGTGCAAAAAGGTGAAATTACTACAACGATCGATAATGATGAGTATCTACTCCGCGAGGGAGACTGCGCAGTCATCTTCCCGCTTCAGCATCACTCATTTTCGGTTGATGACGAATCGATGGTCAAGATTTGCTTATTTTCCACAGACTTCGTACCCGAATTTGAGCAGACGGTGCACGGGTATTTTCCCTCCTCTCCCGTATTCAGGCTCGGCGAAGGCATGTCCCCCTTACCCAAGGAAAGCTCCGTTTTGCAGGCAAAGGCTTTTTTCTATGCGCTGTGCGCGAGCATCTGTGAGACCGTTCCTCTCGTCAAAGCAGACCGCGTCCTTCACAGGAGCAGCGCGGTAGAAAAGGTTTTGCTTTATATAGACCAAAACTACAGCTCGGACTGTTCTCTGCAGGATGCCGCCTCCGTTCTCGGCTATGACTACACCTATCTGTCACGTCTTTTCAAGCGGAGCACCGGCTATGGCTTTGTTGAGTATCTCAACCGCTTCAGAATCGACCGAGCCTGCTATCTTCTCTCCGACAGCAGCACGGACATCACCACCGTTGCCATCTCCGTAGGCTATTCCTCCGTGCGCACGTTCAATAGAGAATTCATGAAAATCATGCACGCAACGCCTTCCGAGTACAGAGGCAAGTGATAGCGAATAAACGGAGCACAGTATGGTTTTCTCTCGGCTGTTCCCCGTTTTTTTATTTCTCCGTAATTATTCTCTCGATTTCTCTTGCCATTGCGAGATAGTACTGATATTCCATTATCGAGCTCCAGTTCTCATGCGTGCATTTGAAGCCGTAGGAATAGTCGGGCATCTCATAATCGCTCCTGAACAGTCTGTGCATAAGCGTCTCGTTGTCAAATATTACGGCGCAGTCCTCCTTCACCAGCTCGGGCAGCCCGAGCACATGAGCGGCGAGCTTTCTTCCCGGATCCGTCCACAGTCTGCGGCCGACGTTCTTTATCTGCACCGTTCCTTTGTTGAGAGGGATATAAACGGACTTAATATACGGATGGTCGACCGTAAGGCGCAGGGTAAAGGAGTACATATAGAGCCAACGCTGAGGCTCATAGCTCACCTGCTGCCCGTCCACCGTGCGTTTTTCCTCGCGGGAGGTCTCCGTGATATCGATCTCGATATCCTTGACCTGATCAAAGCTTATTAGGTCGGGGTGAAGCTTAATCACGTCGTCAATGGAGGACACGGCCTTCCTCTCTCCGAAAAGGCTGCTGCTCGTATCTGCAAAGGCCGTGAACACCTTTGCCCGCTCATCAATGAGAATAACGCCGAATTCCCCGAATATCCTCGAGAAGTCAAGAGTCTTCGCCCGTGCCTCGTCTTCCTTCTTGCGCTCTGTCTGCGTTCTCAGGTCAAGCGCCGTGCTGTTTTTGTAATCGTCAAACCATACGGACAGCTTATCTCTGCAGTCCTTGCAGACCTTGCCGTCAATACACTTTTTATCGAGCAGACCCGCTTTTTCGCCGCATAGGCAGCAATTGTCCTTCTTGAAAAGCCCCATCGGTTTACCCCCTTTTTTAATATATAATTATCATATCTGACAGATTTTGCTCTGTCAAGTATGCTTTGCGGCTTAAGCTGCAAAACGACCCGCTGCAGAATATGCCGCAGCGGGCCGCCGATCAATCATGTTTATGCTTCAAATGTCCGGTGTTTTCCGGATGTTTTTTATTAAGAAAAGAGATAAGGAATAAAGCGGCAAGCACAACGCCGCCGATCCGGCCGGCAATGTCTGCGTTCTTTCCGAAAAGGTTGCCCAGATAGAGCTTGCTGCTCAAAACGCACGTCATCGTAACGGCGCTGAGGAAGGTCGCGGGAATAACGGTGACCCATGCCTTTCTGCCCTCTCTCCGGAGGTAGATCGAAGCCGTCCAAAGGAAGATCATGGCGAGGATCTGATTGGTGGAGGCGAAGTAGTTCCAAATGGTCGAATAGTCGAGCTGGCATACGAGATAGCCGAGAGCCATCAGCGGCAGGCTTACAACGAGGCGGCTCTCCCAGCTCTTCTGCTCCATGCCGAACCACTCCGCTATCGTCATCCTTGCGGCGCGGAAGGCCGTATCGCCCGTTGTTATCGGGCAGACTATAACGCCGAGCATTGCAAGCACAACGCCGACCTTGCCCATAGTAGACGAGCATATGGAATACACGCAGGAGCTCTGCCCCTTCGCCATTGCGGCCTGAAGAGCCGTCATCTTGCCGCCCTCTATCGGGAAAAGCGCGCAGGCCGCAGCGGCCCATATAAGAGCTATCACGCCCTCGCAGACCATTGCTCCGCAGAATATCTTTTTTGACTGTCTCTCGCTGCTGCAGCAGCGAGCCATGATAGGGCTCTGCGTTGAATGAAAGCCCGATATCGCGCCGCAGGCCACGGATATGAACATCATCGGCCATGCATTGGTGCTTGCGGGGTGCATGTTCTTGCCTATTACCTCCCATATTTCGGGAATATTTGAGGCATAGCCCTTTGCGAAGATACCTCCGCCGACGCCGAACGCCATGATTATGAGGCAAACTCCGAATACAGGATATATCTTGCCGATAATTGCGTCTATCGAAACGAATGTGGCGATAAAGTAGTAGATGACGATAACTATCAGCCACATTTCCGTATTCGTGAAGAAGTTTTCGACCGTGCCGCCTGCGCTGAAAAGATACGACAGCAGACCCGCAGGGCCCTTTGCGAACACGACGCCCACCATGAACAGCAACACTATCGTAAATGTGCACATGATGAAATGGCCTACCTTGCCCATGAACTGCCCGCATATATCCGAAATAGCCTCTCCCTTGAAGCGCATGGACATAAAGCCCGAGGCGAAATCGTGTACCATTCCGCCGAAGACCGTTCCGAGAGTTATCCACACGAACACAGACGGACCCCACATCGCGCCGCCGACAGCGCCCCATATCGGGCCGAGGCCGGCAATATCCAAAAGCTGAATGAGGAATATGCGCCATTCGGGCAGCTCCACATAGTCAACACCGTCCCTCATCGTGATCGCGGGGGTCGGCCTGTCATCGGGTCCGAACTGCTTTTCGATCACTCTTCCGTATATAAAATAGCCGCCTATCAGCACGCAAAGGCAAATAATAAAACTGATCACTGTATGAATTTCCCCATCCTGTAATATCAAGCACAAACGTCTGTTTTCTCGCTGAGTTCCATATAATTACACTCTGATTTTATCACTTGCGTATCGGCATTTCAACAGAAAAAGGCGTATTTTCACGGAATTTTCAAAGGCCGTGTAGACTTATTTCCGCCCGTGCTGTATAATCAAGTCACAAAATTTCCGGAGGCAGCAATTATGGATATAACAAAAACCGTAAACAGTCTGAAAGGGCGCGGGTTCGGTGTAAAATTCTTTGAAACGGGCGCAGAGGCATCGGAATATCTCAAGGCTCAGCTTGACGGACTGACCGTCGGCATAGGCGGGTCAAAGACCGTGCAGACGCTCGGAATTGCCGATATGCTCGATAAGGACAAGGTGTTTTGGCATTGGAGTGAAAAGAAGCCCGATACTCTTGTCAACGCCGCAGCAGCCGATGTATACCTCTCCTCCGCGAATGCCATCAGCGAGGACGGCGAGATAATCAACATCGACGGCACCGGCAACCGCGTCTCCTCTCTCACCTTCGGCCATAAAAAGCTGTATATCGTCGCGGGTGTTAATAAGATCTCGCCCGATTTTCACACCGCGCTTGACCGCGCGCGCAATGTTGCCGCGGTGCAGAACTGCCGCCGCTTCGAGGCGAAGAAAACTCCCTGCAAGACAGACGGCGTGTGCCACGACTGCCGCTCGAAGGATCGCATCTGCAACGGGCTTTTGGTTCTTTGGGCACCCATGGGCAGCACGGAGACCGAGGTAATACTTATCAACGAATCGCTCGGAATGTGAGATTCCCGTATCAAATACGCAAATATCCCCGAAGGCCTTTCGGTCTTCGGGGATCATTTATTGTCTTTTCAGCAGATATCAGACACCGAGCTTTGCCTGGCGCTCTTTTTCTACTGCGGTATAGCTCTGAGTGGGAACATAGTCCTTGAGAGGCAGAATGTTCTGATGGATAGCATCGAGGATCCACTCGGCCTGGGGGAAGAAGTACTTGTCGTACTCGTAAGGAGGCGTGATCCAGTTCTTTGCGCCGACAACGCAGGGAGGTGCATCGAGGAAGTCGAAGCAGAGGTTGGTAATGTTCTGAGCAACGTCGTTCAGGAAGGAGCCTCTTGCGCAGGCGTCGGAAGCGAGAACTACGCGGCCGGTCTTCTTGACGGACTCAACGATCTTGGTGTAGTCCAGAGGAACGAGGGAGCAGATGTTGATGATCTCAGCCTCGAGGCCGTACTTTTCCTTGAGCATATCAGCTGCTTCAACAGCTCTGTAAAGGGTTGCGCCGATGGTGAGAATGGTGACATCCTTGCCGGTGCGGATAACATCGACATCGCCCATGGTGAGCTCGTAGGACTCGGTGGGTACGCCGCCCTCGTGGAACTGCTCGCCCTTATCGTATATACGCTGGCTCTCGAAGAAGACAACGGGGTCGGTGCCGTTGAGAGCTGCCTGCATGAGACCCTTTGCCTCGTAAGGAGTTGCGGGGAAGCAGACCTTCAGGCCGGGAACGTGTGCGCAGAGAGCGGTCCAGTCCTGAGAGTGCTGTGCGCCGTACTTGGAGCCGATGGAAACGCGGAGGATCATGGGCATCTTCAGGATGCCTGCGGACATGGACTGCCACTTGGACATCTGGTTGAAGACTTCGTCACCGGCGCGGCCGATAAAGTCACAGTACATGAGCTCGGCAACAACGCGGCCACCCATCATGGAATAACCGACAGCGGAGCCGACAATGGCTGCCTCGGAAATAGGAGAGTTGAACAGACGCTTGCGGGAGACGCACTCTGCAAGGCCTCTGTAAACTGCGAATGCTCCGCCCCAGTCACGGACGTCTTCGCCGTAAGCGACGAGGGTAGAATCGGAATAGAACTTATCCACCAGAGGCTCAAAGATAGCATCGCGGATATTGTAGGTCTTCATCTTGGAAACGGGCTGACCGTCCTTCATCCAGAAGCGCTCCTTGCCGGCGATCTGCTTTACGCGGCTGCATTCTTCCTTGGGGATGAGGACCTCGGCTTCCTTATCGGAGGGCATATTCTCAACGTGGCCGTTGGAGAACATCATGCGCTCGATAATGCCGTTGTCCTTGTCGAAGTCGCAGTAGGGGGAAACGGTGGTGTCGGAAGCCCACTCGCAGATCTTGGTCATGCGCTCGCGGGTCTCTGCCCAGATGTCATCGAATGCGCTGTCAGCTGCAACACCTGCATCGACGAGATCCTTGCGGTAGACGATGCACGGATCGATGGCTGCCCATGCTTCCATCTCTTCCTTGGAACGGTATGCGTTCTGGTCGGAGGTGGAGTGGCCGAGGAGGCGGTAAGTGAGAACGTCAAGAAGGACAGGGCCTTCGCCGTTTGCGAGGATCTCCTTCTTGCGCTTGTAAGCGTCGATAACTGCAAGAGGATTGTGACCCCATACGCGCTCTGCATGGAGCTGAGTGGGGCTGATGCCTGCGCCGATACGTGCGACGAAGTCATATGCCATGGTCTCGCCGCGGGTCTGGCCGCCCATGCCGTAGCCGTTATTGAAGATATTGAATACGAGAGGCAGACCGCCCTTTTCGCCCCAAAGGGTGCGGAACTGATCCATGGAAGCGAAGTTCATTGCTTCCCAAACGGGGCCGCAGCCGATGGAACCGTCGCCGATGTTGCAGACAACGATGCCGTTCTTCTCGTTGACCTTCTTGAAGAGAGCAGCGCCGGTGGAGATAGGAGCGGAGCCGCCGACGATAGCGTTGTTGGGATAAACGCCGAAGGGGAGGAAGAATGCGTGCATGGAGCCGCCGAGACCCATGTGGAAGCCGTTCTCGCGTGCGAAGAGCTCGGAGAGCGTGCCGTAAAGCAGGAAGTGGATGGCGAGGTCCTTGGTGTCCTTTGCCTTGTAGACCTTGTCAAGAGCCTTGAGGATCTTGCCGCCGAGGAAGCCTTCCATGATGCTCATGAGCTCCTGATCGTCGAGCTTCTGGATAGCGGAAAGGCTCTTTGCGAGGATCTCGCTGTGGCTTCTGTGGGAACCGAAGATGCAGTCATTGGTGTCGAGCAGGTATGCTTCGCCGACAGCTGCGGATTCCTGGCCGAGAGAGAGGTGAGCGGGGCCGGGGTAAGTGGTCTTAACGCCGTTGTAAAGGCCCTGAACCTTGATCTGGTTGAGCATGGACTCGAACTCGCGGAGGATGGTCATGTCTCTGTAGATGCGGACGAGGTTGTCATCGCCGATATTTGCGCGCTCCTCGGAAACGGTCTTGTTGTAGACGTTTACGGGAATGTCTTCAAACTCGATCTTGCCGGGTGCTCTTATAAAATTAGGATCGATATATAACTCTTTAGGCATAATTCTATCTCCTTATATCATTTATCACATGAGGGACAGCGTGTCGTGCATGACTTCGCTGACGGTGGGATGCGGGAATACGATCTCCTTGAAATCGTCTACGGGCCAGTGGCTCTCGACCATGATGATAGCGGAGCCGATCATCTCTGCTGCGAAGGTGCCGAACATATGGACGCCGACAACGGTGCGATCCTTCTTGTTGACAACGATCTTGCAGATACCGTCGCCGCCTTCGTTCTCAGCGACAAAACGGCCGGAGTAACGCATGGAGAGCTTGAGAACCTTGACGTCCATGCCCTTTGCCTTTGCGGATTCCTCAGTCTCGCCGACGGCTGCTGCCTCGGAACCGGTGTGAACGACGGAGGGGATGGTGTCGTAGCGGATGCAGTCGCGAACGCCGAGCATGTGATGAACTGCGACCTCTGCCTCGCGGTATGCGGTGTGAGCCTGCATGACCTTGCCGTTTATATCGCCGATAGCGTAAACACCGGGAACGTTGGTGCAAAGATGCTCGTCGGTAACGACGGCGCCGTTTTCAATGTAGAGGCCGATATTCTCGAGACCGACCTTGTCAACAGCTGCCTTGCGGCCGATGGCCATGAGGACCTTGTCAGCGGGAACGGACTCGGTCTTTCCGCCGCACTCGAACTCGACTGCATTGTCGGTGACCTTGGTTACCTTGCTGCTGAGGTGGAATACAACACCCTTCTTTTCCAGATCCTTCTGGAGGGAGGTGGAAAGCTCCTTGTCCATTGCGCCTGCGACCTTGTCCATCAGCTCGATGATGGTGCACTTGCAGCCCGCATCGGTGTAGTAGGAAGCCATCTCGAGGCCGATAACGCCTGCGCCGATGATAGCCATACGGCCGGGAACCTCTTCGAGATCGAGGACTTCCTTGTTGGTAATGACGAAGCCCTTCTCATAGCCTTCCTTGACGCCGGGGATGCCGGGAACGATCGCGGTTGCGCCGGTAGCGATGATGAGGTTGCGGCATTCGTACTCGGTGCCGTCCTCTGCCTTGACCGCGAAGCCGTTAGCGGTCTTGCCGGTGATAACGCCGTGCTGCTTTACAACGGTGACCTTGTTGGCCTTCATGCTTGCGCCGACACCGGAAACGAGAGTCTTGCGGACCTTGTTCTTTCTCTCGATGACTGCCTTGTGATCCATCTTGACGTTCTCCGCGCTTACGCCGTAGAGGCCTGCGTCGCGGGCATCGGTGTAGATCTTTGCGGACTTGAGGAGGGTCTTGCTGGGGACACAGCCTTCGTTGAGGCAGGTGCCGCCGAATGCGCGCTGCTCGAATATGGCAGTCTTCTTGCCGCCCTGTGCGGAGCGCTCTGCAGCTCTGTATCCGCCGGGGCCGCCGCCGATAACTATAACATCAAATAATTCGCTCATGTAAATATTCTCCCTATAAATAACTCTTAGAATGCGAGAGTCAGCATAATATTCTCGAGGTTCTTCTTGAGGTCATTGACGAAGCGGGATGCGGGAGCACCGTCAACTGCTCTGTGGTCGTAAGTGATGCAAAGACCCATGGAGGGATAGAGCTCTATGCCGCCGTCCTTGCCGCGGCGAACCTTGTCAACAACACCGCAGACGCCGAGGATACCGGTCTGAGGAGGATTGATGATCGGGGTGAAGTTCTCTACGCCGAGAGAGCCGAGGTTGGAGATGGTGAAGGTTGCGCCGGTGAGCAGGTCGGGGCTGATGCTGCCGGTCTTGCAGCGGGCTGCGAGATCCTTTGCTTCCTTGGAGATCTGGAGAAGGGTCTTCTGATCTGCGTTGAAGATGGTGGGAACCATCAGGCCGCGCGGAGTGTCAACTGCGACACCGAGGTGAACGTGCTTGAAGCGGCGCATAGTGTCGCCGTTGATGAGGTTGGCGTTGAGGTCGGGGTAAGAGAGAAGCGTTCTGGAAACGACGTAGAGGATAATGTCGTTGATGGAGATACCGCTGAGGCCGAGCTCCTCGCCCTTTTCCTTGTAGAGCTTGCGGAGAGCCTTGAGCTGGGTAGCGTCGCAGGAGTGCATATTGGTGAGCTGTGCCATGCCCTGGAGGGAGCCCATCATAGAGGAAGCGATGACCTTACGGATCTTGGTGAACTTCTCGTCAACATACTCGGGCTCTGCATCTGCTGCGGGAGCTGCGGCTGCTGCTGCGGGAGCTGCAGTCTCGCCGAAGGTACGGCCGCCGATGCCGCTGCCGGTTCTGCCGTCGGCTGCGAGGCGCTCGATGTCGCGTGCGATAACTCTGCCGTCCGGTCCGGTGGGGGTAGCCGCGGATGCATCGAGGTGCATATCGTTAGCCATGTTCTGAGCTCTGGGGGATATCTTCATGTCGCCGCCGGCCTTGCCGGTCGCAACGACTGCCTCAGCTACGGGAGCTGCGGCTGCTGCTGCGGGGGCTGCCTCTGCTGCGGGAGCTGCTGTGCCGGAAGCGCCGCTCTCGGCGCGGATAGCGGAAACATCTTCGCCGGGGGTGCCGACTGCGCAAACGGGAAGCATGCAGGGGACCTCGTCGCCGTCCTTGTAGAAGCACTCAAGAAGAGTACCCTCTGCGGTGGACTCGCAATCGAAGGTGGCCTTGTCGGTCTCGTAGTCAAAAAGGATCTCTCCCATAGCGACGGTGTCGCCGGGCTTTTTCTTCCATGTGCCGATGATGCAGCTCTCGACTGAAATACCGGCCTTGGGCATAAGTACTGCACTTGCCATAATAAAAATCCTCCAAAAATGTTATCTTTGATTCTTGAAAATGTTATGTTCTCGCGCTTGAGCGTGGTTTTTTAACATCTTGCATCTATTTTAACATTTCATAACATATCTGTCAACTGTTTTTTATTA
>DCGN01000162.1:0-9435 GCA_002315275.1 Clostridiales bacterium UBA1777
CCCGATGAGGTCGACTATGTTATCCCCGCAAACGATGACGCTATCCGCGCTATCCGCCTGATCGCTGCCACCATGGCAAACGCTGTTCAGGAAGGCCGTCAGGGCGCTGACAATGAGCCCGAGACCGCGGCTGAGGCAGAAGCTGTCGAAGCTCCCGTCGAAGAGTAATTAAACACTTAAAGGGGGAGCGGATCTCCCCCTTTTTTAAGATTATTATAGGAGGATTTATACTATGGCATTTACCGCTCAGGATGTTAAGACGCTCCGCGAGATGACCAACGTCGGCATGATGGACTGCAAGAAGGCCCTTGTTGCTACCGACGGCGATATGGACAAGGCAGTTGACTGGCTGCGCGAGAAGGGCCTTGCAAAGGCTGCTAAGAAGGCCGGCCGCATTGCTGCAGAAGGCATGGCATACGCCGCTGTTTGCTCCGAGTGCGGCGCAGGCGCTGTTGTGGAAGTTAACTGCGAGACCGACTTCTGCGCAAAGAGCGACCTGTTCAAGGCATTCGTTAAGGATATCTGCACTGTCGTTCTCAAGGATGACCCCGCAGATGTTGACGCTCTTATGAACTGCAAGTACCCCGGCAAGGATCTCACCGTTTCCGAGACCATGCCCGAGAAGGTCATGTCCATTGGCGAGAACCTTCAGATCCGCCGTTTCGTCCGCTTTGCGGAAAACACCTCCGTCGCTTACGTTCACGCAGGCGGCACCCACGGTGTTCTCGTCAACCTCGAGGTCGAGGGCTGCGATGCTACCGAGATCGGCAAGAACATTGCTATGCAGATCGCTGCTATGAACCCCAAGTACTGGGACAAGTCCCTTGTTCCTCAGGAAGACATTGACCACGAGGTCGCCGTTCAGGTTGCTCTCATGGACAATGACCCCAAGATGGCTTCCAAGCCCGCAGCAATCAAGGAGAAAGCAGCAGCCGGCAAGCTCAACGCATTCTTCAAAGACGTCTGCCTGCTCCAGCAGGAGTTCGTCCGCTCCGACCTGTTCAAGGGCTCCGTTGAGGGCTACATCGCTGACGCTGCAAAGCAGCTCGGCGGCAAGGTCAAGTTCGTCAATGCCGTTCACTTTATAAAGGGCGAAGGCATCGAGAAGAAGGAAGAGGACTTCGCAGCAGAAGTCGCTGCCCAGATGAACATGGGCAAGTAATCCCTCGGGAATACGAATATATTAAGGGGCTGTCCGTTTGGGCAGCTCTTTTTTTGTTGAAATTTTTGAAATAATCTTTACAAGAAATAAACTCCTGTGGTATAGTATTAACTACTTTGAAAATGGCTTTCCTTAGGAGAGAGATATATGGACGATAATTTCAAACGGTTTGATATGAAGGCGCCTCCCATAAGGCAGCGGCAGTTTTTGCGGCCTGTTATATGGGCGCTTACCTTGCCGGACGTGCACAAGCAGCACACCGAGATAGAGAAGGTGAACTGCGAGGGCTTGAAGCCTCCGTATATCCTCCTTTGCAACCACAACTCCTTCTTCGATTTCAAGGTGGCTACAAAGGCGATATTCCCAGCCAGAGCGAACTATATCATCGCGATCGACGGGTTTATCGGCAGAGAGTGGCTCCTGCGCAACGCGGGAGGCATCTGCAAGCGCAAGTTTACGAATGACCTGACGCTTATAAAGCAGATAAAGCGCGTTTGCCTGAACGGCGATGTGCTCGTGCTCTATCCAGAGGCGAGATATTCTCTCTGCGGCACGACGGCCGTCCTGCCCGACTCGCTCGGCAGCATGTGCAAGGCGATGAAGGTTCCCGTAGTAACGCTTATATGCAACGGAAACCATATAGTTTCACCGTATTGGAATCTTAAAAAGCGGCACCTGCCTTATACCAAGGCAAAGATGACGCAGCTTTATACGGCTGAGGAGCTTGAAAACGCTTCCACCGATGAGGTCAATGCTGCCATACGCAGAGAATTCGTCTACGATGACTTTGCATGGCAGAAGGACAACGGAATAAGGATAACCGAGCCCTTCAGAGCGGAGGGGCTGCACAAGGTGCTCTATAAGTGCCCTGCCTGCGGAAAGGAGTTCCGCATGGCAACGAAGGGAACGGAGCTGTACTGCGGGGAATGCGGCAAGCGCTGGAACATGAACGAGCTCGGCGAGCTCGAGGCTGAAAGCGGAAATACGGAGTTTGCCCATATTCCGGACTGGTACGAGTGGGAGAGAAGCGAGGTGCGCAGAGAGGTCGAAAGCGGCGAATACCACACCGAGCTTGACTGCCATGTAGATTCGCTCCCGAATGCGAAAAAATACATCCGCATCGGCGACGGAAAGCTCATCCACGGGATGGACGGCTTCCATCTGAGCGGCACGGGCAGATACGGAGATTTCCGGATGGACAAGCATCCGAACGAGCTGTACTCCTGCCATATAGAGTACGAGTATCTCGGAAAGTTCGGAGACTGCGTCGATCTGAATACGCTCAAGGACACCTTCTACATATATCCGCACGGAGACGATTTTGCCGTGACGAAGATGGCGCTTGCCACCGAAGAGCTGCACGAATATTTCGCGAGGCAGAGAAAGCTTGCCACCACAAGAGGATGAATCTTTTCCGTGACAAAGCGGGAGAAAAGTGATAATATCAAAGCAATAAGAGGCGAGTGCCTTTTACGGAAAATTTAATACATTGGGGGAATGAAAATGACAGGCTTTTCCGAGTACACTCAATCCGCGTTAGAGATCCTTCGCAAGCCCCAGCAGACATTCCAGTGGTACATGATACCGATCCTTCTGATCGTGATGTACATCGTTTCCAAAGAGCTCAGCCAGAAGCATTATAAGATAGTTCTGGCAGGCTTCGCCCTTTGGGGAGTTGACATCTTCAACGAGATCTGGAACTCTATGATATGCTTTATCAGCGGCTATGCTCCCGTATGGGGCACACCGAGCATCGGAGGAATGTTTGCGGGTCAGACTTCGTTCCTCATTATGATAGGCTACAACATCGAGATATCCTTTATGTTCCTGCTGCTCGGCATTGAATCCTGCCTGATGCTGCCGGAGGACAGAAAGCAAAAGATACTCGGCATCAACAACCGCGTGTTCTTCTGCCTCGTGCTGACAACCGTGGCGGTTCTCATCGAGTGCTTCCTCAACTACTGCGGCATACTCACATGGGAGTGGGCCTTCTGGCAGAGAAGCTGCCCGTGGATACTGTGGCTCATCGGCTATCTGCCGTTCTTCTCCGCAGCATTCTACGTTTATGACAGACCGACGGTCAAGCAGTCAGCTGCTGTCGTCGGAGGCATACTTGGATTTGATGCGATCCTCATTGTGATCTGCGCATTCCTCGGTTGGATATAAGGAGGCAGAGAATATGGCTATAATTTCAGGCGGCGCACTTGCGGTTCTGATAGGAGCTACCATTATCGACTGCGCAATAATCGCGGTCGCGTTTGTCAGCTTCCTCAAAAAGTAAATAAAGCTTAAAGAAAGCGCGATACCCAAAAATGAAGGGTACCGCGCTTTTTGCCGCTTTGACCGGAATTACTCCTCGTTCCTGCCGTCCTGCTCGGTGGCATCGACGACGGAATCAAAGTCCGTTACCTCGACATCGATATCGGGAGCGGAGGCCTCGGTGGCCTGAGCCTTGAGCTCGTCAATCTGAGCCTGCTTGTCGGCGATATCGGCCTTGATGGACTCAAGCTGGCTGAAAAGGGGAGCGAAGAAGCCCTCGGGAGCATCCTTGGCCTGCTCGTAGTAGAGCTTGCCGATCTCAATGTAAACGCGCTTGAGCTCCTCGGTATCTCCGTTGATCGAGAGAGTGAGCTTTGCAAGCTGGCCGAAGGCCTTTGCTCTGGAAGCACCCTGCTCATAGATGCCGCGGACGGTGCCGCTCTGAGCGACTTCCTTTACCTTGCCGCTGAGTGCGTTGAGAGTACCTGCGATAATGTCTTTGTAATCTGCCATTGTTATTTTTCCTCCTTGGTATTGTTTGTTTCTTCTGCGGCAGCTTCCGCGCTGCCGGACGGGTTATCTTCCGCAGGCTTATCGGACTGAGCCTGCCTGTTTACGAAAAGCTTTTCGGGCGCGGGGGATCTCTTTGCCATGATGATCATAATGACGAGCGAAGCGACGGCGAGCGCTGCTGACAGCACCTGAGAGACGCGTATGCCCGTGCTGCCTATGTAGAGAGAATCAGTGCGGAGCCCCTCTATCCATGTTCTTCCGATGCCGTACCAGAAGAAGTATATCAGAGCTACCTGCCCGTCATATTTGCGCTTGCCCTTACGGACGAATATGCCGATGAAGACGAACAGGACAAGGTTCCATAGGCTTTCATAGAGAAACGTGGGGTGAACGTAGATGGTAGTGCCGTCCTTCGCGATGAGGCCCATACGGCAGAAGATATCTGTCGGTGCGCCGAAGGCTTCGCGGTTCATAAAGTTGCCCCAGCGGCCGATAATCTGACCGATCAGAAGGCCGCAGATGAGAGCATCGAGCATCGCGGCGATAGGTATCCTGCGCTTTTTGCAGAAGAGAATTGTCACGAGCACACCTGCTATCACTCCTCCGTAGATCGCGAGGCCGCCTTCCCAGATCTTGATGATGTCAAGCGGGCGGGTGATAAAATCATCAAGACGGAAGAGCACGAAGTACAGTCTTGCGCCGATTATCGAAAACGGGATGATCCAGATGATGATATCGTATATCGTGTCGGAATCCAGCCCGTAGCGGCGGCTGTTGTGGCTGATATACAGTATGCCGAGGATAAATCCGAGCGCGATAAACACACCGTAGAAATAAATCGTTTTCCCGAAAAGCTCAAAGCTTGCGGGAGGGTCGATCGTTAAATTTCCGAGCATCGGGAAGCTTATTGCCGAGCCGCGCTGTATCGTGTCAATCACTGTTGTTTCCATGAGTCAACTCCTTTTCGGCGTAATCACCGACATTGCTATTCGCTCCGGGGCGAGAGTATCGGATATAAAGGCATTGCACTCTTCAATAGTGACGGAGTCAAGCTCGGCAAGAGAGTCAAGCGCTTCGTAGCCGTTGAAGATGCCCGTGACGCAGGAGATGCATACGCTCTCGAAATCCTCGAGCGCTCTGAGCCTTGAACCGAAGGACGCCTTCTTTGCTCTTTCAAAGGCCTCGGCATCAAGACCGTTTGCACGGACCGCCTCGACCGTTTCGGAAAGCGCCGAGAGAACGGCCTCGGGATCCTTGCTCTCGCCGCCGATTATGACCGTGCCCGTGTGGGCGGAATAGTCAGCCTCATACTCGTAGTCTCTGTTCAGAAGGCCGCTCGCGTAAAGCGAGGTGTAAAAGCTTGACGAGGTGCCGACCATGACACGCAGCGCAAGCTGGGAGACGAGACGCTGACGCAGCTGAGCTTTGCCGCCTTTTTCGGGGCGGAACTTCGCGCCGATGTAAAACTGCGGAGCGGAGATCTCGGCTTCCTCGCAGTGCCGCGTTTCAACGGGCAGAAGGCTTTCCTCCTCACCGTAATCCGGGGAGGGAACGGGGGAGCTTTCGCTGCAAAGCTCGGCCTCTGCTATCCTGACGACTGCCTCGGGGTCAACGTCCCCCTCGACGCAGAGCACCATGTTGGCGGGCGTGTAAAAGCTGCTGTGACAGGAATAGAGCGTTTCATCGGTTATCGTGGCGATGCTGCTGACCGTGCCGATGACCTTGTCTCTGAACGGGTGATGATCGTAAAGCATCTTCAGAAGATTGTAATAGAGCGTGATGCCGGGGTTATCCTCGCACATGCTTATCTCCTGCCCGATAATGCCCTGCTCCTTCTCAACGGTCTCGGGAGTGAAGTACGGCGTTGTGACAAAGTGGAGGAGCATTTTCAGATTTTCGTTGAAATTATCGGTGCACTCGAAATAATACGCCGTCATATCGGACGAGGTGAACGCGTTGGGGTCGGCACCGTTAGAGGTCATGATGGCCATGGCGCTGTCACCGCCGGGAAGATCGAACATCTTGTGCTCGAGAAAATGGGCGACGCCTGCGGGCGTATCGTATTTCACACCGTCCAGCTCATAGCGGACTGCGGCGCCGCCGTAGTTTACGGCGAAGACGGCGTAGCTCGTTTTGAAGCCCGGCTTGGGGACTATTCTGATCTGCAGGCCGTTGCTCAGCACGGCGGAACAGACCCTCTCGCCGATGTTATCATAGCTGCGGGAAAGAATATCTGTCATTCTTCTTCGGCCTCATCAGCGGACTCTCCGCTGCCTTTCAAGAAATATATAAGGTCGCACTCCACGCCGGCGGCGATGGCGGCAACGTCCTCCTTCGAGACGTCCTCAACGAGGCAGGCAAGCTCCTGCGGGCCGAAATCAAGACCGTCAAGTATCTGGCCGAGGTAGAAGCCCTCAAGCTCACCGGGGCTGTCAAGCGCGGAGCGGAGGTCAGATGCTACGCAGGCCTTGGCGCTGCTCAGCTCCTCGTCCGATATCTCGCCGCGGGCGACGGCGGCAAGCTGGGCGAGGATCTCATCGCGGGTGACCTCAAAATTGTCAAAGTCGATCCCGGAGGCGACAAAGGCCACACCCTTGTGCACGTCGAGAATGGAGCTTGCAAAGTAACACAGGCTCTTCTTCTCGCGGACGTTTACAAACAGCTTCGAATTTGTGCCCGAGCCGAAGATCGCGTTAAAGACGTTCAGCGCGGCCTTGTCGGGCTCATCCATACAATCGCCGAGACGGAAGCCCATTACAAGCTTGCCCTGAGAGACATCGAGCTCCTCCTCGACATAGCGAGGCTGCTCCTCAACGGAGTTCATGCGGACCTCCGTGCCGATATCGTAGTTTATCTCGGCGCGCGGAAGCGTCGCAAGCGCATCGCGGAATATATCGGCGACCTTGTCGGCATCGGCGCGGCCGCAATAGAATAGCTCAATCGGACTTGTCTGCAGAAGCTCTCTGTAGTACTTCGAAAGCTTTTTATAGCGGATGTTGCTCACATCCTCCTCGCTGCCGAGCTTGTTTATACCGTAGGGCTCGAAGCAGCACATCGACTCTATGCAGCGCCATACGGAATAGCCGATCTTATCGTTTATGCGGCTGCGGATAAGGTCAAGCAGCTTTTCGCGTTCATCGTCCACATACTGAGGAAGAAGCAGGCCGCCGCGCGTATTCGGAGAGATGAGCATGCTGCACATCAGCTCTATCGCGCTCTGAAGCACGCTCTCGCCCTTGGGAAGAAACTCATCCTCTGGGATGCTTGCGAAAAAGCCGGGGCACTGTATCTCTCCGATGCGGCGTATGGTAGGCTCGATGGCCGTGCCGTAAAGCTCGTCAAGTCTTGCGGAGAGCGCCTCCATGTCGGGATAATCGGCTGTGCCGCGGTGCAGCACGGGCGGGAGAAGAGCGTTCATAGCGGCCGTTTCTCTGTCAAGCTGAGTGAGCAGCGTGAGCGAGGCGCAGGCGGTTTTGAATTTGTCGGAATGGAGATGGTTCAGCCATACTCCGTTGAGTATCTCGCGGCGGGTGATTTCCATATGACACCTCCGATTATTATTCAGCATAATTATACCATCTAATGCTCGAAAAAGATAGGGGGTATTTGATGAATAAACGCTGAACAAAGGCTTATTATTCCTTATGAAACGGGAGAAAGCTCCTCGCCGTGATACGCAACGCCGTCAACTCTTATCCTGCCGCACTCAACAGATATATGCCTGCCGCACCAACGCGCCTCAAAGCCGTCCATACAGCCCGGAAGACACGGGCTTACGGTGAGCCTGCCGTTTCGCAGCCTGAGGCCGAGCATATACTCCGTGACGGCACGGAAATACCAGCCCGATGAGCCGGTATACCACGTCCAGCCGGACTCGCCAGTATGAGCGCCGAGCGAGCACACATCTGCGGGGAGCACAAAAGGCTCGGCAAGATAAACGGAGAGATCACGGTTTTCGGGGAGGAGCATTTCGAGGATACGGTATCCGTCATCGGGACGGTTAAGGCGGAAGCACGCTATGGCAAGCCATATCGCGCCGTGAGTGTACTGCCCGCCGTTTTCGCGGATGCCCTGACCGTAGGAGGAAATATAGCCGACAGACGGCTCGTCCGGCGAAAACGGAGGCCAAAGCAAGCGGACAAGGCCGTTTTGCCTGTCAACGAGGCGTGAAAGAGCGGCATAAACAGCCGTGCCCGCGTTGTCGGCACCGCAGAATGCCGCCCACGACTGCGAAACCGAATCGATGCGGGTGCTCCCGCCGAGCGGAGAGCCGTCCGCAAGATAGCCGCGCGGATAAAATTGCCCGTTGAAGCACTTTTCCGCGCTTTTGCGAACGCGTGACGAAAACTCCACATACCGCTCCGAGCACGGCTCCTTCAGCCTTTCGGAAAGCGAGGCAAGGTCCTCTGCGCAGAGGGAGAAGAACCATCCGAGCCAAAGACTCTCGCCGTCGGCCTTATTGATGGCATCGTTCCAATCGCCTCCTCCGATATACGGCAGACCGTGCGCTCCGAAGCCGCGGAGGATGCATCTTTCGAGCGCGGCCTTCGCATGCTCAAAAACGCTCGCACTTTCTCCGCGAGAGGGGGATTCGTATCTGTCGTGCTCGGTGTCGGAGAGCGGGGGAGAGACGGCGTAGGGAACCCTCTCACGGCAAAGTGACTCATCTCCCGTTGCCTCAACGTATCGGCAAAGCGCCCATACAAGCCATAGAAGATCGTCAGAGCAGCGCGTGCGAAGCCCCTTTTCGCCGTGCCACCAATGCATCACATCGCCCTCGGAATACTGATGGAGGCAGCAGTCGAGTATCCTTTCGCGCAGATAGGAGGAGTTTATCAGAAGCAGGTTTGCCGCATCCTGCAGCTGATCGCGGAAGCCGTATGCCCCGCCCTGCTGATACAGGCTCGTGCGCGCCTCAAGGCGGCAGGCGACCGTCTGAAAGACACACCAGCAGTTCATATATCTGTCGAGCGGCTTATGCTCCGAGCGCATCGAAAAGCGCGTGAGGATATCGTTCCAACGCCTCGGCAGATGCGAATAAATAGCATCGGGAGAGCAGAGGGCGATGAGCTCGCCTGCAGGACAGCAGCCCGCGGCGAGAACGGTCACAGCCGCGGCGGATATCTCAGCGAGCATTGCGGCGGGAACAAAGGCAGAGGAATATTCCGTTTGCCCGCTCGAGCAGATGCGCAGAGCTTCACCGCCGTACTCGCCGTATTTTATCGAGAAGCAGCCGTCTTCTTCCGACATTTCCGCGCTCTCGGGATACGTCGGAGAGAGCGACCAGAAGAGCTTTTTGCCCTGAAGACCGCGTATGACGAATACTCTTGCGTTGACATTATCGGGAATGAAGCACTCCGTTTCGACGATGAAGCCGCCGAGATCCTTGCGCCATACGGTGCGTCCGGGGTAATAGGAGACGGTGCAGGGCAGACCGTCGTTGGCGGCAAACAGACTGTACGGGATGGAATTGAGCTCTATCCAGAGCGACTCCGCACCGC
>DCGN01000162.1:9455-25558 GCA_002315275.1 Clostridiales bacterium UBA1777
AACGGCGGTTTCGTCAGTCGGCGGGGGAGTGAGCGCCCTCTCGCGGGCATTATCGAGCCACATATAGCCCGTGCCGCATTCGGCCGCAATATAGCCGAAGCGCCCGTTCGTGAGAATGTTCTGCCATGGCTTTGCGGGAAGACTGTTTTTCACGGTGAATCTGAAATAGCCCGTGCCGGAGGTGTATTCGGGACAGGAGCGGGAACGCGCTTTTCCCGCGGGCGGCAATTTGAGCGGGGACGCAGCCGTTTTCTCCGAGCCGATGCAGACCGCGCTTCGCGCCGAGACGGCAGGCAGCGCACGAAGCGGCACGAAGTGGATCCCCGCGGGAGCATTCACGAGTGCGTCAAGCCCCCATTTTGAGACAAGCGCCTCTATCCTGCGGCGCGCGGGCTGAGAATACTCGCCTATGCTGTCCGTGAGATAGACAAGGTCTGTATCAACGCCGCAGGCCTTCAGAAGGCAGAACCTTGCAGCAAGCTTTTCAGCCTCGGAGGCATCGAGACGGCACGATATAATAGGATGATCACCCGAGATACCGTACTCCCAAAGCGCACTCTTAGGCGGGGCGGCGGAGATACGGGGACTCAGAATATCGGGAAGCATGTCGAAGGACGCGCTTATCTCGGCGTTTGACATTCCGAGCTTTGACGCCGCCGCGCCGAGCATATTGCCGGCATCGGTATCGCCGGAGACAAGTATTCTTTCTGCCGCCGCGACGGCACCGTGCCTGTCATTCGCGAGGCTTATCGCGAGAACGAGCGTGTTTTCCTCGACACCGTTTAACGGCACGGACGCGCTGACTGTTATATGCGGGTTGAGAAGCCAGCCCGGACTTTTGCTCTCGTCGGCCGCAAAGCTTGCGGGCAGAGAGGCGGCAACGCACAGCCACAGCTCACGCTGAGAGCCCTTTTCCACGCGGCGGACGAGAAGCTTTCCGTCTTCTTCAAAGGCATAAAGCCCGAGCCTCCAATATGCGCAATGGTTAACATAATCAGTAAATGGGGCGAGGATCGGAATAAAGTCGACAGCAATATCGGCAATGGCGCGGTCCTTAGAGTACAGCTTGAAGACGCGGAATTCGCCCCAGTCTCCCGCGGCACAGCCTGCCGATAATTCGCAGGATATTCCGCCGATATTGCCGCGAAAGCTGCATTTGTCCTCGGCATAGCTCCACGTTTCGACGGCGCCGGGAAAGAGCGGGCGGCCGTTGAGATACGTGCTCATGCTTGAGTTATAAACGGCTGTATCGCGGAGAGACGAGGAAGATTTACATAAAGAAGTAAACATAATATTATATACTCCGTTGGAGAGCAGACACGCGGACCCGGCATCGTCATTTATCCCGTGCCGCTCCCAGCGCGACTGAGATTGCGACCTTTCGGGGCGGAGCGCCGTCTGCTCCGGGAGAACGGCGGCATTGTCGGGCAGCTGCTCCTGCAGGAAAAGCGTGTGGGCGGCGATATACGGGACGGACATAAAGCGCGAGACGATGCTTTTTTCGCATAGACAGTTTGCCGCGGCAATGATGCTCATGCCGACGTGGTGCGCCATGCTGCAGTGCACGCGCTCTCCGTATTCCGAGCGGCATCTTCCGGGCGTGAGATCTATCGCCTCTATATAACCGTACCGACCGAGCGCTCCGAAGTGCTGAAGCCTTTTGAGATTTCCGACGGCGCTGACGGGGTCAACGGCTAGGGCAAGAAAGCTGCTGTAAGGAGAGATGACGGTGTCATTATCCATGCCGGTGTGAAGCGACAGCGACTGACAGCCGTGTGCCTTGTATTTATAGTTGAGTGATCTGTCGAGCGAGAAGAACGCGCTTTCGGACATGCCCCACGGCTTGCCGGGCGGCATACGGCGCTGCTGACAGTAGAGGCAGAAGCGGCAGCTTTCGTATATGAGGCTTCCGCGGAAGAGCGGCAGGAAAAGCTCCGGCATCAGATATTCGAACATCGTGCCCGTCCAGCTGGCAAGGCCGCGGAAGCTGTCTTTCTTAAGCTGGGCGCGGCTGAGCTTCTTCCAATGCTCCGCAGGCACGTCGCCGCGAGATACGGAGAGATAGCTCGTGAGCATGGCCTCGGACGCCATGAGATCATACCATCCGCCCGCGCCTCTTTCTTTGACCGTGTCGTAACAGATATAGAAGAGACCCTTTCGCTTGTCGTAAAGAGGGTCGAAGCGCATATTCGCGGCATGGCGGTCAAGCCTCGCGGCAAGCTCCCGGTGCCCGTATTCCGCGGCAGCCTTTGCGGCAACAAGAAGGCAGGCGCATAGATTGCCGCTGTCGACCGTGGAGATGAACTCCGGCTCAAGAGGCTTGAGAGTGCGCGTGTCGTACCAGTTCAGAAGATGCCCCATATGCTTCGGCATTTTCGAGATAGCCGCCTCAATGCGGGATATATATTCCGCGGCATCGGCGCTTGAGATGATACCCATATCGCAGGCCGCGGCGGCAGACACCATGGCAAGGCCGATATTCGTCGGCGATGTCCTGTGCGCCGCGCCTATAGGGGGTTGGGTCTGAAGATTGTCGGGCGGGAGATAGTTGTCCTCGGCTGTGGACAGCTCCCTGAAATACTTCCAGCTCTCTGCCGCACGGGTGCGCAGCAACCTTTCGTCGGCGGGAGAAAGCGTCCTCTCCGAGTGAGCGGGCAGAGCGAGAGCAGCGGCGGCAGCAGGGGCAAGAATCCACATCAGCCCTGCGGAGCGGCCGATTATAACGCGGCTGAAGATGAGCGCGGCAAGTCCGGCTGCTATCGAAAACCACATTGTGGCGCTATATTTTCCGAAGCCTCCGCGGGATGCATCGCTCTGTGCCGCGGTCTGCCACTCAAGCAGGCGTTTTTTCGAAACGAGCATGCGCCAGAGCGAGGTCAATGCGGAGGTGAGCGTGACGTATGCCTTGTACGGCAGGAGCCAAAGCTCCGTGAAGCAGCGCACTATTGCCCCGCCGATGCCTGAAAGCATACGGGAATAGCGGCGAAGACCGTGCATATGCCGAAGCTCCGCAACGGATATGAAAAGCTCGCACAGAAGAGCGCAGAGCGCGGCGAGAGCGGCAAGGGATATGCCTATATCGGGCAGAATAAAGCCGAGAAATATCGCAATAAAAGTCGCGAAGGGTATCATACTGCGGCGGAGAGAATCAAAAAGCCGCCATCTGTCTATCGCACGCAGAGCTCTGCCGCGACGTAAAAGCCAGGGCGCATTCTGCCAGTCACCGCGTGTCCAGCGCCCGAGACGCTTGAAATAGCTCAGCGGCCGCGAGGGGAAGGCATCAGAAAACTGAATGTCGCCCATATAGCCGCCGTGCAGTATCGCGCCCTCGAGCGCATCGTGCGAGAGGATGAGCCCGTCCGGAAAGTCAGAGGTGCATTCGCAAAGGGCGCGCGCGTCTATGATCCCCTTGCCGCAGAAGCCTCCGTTATCAAACGCGTCCATGTACAGCTCACCGCACAGCGCGCCGTACGGATCGCAGCCGCCCGCGCCGGCGAATATCAGGGCAAAGTCAGTTGCGCAGGCTGAGGCAAGCTCAGTGTCGATGCGCGGATGGATTATGCCGTAGCCCGACGTGACGGTGTGCGTTTTTTCATCGATAACGGGGCGGCAGAGCGGGTGGAGCATCGCGCCGATGAGCTTTCCGGCCGCACCGGGGTAAATGCGCGTGTCGCTGTCGAGCGTTATAATGTACCGGGTGCCGTGAAGCGCAGAGCCGTCGCCGAACGCGGTGAGCTCCGAGGGGCGGCCGAGAAGGAGCTTAGCAAGCGCGATGAGTGCGCCGCGCTTTCGCTCGAAGCCGGTGTATTTTTCGCCGTCAAAGCGGCGTTCCCGGGTAAAGAGGTAAAACCCTCCGCCGTATTTGCGGTTCAGCGCGCTTACCGCATTCGTTGCAGCATTGATAACGGCCGCGTCTGCGTCGGCGTGAACACAGTCCGCAGAGGGCAAATCGGCGAGAATGCCGAAAAGAAGCTCTTTCCCCTCTGTCTTAGACACGAGCCTGAGCTCTTCAAGCTTTTCGGCGACACCGCGGGCGGCAGCCTCGTCGGTAAGGAGCGCCGAGATAACACAGACTGTTCTGCCCTCGGCGGGAACGCCGGCAGATACGTCCATCTGAGGGATGGATCGCGGGACGGTAAAGCGGATGACGGCACAGTCGATAATGCGCTTTACGAGCTCCGAGGAGGGGAGAAGCAGGAGAAGCCCCGCGAGCGGGCTTTCGGTTATGAAGGCAGCAAGCAGAGAGAAAAACACTGTCAGCAAAACGTTTGAGGCGATATACAGCCCACCGGAGGGCTTCCTGTCATTGAACAGATAGAAGCCGATGTGCCTGCCGTCCCTCTCGGCCTCAAGCATGAGCTTTTCGGCAAGCCGGGACTCCTCCTTACCCTCAAGCTCCGCGAGCTTCTCGAGGCGCAGAAGATAAGCGAGCCTCGACGCCGCCGTCATGCGCGGATAATCGCCGGTGGGGTCGCGCATAAAAACGCGGTTCGACGTGCTCACGTCCGAGAAGAGCTTGTCAAAATCAATGTCCGGCAGAATGCGGAGAGAACCGAAAAGCGCCTCAAGCACCTCGGCGTACGGGGAGAGGTCTGCCGAATACAGCATTTCCGATGACACCTCGCAGATACAGCCGATCAGCGCGTATCTCAGCGCGGCGGGAAGCGCTCTGAGCTCTCTGCCCTTGAGCGGGGCGGTGCGCTGAAAGCCGGAGAGGTATTCGCGGATACGCTCCTCGGATACTTTGCCGTGACCCGAGCGGACAAGACCTCGCGCGAGCGCGATAATAAGCACCTCTCCGCCGGAAGCCCTCAGCTCGCCGCAGGCCTTGAGATCGCCGAGAGCCGAGCGGTATTCCCGCTCGGCAAGATAGCGGTTGTCGATGAGCCACTCGCAGGCTGCGGGAGCGGAGGCATCACCGCAGCGCCCTTCAACTGCGCGGATATTGCTTTCAAGCCGAGCCATGACGCGCTTAAAGGCTTTTGAAACTGATGCGGAGGATACCGTGCCGGATACGGGCAAAAGCTTTGCTGCGGATGCCGCGTGATTGGCAAGAGAAGCTGCGTCAACGAGTGGTATGCCTTTAAATAATTCCATAGAAAACTCCGAAAAATGAGATATATCCAACAGTTTTCCCAAGCTTGGCAGATATATGCAAAATTTATTTTATCTGACAAGAAAAAATACTTGACAGCAAGAAAAAAGAGGTCTATACTCTGCAAAGGTAAAAAGCTTGACAGGAGGCGGTTCGCATGGCAGATGACAGACTGATGCAGTCCATGCTGCTCGATTTTTACGGCGAACTGCTGACGGAAAAGCAGCGCAGGTGTTATGACCTGCATTTCAACGAGGATCTTTCTCTTTCGGAGATAGCCGAGGAGTGCGGTGTTTCGCGCCAGGGTGTCTGGGATAATATCCGCAGAGCCGAGGCTCTTTTAAAAGAGACCGAGGAGAAGACCGGCCTCATAAGCCGCTTCGAGAGCACAAGGCAGAAGCTCGATGAGCTTTATCCGATGCTCTGTGCGCTCAGAGATATGCCTGCCGACAAGGTAGGGAAGTCCGTCGAAGAAGTTATCCGCATAGTAGACGAGCTCCGCTCGCAGGAATGAGTTAATATGGCATTTGAAAGCTTATCCGAAAAACTGAGCGCGGCATTCAAAAAGCTGCGCGGCAAAGGCAGATTGACCCCTGCCGATGTAAAGGAAGCTATGCGCGAGGTGCGCATGGCACTTCTTGAGGCTGATGTCAGCTACAAGGTAGTCAAGGACTTTACGAAGTCTGTCACGGAGCGTGCATGCGGAGCGGACGTGCTTGAGTCTCTCTCTCCGGCGCAGATGGTTATCAAAATAGTCAATGAGGAGCTCTGTGCCCTGATGGGCGGAGAGAACCGCAAGATAAACATCGGCAGCAAGTCACCGAGCGTTGTTATGCTGGTCGGCCTTCAGGGTGCGGGCAAAACAACGAACGGCGCAAAGCTCGCGGGCTATATGCGCAAGCAGGGCAAGCGCCCGCTTCTCGCAGCGTGCGATATCTACCGCCCAGCCGCTATAAAGCAGCTTGAGACGGTCGGCGCGCAGCTTAATATCCCGGTTTTCCAGATGGGGCAGACGAACCCCGTTGACATAGCAAAGGCCGCCGTGGAACACGCCAAGAAGCACGGCAATGACCTCGTCTTCCTTGATACCGCAGGCCGCCTCCATATTGACGAGGAGCTTATGGATGAGCTTAAGAACATCAAGGCCGCAGTTGAACCCGCAGAGATAATGCTCGTTGTCGACGCGATGACAGGTCAGGACGCTGTCAATGCCGCATCCGCCTTTGATGAGGCGCTCGATATCACGGGCGTTATGCTCTCAAAGCTTGACGGTGACGCAAGAGGCGGCGCGGCACTATCCATCAGAGCCGCGACCGGCAAGCCGATAAAATTCGTCGGCATGGGCGAGAAGCTCGATATGATCGAACCCTTCCACCCCGACAGAATGGCATCGCGTATCCTCGGCATGGGCGATATGCTCACGCTTATCGAGAAAGCACAGCAGAGCTTTGATGAAAAGAAGGCTCAGGAGGCTGCGGAAAAGCTCAGATCCAACCGCTTCACTCTCAGCGATTACCTCGAGCAGATGGCTCAGCTCAAGAGCATGGGCGACCTTGAGAGCATAGCGGGCATGATCCCCGGTCTGGATGCGAAGGCGCTGAAGGGAGCAAAGGTCGATGAAAAGGCCATGGCTCATCAGGAAGCCATAATCCTCGCGATGACGCCCTCCGAGAGAGAAAACCCCTCAGTACTCAACAGCAGCAGAAAAAAGCGCATCGCGGCCGGCTCCGGCACATCGGTCGTAGATGTAAACAGACTCCTCAAGCAGTATGAAGCCATGCAGACGATGATGAAGCAGCTCTCAGGCAAAAATATGAAGAAGTTGCAGAAGAAGTTCGGCGCAATGGGCGGCATGGGAGGCTTCGGCGGCGGTTTCGGCGGCCTCGGCTTCTGATAAAATGCTTACATTCGCAAAAGGCGATTGTAATATACGAATATTTACATGGAGGTGAATATAGAATGGTTAAGATCAGACTTCGCAGAATGGGTGCAAAGAAGGCTCCCTACTACCGCATTGTTGTTGCTGATTCCCGCTGCCCCCGCGACGGCCGCTTCATCGAAGAGATAGGCATGTACGATCCTATGGCAGAGAGCGACAAGCTCAAGGTCGATATGGAGCGCGCAAAGTACTGGATCGAGAACGGCGCACAGCCCACCGATACAGTCCGCGGCCTGCTTAAAAAGGCAGAGGCATAATAAGGAGTATCTACCGGCATGAAGGAACTTTTGACCTACATTGTGCAGAGCCTGGTAGAACATCCGGATCAGGTCTCTGTGACCGAGCGCAAAGCTGACGGCGAGACGGTCTATGAAGTCCGCGTTGCTGACGGCGATATGGGCAAGGTCATCGGTCGGCAGGGTAGGATCGTTAAGCAGATCCGTATTCTTATGCGGGCCGTTGCCCAGAGAAAGGGCAAAAAGATTTCGGTCGATATCGTTGACGACTGATTTTCCCAGACAGTGAAAAGACAGCGCTGAGGCGCTGTCCTTTTGCTTTTTATAGGATTATTTGAAAAAGAGTGAAACATTTTGCCCTCTCCGATCGTATTATTATCGGAAAGAGAGGTGCGGAAATGAAGAGACTGATCGGTGTGCTGCTTGTTGCCGTTGTGATGACCGCAGTTTTGTTTACGGTCAGCCGTATGTCCTCATCGGGAGGAGATGACGCTGCCGCCGCACGGAGTGAGGAGACTTTCCCGGTGACGGTGAGCCTGATTCCCGGGCAGTAACGGACACGGTGTAATGTCCCGCGCGGTGCTTAAAAATATCAACGACACGGCCTGCCGCGGCTCAGCCACGGCGGGCTTTTGAATGCATACAGGTATTTCCTCTTGCAAATTGTTAATATTATATACATACTAAGTGAATGCAAATGGCGTATAATACCGCAAAATGTGCGAAAGACGGCGTTAACCGAAATGCAAATAATTAGAACGCAAAATGTAACGAAAATAATCAAAATGATAAATTTTAAATAATATTAATGGCCGAATTCTTGATAATTAAGAGAAAATCGGAATTTTTTGTGCAAATTAATATGTACAAACAAGTGCTTATGTGGTATAATATGCTAATAGAATAGATAGGATATGCACGATTAGGTGCACAGACCGACAGCAGGAGGAGCGCCTCATCGACGCGGAAAAAAGGATAAAGATGTATAGCATATTAAAAAGAATTTTTGATATTATTATATCTGTGACAGCGCTTGTTGTACTGTCTCCCGTATTTCTTATCGTTTCTGTCCTCGTAAAGAAAGAGGACGGAGGAAGCGTTTTCTATGTCCATAGAAGGCTCGGCATTCACAAAAAAGAGATCAATGTTGTCAAATTCAGAAGCATGAAGGATACCGCCGAGCCGATAGAGAAGCTGCTTTCTCCCGAAGAGTATGAGCAGTTTGTCAAGGAATATAAGCTCGATAACGACCCGAGGATCACAAAGATCGGCAAGTTTATCCGCAAGACGTATATCGATGAGATCCCGCAGTTCGTCAATGTTCTTCAGGGCAGAATGAGCATCGTCGGCCCGCGCCCGATACTTAGGGAAGAGCTTGTGAACTATACGGAGGCAGAGCAGGAGATGCTCTATTCCGTTATGCCCGGTATGACGGGCTACTGGCAGTCCTACGGGCACGATGTCGCCGATTATACCGGAGGAAAAAGACAGCAGATGGAGCTTTACTATGCAGAGAACGCATCACTCCTGCTGGATGCAAAGATATTGTTTAAGACAGCGGCGCTGATAATATCATGCGTTATCGGCGCAATCACCGGAGCAAAAAAGAAGCAAAGCACGCCATGCACCTGAAAAAGTAATTTCTTTTGCATTGCATACAGAGGTTTTATTAATGAGTGAAAAAGATATGAAATCACAATATACCGTGCCTGACAGCGATGCCGCCGGGACACATGAGGACGAGCTTACACGCGGAAAGAAGATATTCAGCGGGGAGGAGCATCTCGTGCAGCCGGGAAAGGCAGAGAAAAAGAAGAAAAAGAAAAAATCCGGAGAGATAAACGTTGTTCGCGTAAGGCTGACGACGATCGCCGTTATGCTCGGACTTGTGATCGTCGGAGGCCTGTTCGGACTTAAATATATCAATCAGGTCAAAGCGGGAGAGGCCGAGATAAGCGAAGGAGTCAAGTCGAGCTTAAAGAGCATCGCCAACAATACCGAAATCATGCAGTATGCCAAGGGCATGAAAAATGACCTCAAGCAGGTGCTCGAGTGCATAAAGGCAAAGGATGTTGACGGGGCTGAGGCCGCCGAGCTCTCTATGAAGAAGAATCTTGCCGAGCTGAAAAAGTGCCTTGATCCCGATTCTCTTACAGCAAAGGCGCTCGGAGCTGTTGCGGGAAGCCAGCTTGAATCTGCAAATAAGCTTATAGATATTGCAGAAAGAGGTACGGCAGACCTGCTTGATCCGATGATCGCGCTTATGAAGCAGTATCCGCTCACAGAGCTCAAGGTTGACGGCGGCTTTAATACAACGCTTATGATCGAATACATTGCGTTTCTCGAAAAGTCGCTGCCCGAGATAGAGCAGATAATCGGAGAGCTTAACTCGGTTGACGTTTCGCTTTTCGATACTGACGGTAAGATAGCAGAATACACGGAAAAGATAACGAATCTTTATAATACTTACTCTCCGTATATCGAGTATCTGCCTCCCATTAAGGCGCTTCTCGGCGGCGGTGAGGACAGACTGTACATATTTGCGGCGCAGAACTCTGCGGAGATACGCTCCTCCGGCGGCTTCCCCGGCGCCTGCGGCACGATCAGGATCAAGGACGGCGTTCTGAAGATTTCCGATTTTACCTCGTGCTACAATATGTTCTACTTCAACGCCCCCTATACCGCATATGTTACGGATCTCGAAAACAAGCTTTTCAACCACAAGCTCGAGGCCACATGGGATTCTGACTTCTGCCCTGATTTCGAGCGAGTTGCAGAGATCTGGACTCTCGGATATGAGGATAGAAACGGCGAAATGCCGGACGGCGTTATCTCTGCAACACCTGTTATTATCCAGAGGTTGCTGTCCTTCCTCGGAAGCATAACTCTTTCGGACGGAACAGAGCTTAACGGTGAAAATGCAACGAAGTTCCTTGAGCATGACGTTTACTTCAAGTACCTGTCGGACAGCTCTCAGGCAAGCGCAGACTATGTTGACCAACTCTTTGCGGAGACGGCAAAAACAACGCTGAGCCTGCTGATGTCTACCTTCGATTTCGGCCATCTGACTGACTATCTTGCCTTCTTCCTCGAAAGCGTGGCGGACAGAACGCTCATGGTTTATCTCAGAGATGAAGAAGAACAGCAACTTATCCGCGATGCGGGCTGGGCGGCAACGCTGAACAATGACCCGATGAACCCCGAGCTCGGCGTATTCGTAAGCAGCTGCGCGGCAAGCAAAATGGGCTGGTTCCTTGATATTGATACGCAGATAGGTACCCCCACCGAGAACGGCGACGGTACAAAGTCCTACGATTGCTCGATAACCTTCTCGAACGCGATATCGTTTGAGGAGGCCTGCACGGGCGGATTCTATATTATCGGTATGTACAACGGCGGCATCAATGTATACTACTACATTATTGCTCCCGCAGGCGCTACTATCGATTATGTCAGCTCAACGGGCTACAAGGGCATCGCCAGAGAGACCTACGAGGGACACAATATAGCATATATGCTTGACGAGACGGTCTGGTACAACTCCACGGTCACGATCAATATCGGCATCACGACTGCCCCCGGCGCAAACGATATGGGCTATATGCAGACACCGACGATGACGGCATACAGATAAAACAAATCAGCTCCGAGGCTGTCTGAACTGCTTCGGAGTTGATAAGCCTATACGGAATGAAAACGGAGCGCACAGCTTAAAACGATGCGCTCCGATTTTTTATATTCTTCTTTCGCCGCAGAGATAGAACACCGTGAGAAGACCGGGACCGCAATGGGCGCCGATGACAACGCCGAGGCTTGTTATAGTGATCTCTCCGAGGTGAGGAAAGGCCTTCCGCACCTCGTCACGGACGAATTCGGCATCGGCAAGGCAGTCGGCGTGGAGAATGTGCATCTCGGCATCGGAGCAGTCAACCTCGGATAGATCGGCCTTTATGCTGTCGATAATGCTTGCGAGAGCGGCTTTCCTTCCGCGCACCTTCTTTGCGACATCAAGCGTACCGCCGTCCGGAACATAGAGCACCGGCTTGACGGAGAGAATGGAACCGACAAGCGCGGAGGCATTGGAGACTCTGCCTCCGGCCTTGAGATAGTTTAGATCGTCGACCGTGAAGCGGTGGGCGATTTTGAGCTTGTTCGCTTCGCCCCAGGCTATGACCTCGTCATAGCTCATGCCGGCCTCCATGCGGCTGACCATATTGGCAACGAGCGTGCCGAGGCCGCCGGAAATGCAGAGCGTATCCATAACGTAGAGCTTCCTGTCGGGGTGATCCTGCCTGGCAAGGTCTGCGCCGATAAGTGCCTTTTGGTACGAAACGGACATCTTCTGCGACATATCGAGGAAGATGACATCCTTGCCTGTGGAGAGCAGGGAGGAGAAAAAGTCACAATAGAGATACTCGTTTATCATAGAGGTCTTAAGCCTGTCTCCCGCACGCATACCCTCATATATGCGCTGTCTTGATTCCTCGCGGCAGTCATCCTCAAAAAGCTCCTCGCCTATCGTGAAGGAATAGCTGAGAAAGGGGATACCGTGTGCATCAAGATATGTTCTCGGAAGGTCTGACGTTGAAGTTGTGGCTATAATATAATCTGACATGGCTGAAACCTCTTTTATGATAAAACTGAAAATATCATACTACACCGGCGCGCTAATATCAACCTAAAAGAAAAAACTTTAAATAATTTAAGCAAATGTTAATAATATTGGAAAATCCATGAATTTAGGCGGCGATATACTTGCCCTTCGGCTCGAAAAAAAGTATAATGTTTGCAAATACCATATCTTCGGGAGGGTGTAACTATGGCAAGAAGCGAAAATCAGAAGCTCAAGCTGACTTATCTTGAGAAGATGCTACGCGAGGAAACGGACGAGGAGCACGGCCTCACTATGCCGGAGATCATATCGGGGCTTGAAAAATACGGCGTGAACGCGGACAGAAAGACGGTCTATGCCGACGTTGAGGAGCTTCGCAGCTATGGGCTCGACATCGTAACCGAGAAGGACGGCAGGAGAACAGTATATAAGCTTGCCTCGAGAGAGTTTGAGCTTCCGGAGCTGAAGCTGCTTGTTGATACGGTGCAGTCGTCCAAGTTCATAACGGAAAACAAATCAAGGCAGCTTATAAAAAAGCTTGAGTCGCTCGTAAGCGTGCACGAGGCGAAGCAGCTCCACAGACAGGTGCTGATATCCGGGCGCATTAAGACGATGAACGAGAGCATATATTACAATGTAGACAAGCTGCACACGGCGATAAACGGCAACAAAAAGATAAAGTTCAGGTATTTCAACTGGAATCTCAGCAAGCAGGAGGAGTACAGACATGACGGAGCGTTTTACACCGTCAGCCCGTGGCACCTCAGATGGGATGACGAGAACTACTATCTGATCGCGTATGATGATCGGTCCGATAAGCTCAAGCACTACAGAGTCGATAAGATGAAGAACATCATGCTTGTCGATGCACCGAGAGAGGGGCAGAAGCTTATCAGATCGCTCGATCTGACGGACTATACGAAGCAGCTGTTCGGTATGTTCGGCGGAAAAGCGCAGCGCGTTGAACTCGAGTGCGAGAACGGCCTCATAGGCGTTATGATAGACCGCTTCGGCAAGGATATCCCCGTTATCAAGGCTGACGGGGAGCATTTCAAGACGTACGTCAACGTTGCGGTGAGCCCGCAGTTTCTCGGATGGGTGGCAAGCATGTGCGGCGGGGTGAAGGTGCTGTCGCCGGAAGGCGTCGCGGAGGATATGAAGGAGCTCTCGGTAAAGCTCTTTAAGCAGTATGAATGAATAATCAGGCCGCGGGTGACTATGACCCGAGGCCTGATTTGCAGCTTATATTATTTCGTCAATCTGAAGGACGGACCCCAGCTGTAGGGTGACTTTCGTGCGGACTGCGCCGCACACGAAAGGGCGGCGGCCTCATCCGTGACGGCCATGCCGGCTATCATATCTAGCCCCATGTCCAGAAGCCCCGGCCAAAGAGGGACGCTCGGCCCCGTTAGGACGGTATATGCGTTTTCGCAGAGCTCTATGACGCGCGGGAGCGTCTTGTTGATTATGGCGCTGCCGGTTATGAGAACGATATCGCACTTCGGGAGGAGAAGCTCCGCGGCAGAGTCGGGATAATCACCCGGCTTCGGTTCACGCTCGAGAATGATGACCTCCTTCGCGTCGCGATGGAGCGTATCCGAGCCCTTGAGATGGCCGACGAAGCCGACGGTCTTCCCCTTGAAATCGAGCCCGTTGGTGTAATGTGTGTCATGGTCGCACTCAGCGCCTAGGAGCTTGATGCGCTCGGGTGTGTTGAGAGCACAGTTTGCCGCGGCAAGGGCAAAGCTTGCCTCGCGGAAGTTCCAGCTGCCGACAGCGGCCGCGGCCTCGCGCAGAGTAAGACCCACAGTATCGCCCTCACACATCGGAGGAATGCTGTCACAATCGGTGGCCATGGCTATGCCGCAGCGGCCTCCCGCACAAACGACGGCCCAGCCGCCGCCGAAATCGGCGGATACGATGGGCGCATCGCTGTCAACGGCAGACGAGATGCCGTTATAGAGAGAGTAAAACTTTTCGCAATTCATGGCGTGATCACAAACATGCCGAAGTGGCGGGTCTTGGGGGTGAAGAGGGGATAGTCTTTGCGGCCGGTTTCGACGACTATGTCCTTCGTGTGGGCGAGAAGCTCTTCGTCGGTGGCCTTGCCGGAGAAGGTGCGGGTGTAATCGAGCGCTTCCTCAAAGCTTCTGTGCGGCTGACCGAAATCGAGGGCGAGGCGCTCAAGAGAGTAGCTGACGCCGTGCTCATCAAGCCATGCGCAGGTATCCTCAACGTTGCTGCATTTTCTGATCATGAACTTGTTCATCTTGAGCGTCTTGGGCACGTCATGCGTAAGCAGGATAACGCGCTTGTTCGCGCGGGGCAGATAGTCGAGCGCGGCCATGGCAGGTGTGGCATGGAACAGGGCGAGAACGGTGTCCCATCTGCCCATGAACTTGCCGCCGTCGGCACAGTGCGCCTCGATGGGGAGCTGCTCCTTTTTGACGCGGGCGTTTATATAATTGACAGCCCACTGAGAGAGGTCTACGCAGCAGATGCTTTTGACGGACCTGATAAGCTCAAAGTCCACGAGGCCGAGGCCGCAGCCCATATCGCAGACAGTCTCATCCTCTCCGATATACTTTAGAAGAAGCTCGGATAACAGCCTGTTATAGCCTGTGTATTCGGATGCGTTTTCCATCCATGCGCAGGTCTTTTCGTTCCATTCGAAATGCATTGTAAAACTCCTTTACATAGCGCGTTACAGCGTACAAATATATGTTATACACAATATTATACCACATATGAACGAAAATGTAAGCATAAAATCAAGATTTGCTGAAACTGTTTATTATGACTGCAATTAACGGAAAATAGGCCGAAATATTTGAAAAATATGATAACGAGTATTTTTTAAATAGTATTTGCAAGCTGGCACGGAATGTGCTATATTTTTAATATGCAGATATTCTGACTGCTTTAAATTTCGAAAGGAGAACAGCACATGGCAATAAAAAAAGGCGTCTACATCATCAACGGTGTAGAACGTGTGCTCTATTCAGACACTGAAAAGGATACTCTCGCAACGGTCCTCCGCAGAAACGGACTTACCGGCCTCAAAATCGGCTGCGGCTCCGGTCAGTGCGGCACCTGCACGATCATTGTTGACGGCGAACCCGTCCGCTCCTGCATTAAAAAGATGAGCAAGCTCCCCGAGTACTCTGTTATCGAGACGATAGAGGGTATCGGCACCGCTTCCAACCTTCACCCGCTGCAGAAGGCATGGATCAAGTACGGCGGAGTTCAGTGTGGCTTCTGCACCACGGGCTTCATTATGTCCGCCAAGGCTCTGCTTGACAAGAATCCCAACGTCACCCGTCAGGAAGTTCGTGATTGGTTCTCCAAGAACAATAACCTCTGCCGCTGCACCGGTTATAAGCCCCTGGTCGACGCTGTTATGGCAGCTGCTGCCGTTATGAACGGCTCCGCTCCCGCTTCCTCCCTCGACCCCGAAACCCCCAACTGGCCCAGCATCCATACCACCAGCTATCCCCGTCCCGCTGCTCTCGGCAAGGTCATGGGTGTCACCGACTACGCAGGCGACATCGCAGGCAAGATGCCCGAAGGCATGCTCAACCTCGCTGTTAAGCTTACGGACTATGCTCATGCAAACGTCCTCAAGATAGACACCACCGAAGCAGAGAAGATGCCCGGCGTTGTCAGAGTCATCACCAACAAGGATGTCAAGGGCACGAACGATATGGGCGGCGCTCAGGGCAGCCGTTCCCTCATCAAGTCTGACCATACCTACGTTCTCATTGGCGAGGGCATGAAGGTCAGAAGAATGGGCGAGGCCATCGCTCTTGTCGCTGCAGATACCCGCGAGCACGCCCGCGCCGCAGCAGAGAAGATCCGTGTCGAATACGAGAAGCTCCCCATTTACGACAATATCCTCGAGTCCGCTCTGCCCGATGCTATTCCCATCGTTCCGGGCGTTCCCAACCAGTTCTACTATCAGCCCGTTATCAAGGGCGATGCAGAGTCCGTGTTCGACAAGGCCGAGAAGGATGCTTCCATCAAGGTCGTTGAGGGCGCATTCTCCGCAGGCCGTCAGCCCCATCTGTCCCTCGAGCGCGATGCCGCTCAGGCATTCTACGATGAGGACGGCACTCTCACCGTCGTTTACAAGTTCCAGTGGGTCCACGCCGCAGCCAAGGTCCTTGCCAAGGTCGCAGGTGTTGATAAGGTCCGCTGCATAGAGGCTCCTACCGGCGCATC
>DCGN01000162.1:25653-30640 GCA_002315275.1 Clostridiales bacterium UBA1777
AGCTACGAGGAGAAGCAGCTCATCACCGGTAAGCGCACCGAGAGCTATGCAAACTTCAAGGCAGCCGTTTCCGACGAGGGCAAGCTTCTTGCCGCTCAGTATGAGCTGGCATACGAGTCCGGCGGCGTAGCAGGCAATGCAGTCGGCTCCGCACGCAAGGGCGCACGCTTCGCATTCGGCCACTACAACTGCGAGAACCACTACGGCCTCATGCGCGTCCTCCTCTCCAACAACTCCTACCTCACCGCTTACCGCGGCGCAGGCTCTCCCGAGATGTTCACCTCCTCCGAGTCCATGATAGACATGTGTGCAGAGGCAGTCGGCATGGATCCCTACGAGTTCCGTTTCAAGAACGTTGCCCGTCCCGGCGACCTCACTCCTAACGGCGCTCCCTTCAAGCTCTATCCTCTCGAGGATATGATGAACAAGTTCCGCCCCGTATACCAGAAGGATCTTGCATGGCGCAACGAGCCCGCAGAAGAGGGCTGGAAGCGCGGCATAGGCCTCTCCCTCGGCGGCTACCATGTCTCCTGGAAGACCGATAACTGCGAAGTCGAGGTCGAGCTCAAGGCCGGCAACAAGATCGACTTCTATGACACTTGGGAAATGCAGGGTCAGGGCGGCGATATCGGCGCTCTCGAGCAGATCGTTGAGGCTCTCCTGCCTATCGGCATCACTCCCGACGATGTCCGCCTTATCATGAATGACTCTAAGATCTGCCCCGACTCCGGTCTGGCAGGCGCAAGCCGTATGCACTTCATGCACGGCAGAGCCACCATCGCAGCTGCAAACCTCCTCATGGATGCAATGCGCAAGGAAGACGGCACCTTCCGCACCTACGAAGAGATGGTAGCAGAAGGCATTCCCACCCGCTACAAGGGCGTTGACAATACCACCAAGTACGGCTTCACCGATCTTGACGATGACCGCGGCCAGGGCGACCCGATGCCTGACCAGAACTTCATCATCAACATCGCATGCGTTGAGGTCAACGAGGCAACCGGTAAGGTCCGCGTAGTTTCCTCTCATAACATGATCGATGTCGGCGTTGTCGGCAACTACCTCGCTCTCGGCGGTCAGGCCTACGGCGGTATCTTCCACTCCATGGGCTACGCTCTCTCCGAGCATTACTCTGACTTCGATAAGAAGTGCATGACTCCTCTCGGATGCGGCTTCCCCAAGTGCAATGAGGTTCCCGATGACTTCACGCTCGACTTCCACCAGACCCCGCGTGAGATCGGCCCCTTCGGTTCCGGCGGTGCTTCCGAGTGCTTCCAGAGCTGCTGCCACGTTTCCTTCATCAACGCTGTTGCCAACGCCATCGGCCAGCGCATCTACGAGATGCCCTGCACGCCCGATAAGGTCAAGGCTGCCGTTGCTGCAAGAGATGCCGGCAAGGACACCAAGCCCGCACCGTTCTACCTCGGCGAATCCTTTGAGGATGCTATGGAATACATCAAGGAGCACCCGATGACCGTAGTTCGCGAGGTCGCAAACGAAAGCTGATTTGACAGCATAAATCAAATGTAGTAAGATGCAGGAGTGAGTTTATCACTCCTGCATTTTGCGAAAACTAATCGTAGAAAGGCATGGTCGTATGGCAACAACGGAATGCGAAAGTATATATACTGTCAAGTGCGTGCACGGGACAAGGCCTCCCTGCTCGTGCGCATGCCCGATGAATCTGTCGCTTCGCGAGTTCATGGCAAAGGCAACGAGGCGCAATCCCGACAGCGCATACAGAGTGCTGGCGAACGAGCTTGTCTTTCCCGAGATAATCACGCGCCTTTGCGAGGGCGCGTGCGCAGGCAGCTGCGCGGAAAATATTGACATCCACGCGCTCGAGAGATCCGTTATCGGATACGCCTCGCAGAAGGCTCCGATGCGCTTTTCTGTCGCGCCGAAGGATAAGAAGGTCGCCGTTGTAGGAGCGGGCATCGCGGGCATGATGTGCGCTCAGCGCCTTGCGGTTCGCGGCTTCCCGGTGACTGTTTTTGACAAAGACTCCGAGATAGGCGGCACGCTTTCGGCCGTTATTCCGAGAGATGACTATATGGCTGAGTTCGAGCTGCAGCTCATGTACGCGCCGTATGATTTCCGGGGAAATACGGAGATAACAAGCCTTGATGAGCTGTCGGATTTTGACGCTGTTTTTATCGCAACCGGTGCGGACGGAAGCGACTTCGGCCTGAAGGATGGCTGGAACGAAAAGTCGATGGCGACGGCGAGAAACGCCTGCTGCCTCGGCGGCGAGATCACGGGCGCGAGCAAAATATCCGCCGCGGCTCAGGGCAGAATAGCGGGCTATACGATCGAAAAATACTTGCTGATGAGCGAGAGTATGAGCGGAGTCGAGACCTCTTTTATACAGACCGAGTGTCTTTTCGAGGCGAAGAACAGCGGCGCGGTATCCGTTCCGCATGAGGACGGCTTTGACAAGATAAGCCTCAGAGAAGAGGCGACGCGCTGCCGCCAATGCGACTGCACGGCTTGCTATGACGGATGCTCTTTCATGCAGCAGATGAAGCAGTATCCCGCCGATATGGAGGCCATCACGAGGACGATTCCAGTACGCGACGTGGCGCTAGGCCAGCGCGAGGGCTCGAGAATGGCGTTTTCGTGCGCCGTGTGCGGCCACTGCGGAAGCGTTTGCCCGCAGGGAATATCTGTTGAGGAGATGTTCATGGGCGCGAAGAGAAACCTCTTTGACCTGAATGCCTTCCCTCCGCAGATACACGGCTATTATATAGCAGACATGAACGAGGCAAACGGACCGGCACATCTGCTTAAGAAAGCGGAAGGTGCGAAATATCTGTTCTTCCCCGGTTGTCAGGCTGCGGAGTCCGGCGCGGAGCACGTGAAAAAAGCGTACGAATACCTGAACAAAAACTGCGGCGAAACGGGCATATGGCTCGGCTGCTGCGGTATCCCGTCACTCTGGGCGGGAGATAAAAAGCTCTTCGCGGAGCAGCTTGATAAGCTGAAAAACGAATGGTCATCAGCGTGGAAGCCGACAGTCGTTATGATGTGCCCCACCTGCATGAAGACCTTTAAAAAGTATCTGCCGGAGATAGAGACCGTTTCGCTTTATGAGCTGATGGAGGATAAGGGCGTTGACGCTCCCGCAATGATGAATTCCGACAGCGCTGTGTTCGACGCGTGCGCGGCGAGGGAGTTCCCGAAAATGCAAAACGCCGTGCGTTTGATCGCACAAAAGTGCGGCGCGAAGCTGACGGAGCTTGACCCGAACGGAGATAAGTCTCTCTGCTGCGGAAACGGCGGCCACATCTATACGGCGAACAAAAAGGTATGGACGGGGATGAACGGCCTTGCGGGTGAGCTTTCCGACAAGCCGTATATCACCTATTGCGAGAACTGCCGCAACAGCTTTCTTATGAACGGCAAGGACTGCTGCCACATACTTGACCTTGCCTTCGGCACAGAGCCGCTGAAGGCACCGCCGCATATTGATGAGCTCAGAGAGAGCAGAAGAGCACTGAAGGCTTATTTCGAGGGTAAATGCGGCGAAACGGAGGAAAAGAGCTTGAAGATCGACATTTCCGCGGAGCTTTACGATAAGCTCGACAGACGCCTTATATCCGTGAAGGATATCGAAAAGGTGATAGCCGACGGCGAGGAGACACACCGCCGCGTAAGGCTTGACGGCGATGAGCACTACATGGGCCATATGCAGATAGGGTACTATACGCTTTGGGCGGAGTACAGAAAGCTCGGCGAGGGCGAGTACGAGCTTCTGAGCGCGTACAGCCACAAGATGACGATCCTGGAGGGCAAGTGATATGCTTTGTGACAGATGCGGCGTTGAGATGGAAAACGGCAAAGTGAAATTCAGCTATCTCGGCAACGAGTTCGAGGAGACTATGCCGAAGTGCCCGAAGTGCGGGCAGGTGTTTATTCCGGAGGACATCGTCATGGGCAAGATGGCGAGAGTTGAAGAAGAATTTGAGGAAAAGTGAGGATATCACATGCTTATAGCAGTTGCAGCAAACGGAAGAGAGGCTAACGCCGTTATTCCCGAGACCTTTGAGGAGAGTACGGATCTCCTGATAATCGAAACAGACAGACCCGCTGTCGTGGCGTTTTACAAGTCACGCGACAAGGAGAATATGTTTTTTGCCAAGCAGACCGCCCTTCACGACTGCGAGGCGATAGTGTGCGGCAAAATGCAGAAGCCCGGCTTCGAGGCGATTGCGGAGAAGAGCATCACGCGCTATTACGGCACGGGGCTTGTGCCCCTTGAGGCCGCGCAGGCCGCAGAGGCAAATCTTCTGCCGTTCATAACAGACCACGAGGGCGGCCACGGCTGCGGCAGCCACGAGAAGAATCAGTGCGAAGAGGACATGAAAAAGCTGGAGGGCAGGGAGTGATCCCGCGCTCGCCTGCGGACAAGTGGACAGCCGAGAGAATAGGTGTTTCCGAAGAAGAGCTGACGGCGGAAATGCTTGAGGCGTGGCAGATAAACGCCTTTAGGGAGACGGCGCAGTACGCGAAGGAGAAAAGCCGCTTCTACGCGGAGCTTTTCGACGGGTACGATATTTCCGCGATACGCACCGTCGGGGATATCAGAGCCTTGCCCTATACGGCGGAGGAAGACCTCGCGGGAAACGAGTGGCGCTTTCAATGCGTCGGGCAGGCGGACGTCAGCCGCGTCGTGACCGTTCCGACAACGGGCACGGGCGGAAGTGTAAAGCGCATCTCATTTTCGGAAAACGATCAGAAAAGTGCGCTTGAGTTTATCCTGACGGGGTTTACGACGATGTGCGGGCCCGGGGACAGAATGCTCGTTATGATGTCGGGCGATACACCGGGCAGCATAGGAGACCTCGTAAAGCACGCTATGGAGCCGATAGGCGTTGAGACGTTAACGTACGGCGCCATTACCGATATCAAAGACGCGTATGAAAAGCTACGCGAGTACAGACCGAATATAATAGTCGGCGTTCCGACGCAGACTGCCGCGCTCGCG
>DCGN01000162.1:30728-37395 GCA_002315275.1 Clostridiales bacterium UBA1777
GTGCCGGAGAGCGTATGCGAAAGGCTGAGAAGGCTGTGGGAATGCAGCACCTTCAGACACTACGGCATGACCGAAATGTGCATTGCGGGCGGAGTGGAGTGCCTCGGATATTCGGGCTACCATCTGCGCGCATGCGACCTGATGTTCGAGATAGCGGACGCGGATGAGGATGGCTTCGGCGAGCTGGTGCTGACAACGCTGCACCGCGAGGCAATGCCGCTCATCCGGTACAGAACGGGTGACATAGGCAGAATAACAACTGAAAAATGCCCGTGCGGCAGCGTGCTTCCGAGAATAGAACACCTGCGGGGGAGAAAAAATAACTGCGCGGTGTTCCACGGAAGAAAGCTGTTCCTGTCAGACATCGCGGACGCTGTGCTCGGCGATGATAACGCGGTTGACTTTTCCTGCACAGTAAAGGGCGGAGAGCTGAAAATCGAGGTGTTCGCCATGGGCGGAGAAGAGATCGATAAAGACGGGGTGCTCGCGCGCCTCGGAGCGGACGCGGAGATAGAAACGTGCACGTTTACGGAGTTTCCGCACGGATATGACCTGAAGAAGAGGCTGGAAATAATATGACGGTATTTCGCCCCGGCGGGTATGAGCTGACAAAAAAAGCGGCAGAGAGCGTTTCTCTGCACGGAAAAGTGCTCGATATAGGGTGCGGGCTCGGAGCGAGCCTTGAGTATCTTGCCGGCGAGCTCGGCATAGAACCGCACGGCGTGGACTTGTCCGAGGAGACCGTCAGAAAAGCGGGGAAAAGCTATATCGTATGCGCGGATGCCTGCGCACTTCCGTTCGCGGACGAGAGCTTTGACGCGTGCATGCTCGAGTGCGTTTTGAGCATTACGGATGACCCCGAAAAGGCGATTGACGAGGCATACCGCGTTTTGAAAAAGGGCGGAGCGCTCATAATAAGCACGCTCACCTGCGGCGGAGATAAGCTCGTTGACCGCGGCAGACTGAGCCTTGAAATCTTAGGAGAGCTTTTGACCGCGAAGGGCTTTGAAATAAAGCTCATATCCGACGAGAATTCGCTTTTGCGGAGCTTCGCCGCGAAGTTAATATTTGAATACGGCAGTTTTGCGGCCTATGCCGAGGCAGCGAGGGCAGAGCTCGGGTCATGCGCGCTCGATTGCTCCATGCCCGCACAAGGCACGGGCTACGGACTTTTGACCGCAATAAAGCTGCAGGAGGGTAAAACATGAAATCCATACTTTCACAGATTTTTTATGAGATGGAGCACAGAACCGACACGATGCTTGTCACGATAGTGGGCGATCAGGGCTCCGCTCCGAGAACCGCGGGCGCGAGAATGCTCGTGGGAGTAAGGGGCAGGCTCATCGGCACAATCGGCGGCGGCGCTGTAGAAAAGCGCTCCGAGGATATGGCGCTTCAGGCCATTGAGAAAAAGCGCTCGTTCGTGCACGATTTCATCCTCAGAAAGAACATCACCGAGGATCTCGGCATGGTGTGCGGCGGCGACGTGACCGTCCTTTTCAACCGCGTGCCGTGGGATTCGGAGGAGTGGAAGGCCGTTGTGGCGGCCGCGCTCAAGCTGATGGACGAGCATAAGAAATACTGGTTCGTAAGCCCGATAACCGGCGGCGTGCCGACGGTGGTCTCAAACGGCGAGATCGCTGCGGGCCCCGAGCTTCCCGAAAAGGTGTTCACCGGGCTGAAGGGCGAAAAGCCCGTGCTTATTGACAGAGAATACTTCGCCGAGTATATCAACTGCGGCGACAGACTTGTCATCTTCGGAGCGGGACACATCGCAAGATGCCTATCTCCGCTTGCGAGAACGGTAGGCTTCAGACCCGTTATCTATGATGACAGAAGCGAGTATGCCGACAAGAAGTTCTTCCCCGATGCGGAGGATGTTATCTGCGCCGATTTCGGCGAGATAGCAAAGCATATCGACATTACCGAGGATGACTATATCGTTATCATGACGAACGGCCATGCGAACGATTACAACGCCCAGAGCCAGATCATGCTCGGAGGTAAGTACGCCTATCTCGGTGTTATAGGCTCAAGAGCCAAGACGGTGACGCTAAACAAAAAGCTGACGGACATCGGCATCACGGAGGAGGCTCTTGCGCACGTCCATACGCCGATAGGAACGAACATAAAGGCCGTGACGCCTGAGGAAATCGCCGTGAGCATAGCGGGCGAGCTTATCATGGTCAGAGCGGAGAGACGCGGCGGAAAATAAAGCATGAGAAACGAGGTGCTTTCGGATTGAAAGCACCTCGCATTTTATGGCTTTGTCGGTTATTCGCAGACGGCCCAGACACGGACGGGGAGACCGGTCGCGCCCTCGATGCGCGGGTAAGCGGCGAAAAGGAGCGCGCCTGCCTGCGGCACCTGATCGAGATTGCACAGCACCTCGATCTGAAGCTTGCCCTTTTCGAGCACGTATCTCTCGCAGGCGAGATCGCCGGCCTTCGCGCACTCGGCAGAGGCATCGGTATCAAGTGCCTCGTGGCCGTTGGCCGCGGCATTGCGAACCTCGTATATGTATTTCAAAGCGGGGAGAGACCAGCCGGGGAAGTTCTCGCTGCCGTCCTCCGCGATGCCGGAAAGAGCGTTCATGTCGGGCCAGTTTTTGCCCCAGCCCGTGTACAGCGCGACAAATGCACCGTCGGGAATCGGGCCGAATTTTGCCTCGTATTCGAGAATATCGTCAACCGTGGCGGCGTAGCACTGATCCTTCGCGACCTTTTCGGTGACGTCGATAACGCAGAGCGGGAAAACGCAGTCCTTCACGCCGTAGGTCTCCGAAAGGGGAGCGTTCTTGATGAAATGTCCGGGGAAATCAATGTGCGTGCCGAACTGGCCGGGGAACTTGAACGTCTGAATCCGGCATTCGAGCATCGGGTTGCCCCAATCGAAAACCGTTTTGCACAGCTCTACCGAGCCCTCGGGAATGCCGCTCCAATAGGGGCTGGAGTTGTTGAGCGAGTGGGACAGCTCGACCCACCTCAGCTTCTTCAAAGCTTCGAGTTTGTTCCAAAGATCGTACATGTTGCGCCTTCCTTCCGATGTGTTTTTATAATTATCTCTTACCGAGAAAATCTGCAAAGTACTCGTCATAAAGCGCGCCAGCGGATGCACGGACGGCTTCTTCATAGTCTGCAAAGAGCTTGATGAGCGTTTTGCCGCTATCCGTGAGCCGGCTTTTGCCGCCGCCCTTGCCGCCCTGCATGCGCTCAATGAGAGGACGGCTGACCTGAGACTCTATGCCGCGGATGATGTTCCAGCCCGTGGAGTAGGATATCTGCATCCTCTGGCATGCGGCACGGACAGACCCCGTTTCCTCTACGAGCGAGAGAAGCATGACCGTTTTGTCGTCAAAAAACGTCTTCTCCCGGGCGAGGGACACGCTCACCTGCGGGCGCAGGAGCTGGGAATTGTGATAATCCAAAAGCGCGAGATAGTCCTCCGGAGTGTCGGCATCGTGGAGGATACCCTGATCGTCCACGGGTATTTCGACTATAGGCGTTCCGCAGGCGGACATTGCTCCGCGAAGGCCGCCCTCGCCGGAATAGCTGAGGATGCCGTCCAGAAGCGAGGAGGATACCATTATCGGGTGACCCTTTTTGCCGTCACAAACGGGGCAGGCGATGGGAGCGGAGGACTCGAGCAGGGCGGTGACGGACGAGGCCGTGAAAAGCGGGATATCTACCGGCGTGAAGAGGACTCTGTCACACTTATCGCGCATATACTCAAGGCCGATCTTGGCAGAATCAAACATATGCGTTGTCTCGTAGTTTTCGTTTCGGAGGAAGACGAGGCCGAGATTGGCAAGGTGCTTTTCAAGCATCTGAGCCTTGAAGCCCGTGACAACGACAATCTTGCTGATGCCGGACTGATGCAGCGTTGCGACAATACGCTGAGCTATCGAGATAGACCCTATGCTGAGCATGGGCTTGAAATCTCCCATCCGCGAGCTCATTCCCGCGGCAACTATTACGGCGCCCACAGACATACCGTTCACCTCCGAAAAAGCTGTTTTATATAATTATACACACTTTGACACTGTTTGTAAATCACAATGTAAACGGATATACTTTTTTGCCTTGAAAACTGAGCGACCGTTCAATAAAAAGTGCGAAAAAACGCGAGATTTTCTGAAAAAAACAGTAGTAATCAGACGTGAAAAATGCTATAATTATCTGAGAATAAAATACATTTTTTACGGGAGAGATACATATGAAATGCCCTTTTTGCGGATATACCGAGAGCAAGGTAATTGACTCCAGACCTGCCGAGGAAGGCTCCACCATCAGACGCAGAAGAGAGTGCCTCGCATGCCAGAAGCGCTTCACCACCTACGAGATAATCGAGCGTCTTCCCCTCGTTGTCATCAAGAGAGACGGCAGCCGCCAGTCCTTCGATAAGGTCAAGCTTATCAACGGCATGGTGAGAGCCTGCGAGAAGAGACCCGTTTCCCTCGCCCAGCTTGAGACTATATGCGACGATATCGAGCAGGAGCTCCAGAGCGGCCTCGAGCGCGAGATTAACACCGTTACCATCGGCGAGATGGTCATGGCGAGACTCAAGAACGTTGACGAGGTGGCATACGTCAGATTCGCATCAGTTTACCGCAGCTTTAAGGACATCAATACCTTCATGGATGAGCTTTCAAAGCTCCTGCAGGATAAGAACTGATCAGAATATACTGCCGAGTGTAAACTGCTCCATCCCCTCGATGCTGTCAATGTGATATTCCAGCTTCTCATATGCGCCGGCATACCCGTCATCGCAGGAAAGAAGAGCGGCCTTGAGCTCATAGAAGGCATCGGTCGTGCCGTCTATCTCGGAGTGGCGGATGAAAATGTGAGTGTAGCTTTCGGAGCTGAGCCAGATGTCAAGCGCCGCATCGAGCTTCCCGACGGCATCGGAATAATCTCCCGCCGCGGCGTATTCGCGCGAGGATAATATGTCATCCCGGATGCTCTCCGTCATGCGGTGGAGAAAAATTAGATTCCAGACTGCCGCGCCGATAAGCGCGAGCAGAAGAGAGAGCGCTAACATTTCTTTCTTAATATCAATCACGCTCCTTTTCCGCATAATAGACCCTGCCGGATTCGTCAACGGTCATGAGAAAAACGTTTTCGGGCGAGGAGGCACCGTGTGCCTTCAGCTGCTTTTTGAGCCAGCTTTCATCAAGGCCGACGGACTTGAGATTGTGCGAGAATACGCGCCCGTCACATATGACCACGCGTGGGTAGCCCGCATCGTCCGCGGCAACGCCGAGAGATTGGCTCGTGGGCGGCAGATGAGCGGGAAAAGGAATGATGCTGAGCTTGCCGTTCGTCTCCAACACGGCGTAGGCGATCTTGCTGATATCGGTATAGCTTTGGCTGCGCAGCTCCTGCATCAGCTCGTCAACCGTGAGGCGGTTATTTTTGAGTTCTGTTTGATCGAGCTTGCCGCGGCGGATGAGCATGCTCGGCTTGCCGAAAAGAAGCGCGCGGAGCTTCGGCTTCCTGAGCGTGATGCCGGATATGAGTATCTCGCAGCAGAAAAGCACGAGTATCGGCACGAGCCCGTTTATCATCGGAATGCCGATGTCCTGCAGAGGATGTGCCGCCATATCGGCTATGAGCGCCGCGAGGACGAACTCCGTAAGCTCCATTTCGCCGAGCTGGCGCTTGCCCATGATGCGCATCACGAGCGTGAGAGTGAAATAAACTATCACGGAACGAGCAATTACAATGGCCATTTTCAGCCCTCCGGAAAAGCGTTTTCGCATAGTATTCCCCGGTTCGGCGGCTGAAATACAGAGGTACAGCAATGAAGACCGTAATAACCGATGCTCCGCTTGCGGAAGCGGCGGAGAGAATAAGCGAAATCCTTGAAAAAAAGCCGGACGCAGTTATCGCGCTTGAGGGCGTGAAGGAGCTTGGCGGGCTTTTTGAGATGCTCGGAGATAAATGCTCCGCGGCGAGAATATTCGCCGTTACGGACAGAAGCGGCGTGCTGAGAGAAATTCTCTCCGGCAGCACCGTAAAGGAAGAAAATATTACCTGCCTGACCGATGAGAATATGGCGCATTATGACGGGCTTATCGCATCGGCCGGAGGAATAGATATTGCCGTTATCGGCATAGGCGTCAACGCGAGGATCGGCTATAACGAGATAGCTACACCGTTTGACAGCCTTACACACAGACAGAAGCTCACAACGAAGACTAAAAACGAGCTCGCCATTGCGGGCGAGGAGGTCTTCGGGCTTACGATGGGCATAAAGACCATAGCGGAATCGAGGAACATCATCCTCGTTGCCATAGGCGGGAGCAGAAGCGAAGCAATATACAAAATGCTCTACGCCAGAACGGACAGCACAGTACCCGCAGCTTTCCTGCAGGTGCCGCTGAACGTGACAGTAATAGCCGACAGAGATGCGGCGGAAAAACTCTAAATATCGGAGGAAAAACAATGGGTAAATATTTCGGAACGGACGGCTTCCGCGGCGAGGCCAATAAGGATCTGAACGTTGAGCATGCTTTCAAAATAGGCAGATACCTCGGCTGGTATTACGGCAGGACCCACAAGGCCAAGGTCGTTATCGGAAAGGACACGCGCAGATCCAGCTACATGTTTGAGAGCGCTCTCTGCGCCGGACTTACGGCTTCCGGTGCCGACGCATACATCCTGCA
>DCGN01000162.1:37560-39507 GCA_002315275.1 Clostridiales bacterium UBA1777
TACATTGACGGCGAGGGCGATATCCCTTACGCCGAGAGAGACGCTATCGGCTGCACCGTGGACTATTCCGCAGGCCGCAACCGCTACATAGGCTACCTCATCTCCCTTGCGACCCGCTCCTACAAGAACTTCAAGGTCGGCCTTGACTGCGCAAACGGCAGCACCTGGCAGATGGCCAAGAGCGTTTTCGATGCTCTCGGCGCCGACACCTACGTCATCTCCAACAAGCCCGACGGACTGAACATAAATGTTGCCTGCGGCTCCACTCATATCGAGCAGCTGCAGAAGTTCGTTGTTGAAAACGGCCTTGATATCGGCTTCGCTTTTGACGGCGACGCAGACCGCTGCCTCGCGGTAGATGAGAAGGGCAACGTTGTCAACGGTGACCATATTATGTACGTCTGCGCAAAGTATATGCAGGAGCGCGGTACTCTCGGCAATTCCAAGGTGGTTACGACTGTTATGTCCAACATGGGCCTTTACAAGGCGCTTGACGGGCTCGGCATCGGCTACGAACAGACAAAGGTCGGCGATAAGTATGTCGCGGAGAATATGCGCGAGTTCGGTCATCTCATCGGCGGCGAACAGTCCGGCCATATTATATTCGGCCGCTATGCCAACACGGGTGACGGTATGCTCACCGCTATCAAGGTGATGGAGGCTGTCATTGAGAGCAAGGAACCGCTTTCCAAGCTTGCATCCGGCATGACGATGTATCCGCAGGTACTGAAGAATGTTGTCGTCACAGATAAGGATGAGACGCTCAACTGCCCCGAGGTCGTTGCCGCAGTCAAAAAGGCAACCGAGGAGCTCGGAGCAAACGGCCGCGTTCTGCTCAGAAAGAGCGGCACAGAGCCCCTGCTCAGAGTCATGAGCGAGGCCACCACCGCAGAAATGTGCGAGGAGAAGGTCGACGCGATAATCGATGCTATGCGCGCCGCCGGAAAACTTATTAAGATAAAGTGAGGCAGAAAAAATGGTTAAGATAGAAGAGCTTTACGATCTTGACAAGACGATAGCAAAGGAGCTTTTCAACGGCAAGACATATCCGTGGGAGGTACTCCCCGAAATAAGCGATTTTATTCTCAAGCTCGGCGAAACGCTCAGCCTCGAGAAATTTGACCATCCCGCAGAGGGTGTTTGGATAGCAAAGAGCGCAAAGGTCTTTGCGTCCGCATATATCGGCGCACCCTGCATAATAGACGAGGAGGCAGAGGTTCGCCAGTGCGCGTTCATCCGCGGCAGCGCTATCGTCGGCAAGGGCGCGGTAGTAGGCAACTCCACGGAGCTTAAAAACGTTGTCCTGTTTGACAAGGTGCAGGTGCCCCACTACAACTACGTCGGCGACTCCGTGCTCGGCTTCAAGGCTCACATGGGCGCAGGCTCGATAACCTCCAATGTCAAGTCCGATAAGACGCTCGTTGTTATCAAGGAACCCGGCAACCCCATAGAGACAAAACGCAAGAAGGTCGGCGCGATGCTCGGTGACAATGTCGAGGTCGGCTGCAACAGCGTGCTCAACCCCGGCACCGTGATCGGCCGAGGCTCGAGCGTTTATCCCACGAGCTGCGTAAGAGGAGTTATTCCCGAGGGGCATATTTACAAGGACAAGGATAATATAGTTAAAAGAACCTGATTTATGAAAATATACCTCCCCACTGCATTCGGTGGGGAGGATTTTCGATTTTAGGAGAATGCTATGGCAATCAGAAAAACAAGGTCCGTCTGCCCGGTATGTCTTGCGCCCGTAGGCGCGAAGATAGTCGGTGAGGGCGGCGCCGTATATATGGAAAAAACCTGCGAAAAGCACGGCGATTTCAGAACTCTTCTGTGGCGCGGCTTTGTCGATATGGACGCATGGCGCTGCGGCATGCCGGAGCTCGCGGAGAATGAGGGCCTCGGCTGCCCGAATAACTGCGGGATATGCCACGAGCATAAGCAGGGGAC
>DCGN01000058.1 GCA_002315275.1 Clostridiales bacterium UBA1777
TCATGCTGTGTTACTTTCTCCTTAAAGAAGCTATCTGTTGTGAGCAGTGCTGAGACTCGGCTTTTGCCTGTCCCCCTGCGTTGTCCGCTGATAGCTTCTTTCTTTAGCTCTCTGTATTTATCAAGCGCCTTGTAATATGCCTCGCGGTTTGCCATAGCGAGCTTGTCAAGCTCCGCAACGCTGTCCTCCTCCGCCACGGAATTCTGTATTTTGGGGTTGACAGTTTGAGTATTATTGCGTATATTAACAGCAGAAGAGTGTTTCCCCTGAGCGCCGGGTGTACCGGAAGAGCCGATGATTTTGGGAGAGGCTCTTCTTTCCATTTCATTTACATTATAAACAACAGCGCCGTTATCATTGTATGCCGCAGAAATAGTAAGCTTATAATACGAACCGTCAAAATCCATGAAATAAGCATTCTTATAACGCCACCCATATTTTGCAAAGTCGCCGTGAATTGAATTTTCGTCGGAAACATTGGCGGCGAACGGTTTACGGTCTACCGCTACCTTAACAAGCTCGTCTATGTGTGCCTCTGCGTTGAGCTTTGTCTCGTATTCCTTATCCGTTAATACTTTTGTGTTCCCTTCTTTGTCTGTCCAAACATTTCGGAACGCTCCTTTTTCTGCGCTTGCTCTTGTTATTTTAAGTATTTCTCCGTCGCCAGTTGCAAAAGCTACATCATTTCCGTTGCGTATTTCGCGGTTGATGTAATTTGTGAGCTGTTCTCCCCATGTTTTAGGATCGTTGCCGAAAAGAACTTGTCGAGAGGCCTTGACGTAAAGTTTCCCCGCTTCGGTTTCCTCGATACTGTACTGCGTCCTATTTCCAGTGTTATTCTGCGTCCCGCTCTCTGTCATTGCGAAACCGGCGCTCTCTCCGGCTGTGGCAATCCGTTTCTCCTTTCCCTCGATTGCCGCAATGTCCGCGTCGGTCGTTTTTCTTTCGCTCCTCGCCATATTCTCCGCAGCGGCCTTTATTCCGGCATCCCATAGGCCTTGCAGCTCCTTTGCGCCCTCTAAAAGCTTTGCCTCGTAGTGCGTCGGCTTGCCGAACAGTGAAGCGAGATCGAGTATCGTGTCCTCTATCTTCTCCTGTATCTTTTCGGCAAGCGTCATGTTCTGCCGTGCAAGCTCCTTGATGTCGTATTTGAGTATATATTCTGCAGCAACCCGAATTTATACAAAATTGGTCATCTCAACGGTCAAACAAAGACATGGAAAAAAGGGACGGTTTCTGTCATAGTATAGTAAAATTATTATAAGGAGAATTGCGATGAATTTTCTTGCTATAGATATCGGCGCTTCCTCCGGCCGCCATATAGTCGGTTCTACCGACGGAGGCGAGCTCGTTCTGAAGGAAGTTTTCCGCTTTCCAAACGGCGCTGTAGAGAAGGACGGAGACCTTTTCTGGGATATTGATTCTATTGTTGACAACGTCAAAAAAGGTATCGATGTCGCTCTGAGCGAGTTCGGCACTATTGAAAGTCTCTCCGTTGACACATGGGGTGTTGACTATGTTCTTCTCAACGGTGATGAGGAGATCAGGCCAGTTTATTGCTACAGAAGCCACAGAACCGAAGCCGTCATCCCTATCGTGCACGAGAAGCTCTCATTCTCGCAGCTTTACCGACGCACCGGCATACAGTTCCAGCCGTTCAACTCCATCTATCAGATATATGATGATATGCTCAAGGGCCGCCTTGACAATGCAACCGATATGCTGATGATACCGGAGTACGTGCTTTGGAAGCTCTGCGGAACTAAGGCAAGAGAGTACACTAATGCCACCACGATGGGTCTCGTAAACGCCGAGACGGGCGAGTTTGATGCTGAGATACTCAACACTCTCGGTTACCCTGCCAGGCTCTTCCCGAAGCTTTCGCAGCCCGGTACGGTGCTCGGCATATATAAGGGCATCAAATGCGTCCTCTGCCCCACTCACGATACGGCAGCTGCCGTTGAGGGTATCCCGATGGAGGGCAACGAGCCGTTCATATCCTCGGGCACATGGTCTCTCCTCGGCCTCAAGACTCCCAAGCCCATCACCGATGAGGCAAGCGAAAAGGTCAACTACACGAACGAGGGCGGTGTAGGCTACAACAGATATCTCAAGAATATCATGGGCATGTGGCTCATTCAGAGCCTCCGCAAGGAGCTTTGCCCCGACGAGGATTACGTCAATATCGCAAAGGCCGCATCCGAAAGCGATTTTGATGAGACGGTAGATGTCAACGCGCAGGAGTTCTTCTCCCCTGTTACGATGAAGGGCGCGTTTGACAATGCTCTCAAGACTAAGCCCGCAGATAGCGCCGGCTACTTCCGCTGTGCTTACAGAAGCCTCGCGATATGCTACAAGAAGGCTCTCGAGGAGCTGAGCGCAAATACGGGAAGAAGCTTCTCCGCGCTCTACATAGTCGGCGGCGGCGCAAAGAACGCGTTTCTAAACAAGCTCACCGCCGAAGCGACCGGCCTTGAGATCAGAGCTCTGCCCATCGAGGCAAGCGCGCTCGGAAACCTCAAGATTCAAATTAACTCTGCAGATAAATGAAAGGAAATGACCATGGACAGATTTGAAAGCGCAAAAGCAATGTACGCCGAGTACGGCGTAGACGTTGAGAAGGCTATAAGCACTCTCGAGAACACCACCATCTCCATCCACTGCTGGCAGGGCGACGACGTCGTCGGCTTTGACTCCCGTCAGGCAGCCTCCGGCGGCATTCAGACCACCGGCAACTATCCCGGCAGAGCAACGACCCCCGAGGAGCTCATGGCTGACTTTGACATGGCGCTTAAGTTCATCCCCGGCAAGAAGAAGCTCAACCTCCACGCAAACTACGCCATCATTCCCGAGGGCGAGACCTGCGCAAGAAACGAGATAGAGCCCAAGCACTTCGCTCCCTGGGTCAAGTACGCAAAGGAGCGCGGCCTCGGCCTCGACTTTAATCCCACCTTCTTCTCCCATCCGATGGTAGTTGACAACATGACCCTCTCCTCCCCCCGTAAGGACGTTCGCGATTACTGGATCGAGCACGGCAAGCGCTGCCTCAAGATCGCCGAGTATTTTGCGGAAGAGACCGGCGTTCCCTGCGTTATCAACTTCTGGACTCCCGACGGACTGAAGGATTATCCCGCTGACAGACAGGGTCCCCGCGCAAGGATGAAGGCCTCCTATGATGAGATATTCTCCACTACATATGATAAGGCAAAGGTCGTCCCCACGCTCGAATCCAAGGTATTCGGCATCGGCCTTGAGGCATATACCGTCGGCTCCGCAGAGTTCTGCCTCAGCTACTCCATGACCAACGGCATCACTCCTCTCTGCGACAACGGCCATTATCATCCCACCGAGACCGTTTCCGACAAGATCTCCTCCCTGCTGCTCTTCTCCGACAACATGGCGATGCACATCACCCGCCCCATGAGATGGGACTCCGACCACGTTGTCGCGTATGATGACGAGACCCGCGAGATGATGAAGGAGGCCGTCCGCTGCGGCCTTGACAAGGTCTTCCTCTCCACCGACTATTTCGATGCTGCCATCAACCGCGTCAGCGCATGGATCACCGGCGTTCGCAACGTTCAGAAGGCTCTGCTCGGCGCTCTGCTCGAGCCCTCCGAGATGTTCAAGAAGCTTCAGGACGAGACGGATTTCACCGCTCTTCAGGCTTACTCTGAGGCTTACAAGCTCATGCCCGTAGGCGATATTTGGAACGAGGTTCTCCGCCGCGAGGGTATTTCTGAGCAATACATTCCCGAAATCAAGAAATACGAGCAGGAAGTTCTTTTCAAAAGATAATTTCTGTGGTATCATCTGAATAACGATCAATGCTGAGTGCATATCGCACTCAGCATTTTTTAGAATTGCAGGTGATGAAGATGAAACAGTTGAACGCTGATCTTTTGAAGGAGCTGGCAGCCATTACCGACGAGGAGCAGGCCATACTCGACGGCTGCAGCGAGATAAACCGCGATATTTACATGACAGGCAATGCCCCCGTTATCAACGCGAAAAAGCTTCTCGATTCCGGCAAGCTCATAACCATCAGGCCTCATACCCGATTCGTTCACTTCCCCGAGCACACGCATGACTATGTTGAGCTCGTCTTCATGTGCAGCGGGTCTACTACTCATATTGTAAACGGCAGAACGATCACTCTAAACGCGGGAGAGCTTCTCTTCCTCGGGCAGAACGCCAAGCAGGAGATCATGCCCGCGGGCTTGGGCGATGTTGCGGTGAACTTTATCATTCTTCCCGATTTCTTTGAAAACAGCCTTCTGATGCTCGGAGAGGAGCCGACACCCCTCAGGAATTTCGTTCTGAGCTGTCTGAGCAAGGACAGCGGCGGCTATCTCCATTTCAAGGTATCCGACGTTCTCCCGATTCAAAACATCATGGAAAATCTGCTTTGGACGCTCAGGAACGATATGCCCAACAAGCGCAACATTAACCAGACAACAATGGGGCTGCTGTTCATTCTGCTTTTGAACCACACAGACAGACTCGCCTATGAAAATGACCAGCAGGAGATCGTCTTCCGCGTTATGCGCTATATAGAGTCAAACTACCGCAGCGGCTCTCTTGAGGACTGCGCAGCGCATCTGTACTGCGATTATTACTGGCTTTCCCGCGAAATAAAGAAAAAGACCGGAAAGACCTACATCGAGCTCGTGCAGGACAGAAGACTGTCTCAGGCGGCATTTCTGCTGAAGAACACGCGCATGAGCGTTGCGTGTATAGCGCACAGCGTAGGCTATGAAAACATAAGCTTTTTCCACAGGCTGTTCTCTGTTCGCTTCGGCATGTCGCCCAAGGAAATGAGAGGCAAATAAGCGCAAAATTATCCCGCTTTCGGAAAAATCGAAAGCGGGATAGTTTTATCTTACGAACTTCTCTCTGAGTATTCCGTCTGCCATATCGGCCGTAAACTCGCCGCGGCACTTGGCAATACTGCCGTTTCCTACCCAGCGGGAATGCGAGGCCGATACGAGCTCTTCCGTCATCACAACGCCGCAGTCCGGAGTAATCTCGGCGATAAGTGTGAGGTATTCCTCCTCAGAGCAGCCGATCTCGGCGAGAAAACGCTCCGCAAGCGAAGGCTCAACGGATTTGTTATACTCGAAGAATTCCTTCTGAAACACGGCGCAGGCCGTGCCGTGAGGAATGCCGAACTGCTCTGTCAGGAGATAGCCCATCGTATGCGGAAATGCGGTTCCTGTCACGTTAATGGCAAGGCCGCCGTAAATAGAGGCGCAGTAGAGTGCCTCACGCTCCTCATACGTAATGCCGTCATAACCTTTTTCGGCAAACCCTCTGAAAACGGGGAGCAGGAGCCTTATTCCCTCGACGGCATAAAGCTGTGAGATATGGTTCGCCGCGCGGCTGAAGAAGCTCTCCGCGCAATGCGCGAGCACGTCCACCGCCGTGGAGCGGGTTATTCTCTCCGGGAGAGACATCGTATATCTCGCGTCACCGAAGGCAACAGCGGGAAAGATAAGCTCATGATGGAAGCTCTTTTTCCTTCCGTCCGGAGTTGTGATAACGGATACCTTTGTTACCTCGCTGCCGGTGCCCGCAGTAGTGCCGACAACGGCTATACCGAGGGGTTCATTCGCCCAGTCGAAGGCATAGAGCTGTTCTCTCGTCATGCCCGGGTTCGCCGCAAGAACGGCAATGCACTTTGCCGCGTCGAGCGCAGAGCCTCCGCCTATGCCTATAACGAAGTCCGCTCCGAAGGACACAGCCTTCTCAGCTGCGAGCATGCAGTCTGTTAGGAGAGGATTCTGCCCTATCGAGTCAAACAGAATCGCCTCTTGGGAATTATCCTTGAGGGCGCACAGCACGTCGTCAAGCGCGCCAGAGCTCTTTGCAGCCGTCCTGCCCGTTACGATAAGACAGCGGCTGCCGAGCTTTTTAAGCTCCTTGCCGGACGAGCGCACACAATCTCTGCCCGTTATTAGTTTGACCGGCATATAAGAATTCAAAACCATTACGTTCTCCTTAGCTTAAAACGCACACATGGAAGCAGCAAGCCACTTGCCGCCGTTTCTGACGAACACCATCTTGTATCCGTTCTGCATATCGTAGGAATACTGCTCATACCACGCTGTGGCCGTAAAGTCGGCAGAATATCTGATGGTGCAGGTAAAGCAAGCATCGTTTACGGAGTGGAAATTATCAATGACGAGCTCGTTATAGCTTACCTCTGTCTTTGAAGCCCAATACATAGCCTCTGTGCTGTAAAGAACGTATCTCGCGAGCTCGGTATTAGGAAGTATAGTATCAAGCAGAGAATTCACAGAGCCTGTTGAAGCCGAGTAGTTCATGTACGCATCGAAGAAGTCTCTCGCAGCCTCCTCGGCACCGTCGGGTATCTCCGCGTCGGAATCATAGAAGAATCTGAATACGCCGTTCTGATCAACAACAGGCTCGATCGGCTCGCCGTTAGGTCCTACCGCCGTGACCTCGGGCTTAGTGTAAAGCCCGTCATACTCGTATTCAAGCGTCTTATACTCATCTCCCGCGCTGTAAACGCTCAGATCCTTGAAGATATCTTCTCCCTCTGAGGTCGCATCCTTTGAGGAGAGCTCAACGCCGCATATACTGACCTTAACGTCCGCCGGGGCCTCGGCCTTGAACGAATACTCTCCCTCGGCATCAACGGCATAGTATGCAACGCCGTTTACGATACCTGTCTCCGTCGGGATCTCCTTCTCGCCGTCACTTACGGCTACCGTGCCGCATAGCTTGTCTATCCTGTATCTGACAAACGTGGGCTGAACGGGAAATCTGCTCTCAAGCTCAGTCAGATTAGGGCACGCAATGGCATCTCCATACATGTACTCGTCTGAAAGAGCAACTCCGTTTACCGTTACCTCGGCATCAGCCGGCGCATCTATCTCGATTGAGAACGTCTCAAGATAATCTCTGAAATCCGCTGTCTCAATGCGCTCAAGCTGCCATTGGCTTCTTCCGAAGAACGTCCTCGTGCCGGGGATTGCGGAAAGATACACGTTGCATACCTTCACGGGGCCTGTATATATGACGAACACCGTTTCATCCGATTTTCCGGCCGCCATGTCTATGCGGTATCTGAGATCGGCATCCGCAAGCGCCGCATCATAATACTCCTTATACAGCTCAGACGGATCCTCAAAAACGAAGCTCTCCGTCGGCAGATTCTCGGACAGAAGCTCATACCGGCCGTCCTTCGCCGTCTCGTCCATCATCTTTTCGATAACGAGCTCCGGCCTCGTCTCCTCGTACTGAGCCGCATAGAAATAGAGCAATACGCAGGCCGCAAGGCCTATGACCAGGAGGAACACGGCGTACTTGACCAAAAATCTTCCCCAGCTTTTGGGGGAGCGCTTTTTTTCAGCCAACAGACTCACCTCCGTCAAGAACTATGAATCCCGTCGGGATGCTGCGCGGGCCGGTTACGGATGCGCAATGATTGATTATTTCACCGCCGTAAACCATAACGGAGGAAGAACCGCCGTCAAGGTTGCCGGCATTTATCGCGCCGTACTGGAGCATAATATCGCAGATATTTTCCATCGTTGCGCCGAGAGTGTTCACGCTTCTTCCGTCAAGCACGAGGAGGAGAAGAGAACCGTCCTCTCTCTGACCGAGAGCCGTGCGCGGATTTACGCCGCTGCCGAGGTTCTGCGTCTGAACCTCACCGTTGATTATAAGAGAGGACGCAAGGCCGTCATGTGTGACGAAGCTTACCGCCCAGCGCAGCCCGTCGTCTATGGCTTCCTTGCCCGTGACCGTTCCTACGTGGAGGATACCGTCATAGTCAAGTCCGATGAGGTTGTATATTACGGACTCGCTGCCGTAGATTATCTTACCGTCGTAAATAACGAGTCCTGTCGGCCTTCCGCCGTTGCCCATGCCGTTATTGTCCACGAAGCCGCCCGCGTTTATGCCTGCAACACCGTCATACTTGGCGACCATATCCGTGAGCTGAAGGCCGGGATCGCTTTGAAAGTCGCCCGAAATGCCGAGAACTACGGTTTTCGGGTCGCGCACGATGAGCATCTTGCCCTTGCAGTTACCGTAGGATATATCTTCAAGCGTGAGATTCGGCTGATCATTATCGCTTGCATCCGCCTCGGCGATATTGATGAGGGATGCGTTGACCTTATCCGTCTGCACGTCTTCGGTATCAGTGCTTATGAGGCCGGAAAGCTCCTCCTCTGTAAGGTATATATCAGATATCCATCTTATAGCGCTCGTCTCTCTGACGGAGCGGCAAAATATTGAAGTAAGCGTTACGGAAGGGCCTTTTTCAAGCACCCACACGACACCGAAAAGCGTTATTATCAGACACAGGAGCGATACTCCGATAAGGGAAAATATTCTCCCGAAGGTCTTGCTCAGTTTTTTCATCTTCAGCCTCCCTTGACTTCCTTAGAAGGAGAATTGGATGCTCTCTTTTCAAGAAAGCCTATTTCGTACTGCATTTGCTCTCTGAGCAGCTTATAGCGAGGGACGATATAATACGGATTCTCTCCCCTCTGCTCAAAATAACGCCAGCCTCCGGACTTTGCGGAGTGCCCTCCGACCCAGCTCACGCTGGACGTGTCGGGAAGGCGGTCAATAAGCGCTCTTATCTCTTCCTCGGTCACATTGTTTCTCGTTCTGCCGCAAATGCGGACCTTTTCGAGGCTGTTCATCCAGTAAAGCGGCGTAATATCGTCAATATTCTCGCAGTCGCCTATGTTGAGATATTTAAGCTTCTTCAGTCCCTTAAGCGGAGTAAGGTCACTTATCTTCGTGGAGAAGCACTCGAGGAACTCAAGGTCGGGGCAATCCTCAAACGGCGAGAGATCGTCAATGAGAGTGATGGATATGATGGCGGCCTGAAGCTTCGGAAAGTTGCGGACGAATTCAATGTCGCTCAGCTTAGCGTCATGGCCGATATCAAGATACAGCACGTCATGCAGGTACTTGGTGAGGTACTTGTTATCGTCATTCAAAAGTGTGGTGTTGACGAGAGTAGTGTCCGTCATATAGGAGTAGCTGCCCATTATGATATTCCAGACGATGTTCTTGTCCGGAAAATCGTTTTTGAGCTGCTCCATCGCGTCATAATCCTTTATGCCGCACTCCTCAAGGCGCAGAAGCTCAAGAGATTTAAGATAAGGCATGATCGAACGGAAGAAGTCAATACATTCATCTCCGAGCTGCTTATAGGTAAATCTTATCTCAAGCGTCTCATCGGTGACATATTCTCCGTACACGTCAAAGGCGCACTTAAGCGTTGCCTTCGGTGCGGCTTCTTGAATGAGGCCGAGGTTTTCTGTGGAAACGGAAGTATACGTATCCTCGCCGATAAGGTTGATTTCCTTAACAGACGGGAGCTGGGAAAGTGCCTCGCACACGGAGGCGGTATCCTCATCTGTCATGGCCGAAAGGTCGACCGCCGTATCACTCTCCGCATAGGTCTTTCCGAGTATAACGACCGAAACGGGCTCGGGAGTGGGTTCAACTGTCGGTTCCGGAGTCGGTTCTTCCGCAATAACAGCATCCGTCGGCTCCTCCTGTGCGACGCTTCCGCAGGCGCAGAGCATCAGGCACAGCACAGCCGCCGTCAGCAAAACCGTTTTTTTTAACAATCTAAGCTTCATTTTCGTTTTACTCTTTTCTCTGGTATATGATCAACAGCACGGACTCAATCGCAACAAGCACGAGGAATATCCCGAAGGGGATCTTGAAAACATCTCTCGACAGCATATGCATCGAGCTGTTGACACGGTCTATCACCCACAGCACGAGGAATATGACCGCAGTATCAATGCAGATATGAGGCAAAATCTTCTTAAACATCAGCCTACCTCCTCTATACTGTCCGCAATGTAGATCATATCCGAAACATTGCGCCCGTACGGATAGCTTACGAGCTTGCCCTGCCAGGCAAAGCCTGCGCTCTGTCCCCCGTCAAGGTTATACGCGCTCTTGCAGCCGAGGCTTGCAAAAAGCTCTGCAAGCTGGGTCATCGTCATGCCCTTTGAGTTCTCGATGCGTCCGTCCACCTCGACGAAGAAATAATGACCGGGTTCAACGCAGCCTATCGCGGATCTCGGGTTAAACGTAGTCACGTCGCTGTTGAATTCCGTAAGCGGAACGCCGTCATCCAAAAGCTGCGGGCCGAAGCTCCACGCCTGCCAGATACCGGCCTGCATGATGTATTCATCCGTCAACTGAGCATTTTCCATAGTGACCATTTCGCCCGAGGAAAGAAGCACACACACGTCCTGGAATCTGCTGTCTCTGTACAGCACTCCGTTGCGGACGACAAGTCCCTCAAGGCGCATATAGTAATGGTCTCCCGATATTGCCGCGACCGCGTTATTCTCCTTTGCCATATCGGCAATTGATTCACTCCCCTTGCCGTACGCTCCTCCGCCGAATGCGGTGCGGAGGTATTTCACATCGGTGATATATATATCGGCCACATTGTAGATTACATTGTTCTCCTCAACGTGCGTGTACTCGATGCTGACGTTTTCGCTTCTGTAGGCGTCCTCCGTTGAGATGACCTCTCCGTCGGTAAATTTATCGGCAAATATGTCTCTCCACGTGAGAGGTGTCTCCTCTGCGGGCTCCTCCGTCTCGCTCTCCTGCACGGGAGCGGACGTCTTCTCCGGCTGAGGGGGAAGCGTAGTCAGAACTACGGCATCCGTCTGCGTATTGAAATGGAGAACGTGATGGAAAAGCGCAAATACATTGAGCCCTATCCCGATACAAAGAACATCTATAAGCACGAGCGCGGGAACGCCGAGCCTGCGCTTTTTTGCTGTCTGATCATGTTTTCCTTTTTTGATAATGATCACCTTCGTTAATATGAATCGGGGAAATAGAGGTGCATGGTCTCTGTATCAGCCTTCGTATATATCTGAAGCTCTTCCAAGAAGGTCTTGTCGCGGTTAGAGGTAAAGAATTTTCTCTGCCAGTCGAGATTTCCGTAGTAGCATTCATAATATTCGCCCCAACGGTTCATATCACGCTCGACCTCGGCGTCAACTTCTTCTGCCATGGCATTGAACCGCTCGAGAGTATGCTCGCTCGTCATTCCGTTTTCAATGAGCTGAGCCGCTGTCTCAAGGAGAAGCCTACAGAACTCATCGCTCTTCTTCATCGACATCGTCATGCTCGTTATCTGAGAGTCAAGCCCCGTAAGCGAGACCATCGATGCGAAATCGTTAGCCATGGAAATGTCGAAGTCAAACAGAGCAAACTGCCATTTGCTGCCTGAGTTGCTGCCCTTTACGTATCTTACGTTTCCGGTCGGATCGAGATTATTGAAGAACACCTCGTAGCAAAGCCACTGCGCGTAGGACTGCATATCCATGAGACCGGATACATACTCATAGTTATCCTTATCGGACATGTCATGAGTTGAGACAAAATAGATAAGGTCGCTGAGCTCCTGACTTGCGTAATCTCTGACAGGTGCTCTGCATACGACCGTGCCGTCCTCAGCAGAGTCGGTATGGTCAGCTCCGTATTTGTCGGAATATGCCTCACGCATGGCAAACAGCCCCCAATACCTTCCGTTCACATAGAGAACGCAGTATTTTGAATCGAGCGTAAGCGGATCGACTACAGCCGTGTCATACGCGACAAGGGAGGCAAGCTCGTCTCTGAATATGTGCATTCCGAGCGTATCACCGCCTCTGAGCAGAATCGAATGGAACTCGGTGCAATCTGTATTTTCAAATCCGTTATAGGTAACGTCTCCGCCGTATCTGTCACTGAAGACTATTTTGAAGTTTTTCTTATTCCACACCTTGCGGGCGCTCGTACCGTGAAGCATGATCTTGCCCATAGAGGAGAAGCTGTCCTCCCCGTCGAAGAGAGTGCAATTTATCTGCGTCTCATGCCATACATCGTAGGAGTACATATACTCGAACTCGGTGCCCTTGCAGGCAATGCTCATGACCGGCATAGTGTGGCCCTCGTTTATTATGTAGCTGAAGGTAGCGCACTCGCTCGGAACGCATCCGTCCTCATAGCTTACAGCTCTGATAACTGCCGTATTGCTGAGCGTAATCGGCTCCGTATATACCGCGGAGTTCAGATTGGGCTCACTGCCGTTGAGCGTATAATAGATAGTGCCGTTTGCGGACAGCTCGACCGTAAGAGAAGCCACGCCGTCATATACACCCTGCTCAACAGATGCCGCGACCTTATCGCTTATGCTTCTTAGTCCGGAGGAGTTATCCTTGCCCGGAGTTCTCTTCTCAAAGAAGAAGAATCCGCTCGCGCCGTCAATACGGCCCTTGCTGTATCCGAGAGGGATATCACGCATTCCCATTCTGTCCGAGAGTGTTCCGTCCTTTGAAACGAGGTACAGCTCGTCACCCTTTGCGTCTATCGAAAACGGCGCATGGACGTAAACGGAGTCCGTCTCCGTCTCGCCGCAGAAAACGATATATGTGGCTCCCGCGGCAAGCTCATACTCGGGAAGGCGGAACAGCTTCGGCTCATCGGCAGAATCCGTGAGGTAATAATCGCTGAGCTTAACAGTCTTATCGGAGACATTTTTAAGCTCTACCCAATCGTAGTAATCCCCTGCGTGATAAAAATAATCATCATTGTAGGCAACAGCCTCGTTTATTACAAGCGCGCCGTGTTCATCGTTTGCCGCAAGAAAGGACTCATAGCCCTCGTCATTATTCGCAAAGCCCGGAGTTGCCTCGTAGGTGCTGACGGGCTCATCGGCATCAAACCTGATAACGGAATCGTCCTCGGTCTGCCCGTATGCGACGCTCCAGACGAGTTCCCCGTTTGGGTCGGAGAAAAACAGCTCTCCGCCCTCCTTCGGAAGCTTGAACGAGCAGTGAAGCTCGCTGTTTTTGCTGTTTTTTCCCGAGAAGAAAATGACCCTGTATTCTCCTGCTCCGATGCTGAGCGACGGGATCTGCCACTTGCAAAGCTCGGACGGATTATCGGAAAACCAATAGCCGTTCAGACTGCATTCCGCGCCGGCATTATAGAGCTCTATCCAATCCGTGAAGGCGTTGTCACAGTCCGCCAGAACCGTCTTGTTTGAAGCCATGAGCTCGCTTAGGATGACATCTGTGGAGTAGACTATCTTCTCGGTCTCTTCCGGCATTACGGGAGGCTGCTCCTCTTCTGCTTTTCCGCAGGCGGAAAGCAGAAGCATCAGCAGAAGGAGTACCGCTATATGCTGTTTTTTCTCAAAAAAACTCTTCATTTTATATCAAAGCCATATTATCCCTTATTAAAATTTTGACATTTTATTTTATCATAACAACTCATGAGTGTCAACAAAACGCGGCCATGTTTTAGCGGATTAATTATTTGTTCCTATCGCGGAAGCTGTTGAAAAACAAGTGCGCGATGTGCTATAATCAATACACACCCAAACGGAACAAAATACCTATACGGAGGATAATAACATGATAAGAAAAGCAAGCGAATGCGCCGTTGAGCTGAGAGAGAATATGCGCGGAGGAAACGGCACTGTAAGAATCACAAAATTCGCCACTCCCGAGGAGCTATACAACAAGGGCAGGATGTTCTCGAACATCACCCTCGAGCCCGGCTGCGGCATAGGCTTCCACGTGCACGAGAAGGACAGCGAGCTGTTCTATCTGATGAATGGCACGGCGGAATACAGCGATAACGGCGAGATAGTCACGGTAAATGCGGGCGATGTAATGCTCTGCCCCGCAGGAACCGGCCACTCCGTGACCAACAATTCCGACGAGACCGTTGAGCTTATCGCAGTTATAGTTTACGCCTGATACAATTGCAAAAAAGGACCGTTCTTCTGTCAAACTCCGACATAGGCAGAACGGTCTTTTTCTGCTTTAATATATATTAATAAAATATGCAATATAGAAAGGCGACAAAATGCAGACACTTATAAATTATTCCAGAAAATACGGTTCCGATCCCGAGCTTGTCCTTGCGGGCGGCGGCAACACCTCCATGAAGGAAAACGGCGTACTCTACGTCAAGGGCTCCGGCTGCGCTCTGAGCACCATAGAGAAGGATAACTTCGTCGCAATGGATATAGCGAAGCTACGCGCCATCGTAAACAACGTCTATCCCGATAACGACAGCGCAAGAGAGGCTGCCTTCCTTGCCGATATGAGCGCCGCCAAGCTCCCCGGCGAAGAGGCAAAGCGCCCCAGCGTTGAGGCTCTGCTCCATGCTCTTTTCCCTCAGCGCTACGTCCTGCATCTCCATCCCGCTCTCGTAAACGGCCTTACCTGCGGTGTTGACGGCGAGAAGGCCGCCGCAGAGCTTTTCCCCGAGGCTGTATGGGTAGAGGCATGCAAGCCCGGCTTCACCCTCGCAAAGCTTCTGTCCGATAAGCTCAACGGTAGAAACACCGTTCTTCTCCAGAACCACGGCGTATTTTTCGCGGCTGACACCGAAGCTGAGCTCGCCGGGCTTCTCGGCGGCATGCTCGCCAAGCTCTCCGCCCGCGTGACCGAGGCAATGCCCGCAGTCCTGCCCGACGTTGATATCTCCAAGCCCTTTACGCCCGACCATATAGTCTACTGCGGCCTCGGCCCCGTCCTCCCCGATACCGACAACGCACGCCTCCTCTACAAGGACGCTCAGAAGATCAACTGGTACTCCGGCTTCTTCGGCGGCCCTCTGCCCCTCAAGCAGGAGCTCGTTGACTTTATCACCCATTGGGAAGCCGAATCCTACCGCAAGAAGAAAAGCAATTGATTTAAGATAAGAGGTAAATTATCATGACACTTGAAGAAGCAAAAGTTTTAGCTGCAAAAAACGTTCATAACAGACCCGCATGGCCCGGCAGACTCAGCGGCAAGATAGCCGTTGTCACCGGCGGTGCTCAGGGCTTCGGCTTCGGCCTCGCGACCGCAATGGTAAGAGAGGGCGCGCTCGTCATCATCGCCAACAGAGGCGAGAAGGCCGGTCTTGCCGCAGTTGAAAAGCTCGGCGACCACAGCATTTTCATTCAGGCGGACGTTTCCGATCCCGCATCTGTCGAGCAGCTTATGATCAAGGCTGTTGAGAAGTGCGGCGGCATCGATATCTTCGTTTCCAACGCAGGTATCCTCAAGGCCGGTGCTCTGCCCTCTCTGTCTCCCGAGGACTTTGACGCAGTTACGAAAACCAACTACTACGGCTATTACTACTGTGTAAAGTACGTCAGCGAGATTATGAAGGCTCAGTACGAGGCAGATCCCAACTACATGTCCGACATCATTCAGGTCAACTCCAAGTCCGGTCTCACCGGTTCTAAGAACAACTTTGCGTATTCCGGCGCAAAGTTCGGCGGAATGGGTCTCACTCAGTCCTTTGCACTTGAGCTCATCGAGTGGAACATCAAGGTCAACTCCATCTGCCCCGGCAACTTCTATGACGGCCCGCTGTGGTCCGATCCCGAAAAGGGTCTGTTCGTGCAGTACCTCAAGGCAGGCAAGGTTCCCGGTGCAAAGACCGTTGAGGACGTCAAGGCCGCATATCTTGCAAAGTCCCCCATTCACAGAGGCTGCACTCCCGAGGATGTTGCTAAGGCTCTGTTCTACGTTGTCGATCAGACCTTTGAGACCGGCCAGGCTATCCCCGTAACCGGCGGCCAAACCATGCTGAACTGAGGCTCGCCATGGATAGAGAGATCGAATTTCTGAACGCGCCTACCGCCGAAGAGCGCCTTGCAAATCTGAAGACGCTTCTCGCCGAGGAGAAGGAGGCTCCCGAGATCCTTCCCCAGTATTCCAATAACCATATCCATACTACCTTCTCCTTCTCCCCCTACTCTCCCACCGCCGCCGTTTGGGCAGCGCGCAGAGCAGGTCTTCTGACGGCAGGTATAATGGATCATGACAGCATCAGCGGTGCAAGAGAGTTCCGCGATGCCGCCGCTCTCGCCGGCATAGGCTCCACCTGCGGCGCAGAGATGAGAATAAGCTATGCGGACACTCCGTTTGCCTCACGCCGCCTCAATAATCCCGATCAGGTCGGCGTCGGATATATGACGTTCCACAGCGTCAAGGCGCGTTACTTTGACGCCATGAACGACAAAATTGCTCCCCTCAGAGAGCTCCGCAACAAGAGAAACATCGCTATGCTCGAGAACATCCGCGAAAAGACGGGTATTGAGCTTGATTTCGAAAAGGACGTTGTTCCTCTCTCGCAGTACAAAAACGGCGGCTCTATAACCGAGCGTCATCTGCTGTTCGCTCTTGCGAAGAAGATGCTGCCCGACGGGACCGAGGACGAGCAGTACAAGCTCCTCGGCAAGCTCAAGTCCGGCCTTATCAGGGATATCTATATTGAGCCCACCGATGAACTCATGCCACTTTCCGAGGCTATAAGCTTCGCAAAGGACATTGACGCTATCCTCTGCTACGCATACCTCGGCGATGTGACCAACTCCCCCACAGGCGACAAGAAGGCGCAGAAGTTTGAGGACGATTATCTCGAAGAGCTTGTTAAGTTCCTTGCGGATACCGGCGTAAAGGCTATCACCTATATGCCCTCCCGCAACACCCGTGAGCAGCTTGACACACTGATGGCTTTGTGCGATAAGTACGGCATGAAGCAGATCTCCGGCGAGGATATCAACTCTCCCTCCCAGAGCTTTATCTGCAGGCAGCTTGCAGACCCAGCGTTTGCTCACCTCGTTGCCGCAGCTCACGAGTTAGTCGAAAGAGAAAAGGAAGGTTAAAATAATATGAAAACCAAAGCAGTTCGCCTTCACGGCGTTATGGATCTCCGCCTTGAGGAGTTTGAGCTCCCCGAGATGCAGGAGGACGAAATTCAGGCAAAGGTCATTTCCGACAGCCTTTGCGCTTCCAGCTACAAGGCCGCAAAGCAGGGCGGCGCTCACAAGCGCGTTCCCGACGATGTTGCCGAAAATCCGATCATCCTCGGCCACGAGTTCTGCGGCGTTATAGAAAAGGTCGGCTCCAAGTGGGCTTCTCAGTTCAAGCCAGGTGACCGCTTCATCATCCAGCCCGCTCTGAACTACAAGGGCAGCCTCGATGCCCCCGGTTACTCCTTCAGGTACATCGGCGGCGATGCCACCAACATAATCATCCCCAACGAGGTCATGGAGATGAACTGCCTCATCCCCTTTGACGGCGATGCATTCTTTGCCGGCTCAATGACCGAGCCCTACTCCTGCGTTATCGGTACGTTCCACGCAATGTACCACATCAAGGAAGGCCAGTATAACCACACGATGGGCATCCGCGAGGGCGGTAATATGGTAATGCTCGCAGGCAACGGTCCGATGGGTCAGGCCGCGATTGACTATATCATCCACTGCGACAGAAAGCCCGGCCTCCTCGTTGTTACCGGCCGCAGGCAGAATCAGCTTGACAGACTCGCCGAGCTTCTCTCCGTTGAGGAAGCCGCAAAGAACGGCATCGAGCTGCACTACTTCAACACCTCCTGCGAAGATCCCAAGGCGGGTCTTATGGAGCTGACCGGCGGCAAGGGCTATGATGACGTTCTCGTCTTCGCTCCCTACGCCAACATGGTAGAGCTCGGCGATGCTCTTCTCGCAAGAGACGGCTGCCTCAACTTCTTCTCCGGCCCGAGCGACAAGGATTTCAGTGCGACGTTCAACTTCTATAACGTCCACTATGCAGGCACTCATATCGTCGGCACCTCCGGCGGCAACACGGACGATATGAAGGAATCCGTTGCAATGATGAGCGAGGGTAAGATCAATCCCGCCATCCTTGTAAGCCACATCGGCGGCCTCAACGCAGTCTGCGAGGCAACGATGCATCTGCCCGAGATACCCGGCAGCAAGAAGCTTATCTACACCGGCATTGACCTCCCCCTCACCGCGATCGACGAGTTTGAAGAAAAGGGCAAGACCGATCCCTTCTTTGCAGAGCTTGATAAAATCTGCAAGGCTCACAACGGTCTTTGGAGCGCTGAGGCAGAAAAGTTCGTTCTCGAAAACAAGTAATCACACGATTTTTAAACGCTCTGGCGGATTTCCGTCAGGGCGTTTTGTCATATTCCCGCAAGCAGATAATAAGCTTAAGTGATAACGCTTATAGGAGGCTTGAAATGAAGCAACCCGTATTCAAAGGCTCGTGCACGGCATTGATAACTCCGTTTGCAAACGACAGGATAAGTTATCCCGCTCTTGAAAAGAATATCGACCGGCAATACGAAAACGGCACCTCGGCGATCGTAGTCTGCGGGACTACCGGCGAAAACGCGTCACTCTCGCAGGCAGAGCATGACGAGCTCATACGCTTTGCCGTAAACAGGACTGCGGGCAGAATGAAGGTCATCGCGGGCATCGGCAGCAACAACACCTCCGTTGCGCTCAGAAACGCCGAAAACGCCCGTGCTGCGGGAGCGGACGCCGTGCTGATGGTAACGCCGTATTACAACAAAACTTCTCAGATGGGGCTGATACGGCATTTTGAGTATGTGGCCGACAGAGTGGAAATCCCGGTGATACTGTATAATGTTCCGTCTCGCACGGGAATTGGCATCGCGCCGGAAACATATAAGGCGCTTTCCGCGCATCCGAATATCAACGGCGTCAAGGAAGCCTCCGGAAGCATAAGCCTTACCGCCGAGATACGCAGCAGCTGCGGCGATGAGCTGAACATCTGGAGCGGAAACGATGACTGCACAGTTGCGATGATGGC
>DCGN01000063.1:0-283 GCA_002315275.1 Clostridiales bacterium UBA1777
TCTTGTGACGGCCGTGAGCTTCGACCTTGGACTTGATCTTTTCTCTGTAAGCAACGCGAGCGGGCTTGAGCTCGGTCTCGACGCCGTAGAGGTTCTTCAGCTTGGAGCAGAGAACGCCGATCTGGATATCGCCTGCGCCGGAAATGACCATCTGATGGGTCTCGGCGTTGTTGACGAGAGTGAAGGAGATGTCTTCCTCGTTGAGCTTGGACAGACCGCCTGCGACCTTATCGTCCTGACCCTTGGTCTTAGGAGCAATGCAGAGAGAGTAGCAGGGTTCGGG
>DCGN01000063.1:305-6061 GCA_002315275.1 Clostridiales bacterium UBA1777
ATCTCGATTGCGGGAAGCTCGTTGTCCTCCTTGGAATCGGTGACGGTGTCGCCGGTCTTCCAATCCATCTTGCCGACGGCAACGATATCGCCGCAGCAAGCATCCTGTGCCTCAACGTTCTTCTTGCCGGTCATGGTGTAGAGACGGCCGAGCTTGTCGTTGGAGGAAGCACGGAGGTTTCTCAGAGACATGCCGGAGGTAACGGTGCCGGAGAGAACCTTTATGAAGCTGTACTTACCGAACTTATCGGAGATCGTCTTGAAGACGAAGCCGAGAGTGCAGTCATTCTTTGCTTCGGGAGCGGGGCAGTAATCTGCAAGACCCTGAAGCATTGCGACGGTGCCGACGTTGGTCATCGCATCGGATGCGAATACGGGAACGACAGTGCCTTCCTTGACACCGATCTTGAGACCCTCGATGATGTCAGCCTCTTCGAGTTCCATGGTCTCGAAGAACTTCTCCATGAGCTCTTCGGTAGCGCCTGCGGCTGCTTCCATAAGCTCTGCGCGGAGCTCTTCAACACGGCCTGCATCTGCTGCGGGAACATCGACCTTGCTGGCCTTTGCGCCGTTGGTCATATAGCAGACATTGTGAACGAGGTCGATAACGCCCTTGCCGTCGGAGGTGGGGATGGTTACGGGGCAAACGAAGGAGCCGTACTTGCCCTTGAGGGTGTCGAGAGCCTTGAAGTAATCGCCGTGCTCTTCGTTGCACTTGGAGATGCAGAACATAACGGGGAGACCTGCATTCTTGAGGTACTTCCAGCTGCGGTGTGCGCCGACGGCAACGCCTTCGGCAGTGTCCTTAGCGGAAACAACGACCATGCCTGCTTCGACAGCACGGATGGCGCAGAGAACGTCACCCACGAAGTCAAAGTAACCGGGGCAGTCAAGAACGTTGATCTTGCAGCCGCCGAAGTTGATGGGAGCGATGGAGGTTGCTATTGTAATCTGGCGGGAGATCTCTTCTGCGTCATAGTCACATACGGTGTTGCCGTCAGCGACTTTGCCCATGCGGTCGACAGCGCCGGTTACATAGAGCATGCTCTCTGCAAGGCTGGTCTTGCCGCAGTTGCCGTGACCCAGAAGGGCGATGTTGCGGATGTTCTTAGTTTCCATTTGTATGATTCCTCTCTGTCAGTTATATGTGAAAAAAGATTTTCAGCATTTCCGATATATTATACTATATATAAGCCCGCTTTGGCAACACTTAATTTTAAAAAAGATTGCGAACTGAGATTTAAAAAAGGTTAAAATATGCTTTATTGCAGGGAAATACTGTGATATACTGTTATAAGACCTATTCGGATTTTTTTGAGGGGGTTGCCATGAAAAAAGTTTTGAAGATTGTTCTGATAGTCATCGGCGTGATCATTCTGGCAGCGGCGGGCTTGTTCGGCTGGCTTACCGTGACAGAGTACAGACCTAATGCCGTCGAGGAGCTTGAGGTGCAGGGCGCAGCCGGTTGGAATTCCCCTAAGCTCGGGGAGGAGATAGATATTCTGTCATGGAACATCGGCTATGCGGGCCTTGGCAAGGATGAGGACTTCTTCATGGACGGCGGCGTTAAGTCCAGACCGGACAGCAAGGAGGCCGTTGAGACATACCTGCGCGGCATATATCAGACGGCGTATTCCGAAAAATACAACTTTGACATCGTCCTCATGCAGGAGGTCGACACAGACTCTCACAGAACCTACGGCATCAATGAGATGGACTATCTCGGCGTTGATGCTTATACCTACGCGCTCAACCATTCCTGCGGCTTCGTGCCCATTCCTGTCCCGCCGATCGGAAAAGTCCATGCGGGACTCATGACGCAGAGCACTTACCTTGTGGAATCGGCGAAGAGGATATCTCTTCCGTGCCCGTTCGGCTGGCCGAGCAGAACGGCAAACCTCAAGCGCTGCCTAATGGCTACATATATCCCGATTGAGGACTCGGACAAGCAGCTTGTTCTCGTCAACCTTCATCTTGAGGCATACGACAGCGGAGAGGGAAAGATTGCGCAGACAAAGGTCTTGAAGGAGTTCATCCTCTCCGAATATGAAAAGGGCAACTATGTTATTGCCGGAGGCGACTTTAACCAGACATTCCCAGGCGCGCTTGACCTCTATCCCGTAAAAAACAGCGACCTGTGGGCTCCCGGTACGCTTACAGAGGATATCATGCCCGAGGGCTGGCAGCTTGAATATGACATAAGCACTCCGACCTGCAGACTTCTGAATCAGCCGTACGACCCGTCCGATGAGAACACGCAGTACTTCGTTATTGACGGCTTTATCATCTCTCCGAACGTGACTGTCGAGAAGGTGGAGACACTCGATATAGGATTTGAGTACTCAGACCATAACCCCGTCAGCGTCAAGGTCATCCTCGGCGAGGGAGAATGACAGCTCACTTTTGACGGCCCTTTTCAGACACGCGGCGCTCAGCGCAAGGTTAAGAGTCTCCGTGACGAACATCATCGCTATATAAGCAGGGAGCCCGTACAGCGGCAGCAGCCACAGCACCATTACAAGTCCCGTGAATACGTCGATGATATTTATTACCATGCTTTTTACCTGCTGACCGAGCCCCTTCAGACATCCGTCGATCACCATGTCCGTATACATCACGGGCACGAGCGGCGCGATAAGGCGGATGTATCTGCCCGCGTCGGCGCTGTGATAGAGCTTTTCGCCGAGAAGGTCGGACAGCAGCATCATTGCAAGGCCTATTATAAGCGAAAATCTGAGCGCTTTTCCGACGAGGGACGATACAGTATCCTTAATATCATCCGTTCTGTGCCTCAGCTGAGATTCCGTCAGCTGAGGCACTGTCAGTTCTGCGACGGCGGCCATTATGCATGACGGAAACAGCAGAACGGGCAGAGCCATGCCCTGAATAACGCCGTAATTTGCCAGAGCAATGTCGGCCGTCGCGCCGTGCTTTTTAAGCCCGCGAGGCACGAGCAGATGGAGTGCCGCGGAAAGCGCGCTTCTCGCGTAGGCCGAGGCGGCAAGCGGGAGCGCAAGCTTCAGCATCCTGCCGACAACGGGAGGCCGTGCTGAGGAGCACGCATGATGAGAGCGCATATCCGTTATATATGCGAACGCCATCAGCGCAGCGCTGAGCACATCGCCTGCAAGCCTGCCGAGTGACACGGCGGCACAGCTCGAGGCAATATCCGAGGCATCGGCGCGGCTGAGAAAGAACATCACCGCCCCTATCGAGAAAAGCTGCTCGATGAGATGCACGACAGTCGGCTTCCATACTCTGCCGCATGCGGTGAAATAGCCGGACATCGCGGAGCACAGCGCGATGCACGGCATGCCGAACGCACAGATACGAAGGCTTGAAACGGTTCTCGCATCTCCGATGCAAACAACGCCTATCGGCTCGGCGAGAAGCCAAAGCATCGCCCATGCGGCAGCACCGAAGAACAGCCCGTATCCGAGACAGCTTCGCATCGCATGGCGGACGCCTTCTCCGCAGACTCCGCTGAGCTCTTCGGAAACGAGCCTCGCTGCAGCAAAGCGGATACCGGATATCGCAAAAGTCATGCCGAGCGATGCGGCTGACATGATGAGCTGATAAAGACCTATTCCCACCGCACCTATCCTGCCGACGAGCCATATCTGAAACACCATGGCGATCGCGCTCATGAGAACAGACGATGAGCTCAGCAGAAGAGTGTTTAATACAAGCTTTTTTCTTCGCATCAATATCACCCGGGATAAGTCTATGCAAAATTTTTTTAAACTATTGATAGATAAAAAGAAAGATGCTATACTGCATAGTAGATATTTGTTTCGATGCATTACTAAAGCAACAAACTTACTTAAAAGGAGTTTTTACTATGATAATCACTATTGGCAGACAGCACGGCAGCGGCGGCCACATGATCGCAAAAACGCTTGCGGCAGACCTCGGTATCAAGTGCTACAGCAAGGAGATCGTTGATGAGGCAGCTGCAAATTCCCAGTTCAGCCGCGATATTCTCCGTTCCTACGATGAGAAGAAGGTCTCTCCGTTCTTCGGCCCCACCGCGCATTATATGTCCATGAATCAGGGCTTCCATCTGAACATGCAGGTCGCTTCCGCCCAGTTTGACACTATCAGAGCTCTTGCAGAGAAGGAAGATGCCATTTTCGTCGGCAGATGCGTTGACTATGTCCTGCGCAACAGAGAAGACCTTGTCAGATTCTTCATTTACAGCGAGCTTGAGCCCAGAGTGCAGAACCTCATGGAGCGCAAGAACATCTCCGCCGAAGAGGCAAAGAAGCTCCTCAAGGAAGTCGATAAGGACAGATCCAGCTACTACAAGTATTACACAGATCAGGTTTGGGGCGAGACCACAAACTATGACCTCTGCGTCAACTCCGCAAGACTCGGTGTTCAGGGTACGGTTGACGTGCTGAAGGCCTACCTCAAGAACAGCGGCTTCATTAAGTGATCGCAAGATAATCAGAAGGCCTATCCCTTTTCCGGGGATAGGCCTTTTCCATGCCTTTATGTGTTGTTCTTGCCGAATTCCCAGAAGGCGACAGCGCTTGCTGCGGCAACGTTCAGAGAATCCACTCCGTGTGACATCGGTATCTTCACGGTGTAGTCACAGTCGGCGATAGTGGAGGAACTGAGCCCGTCACCCTCCGTGCCGAGGACTATCGCGAGCTTTTCCTCCGCGGCGAGAACGGGGTCATCTATCGAAACGGAATCGTTCCGAAGCGCCATGGCGACCGTCTTGAAGCCCATTTCGCGCAGAATCGCCATACCCTTGTCGGGCCAGGCCTCCTCCTCGGAGAAAACAGACCACGGGATTTGAAATACCGTGCCCATGCTCACTCTGACGGCTCTGCGGTAGAGCGGGTCGCTGCCCTCGGAGGTGAGCAGAACGGCATCCATGTTGAGCGCGGCGGCAGAGCGGAAGATAGCGCCGATATTCGTCGGATTCATCACGTTTTCAAGCACAGCAATGCGCCGCGCGTTCTTGCATACCTCGCGCACTGATGCAAGCGCGGGGCGCTTCATCGCGCAGAGCATACCGCGCGTGAGCTTAAAGCCGGTGAGCTGCTCCAAAACGGGCAGCTCGGCGGCATAGACGGGGATATCGCCGCAGCGCGCGATAAGGGGAGCGCCCTTGCCTTCAACGTGCTTTGTCTCCATCAGAAACGAGACTGCCTCACAGCCCGCATCGAGCGCACGCTCGATAACGATCGGGCTTTCGGCGATGAACATTGCGTTTGCGGGATCCTTGCGGTTCACAAGCTGATTTTCCGTGAGCCTTGCGTATATGTCAAGCTCCGGGGCGGAAAAGTCTGTTATTTCAATAATTCCGGCCATATTTTTGCGGCGTTATCTGCATACGAAGCAGTGCCATTCCTCCTCGTTGAGATGGTCGAGCACTTCAAAGCCGTTCCTTATGAGTGCGGCCTTTACCTCATCCTCTCTGCCGTCGATTATACCCGAGCATATAAAAGCCGCATCCTTTGCCATGAAGCCGCGGACGAATGCGCTCAGCGGGATAATGACGTCGGAAACGATGTTTGCGAGGACGAGCTGATAGTTTACGCCGAGCATGCGGCGCATCCCCGCATCCTTGATGACGTCGCCTGCATAGACTTTAAAAACACGCTCATCTATGCCGTTGAGCTCGGCGTTGGAAAGAGCAACGGCGGGAGCCTTGGGGTCAATATCACAGCCTACGCAGTCGGGACAGCCGAGCACCATCGCGCCTATACCGAGAATACCGCTGCCGCAGCCGAGATCAAGCAC
>DCGN01000063.1:6184-21618 GCA_002315275.1 Clostridiales bacterium UBA1777
GGGAACGGCGAGCCACTGCGGCACGACCACGAGCTTTTCTCCGACGGGTATCGGCTGATAGTTCTCTTTCCAACCGTTTTCCCAGTCGCTGTCCTCGATGAAGGCTGTTGAAACGGTGTAGCGGGCCTTTATCTGATTCAGAACGGCGTTGCCGGAATCGTCTTCGGCGAGATAGAACTTTATCCTGCTCACTCCAGCATAACGCTCCTCGAGCTCCTTGTCTACATAGTCCCAGTACTGGCGGTTGTGCTCCAGAAAATCATGGAACTCAGACTCGTTTTCTATCACGAAGCCCTCAACTCCGAGCGCAGTAAGCTCGTCACAGCGGGCATCTATTTCCTTTTCGGGTGTATCGAGAGTAACCTCTATCCAACGCATATCGCGCACCTCGCTTAGCTTAATTTAGGATATTCTACCGCATATGAGACGAAAAGTCCATACAAAGCTTTGTTGCAAAAGAGCACGATATGGGATACAATATGGGAAGAAAAAGTGCGGAGGTGCTCATGGAGCCAGAGATACTGTACCGAGATAAAAATATAGTTGTCTGCGTAAAGCCCGTGGGTGTTTCGTCGGAAAGCGGGGGAATGCCCGAGCTTCTCAATAACGGCGGGGACGGGATATTCTGTGTGCACAGGCTTGATAAGGCCGTGGGCGGCGTGATGGTGTATGCCTGCGATCGGCACTCGGCGGCGAAGCTCTCCGCGCAGGTTGCCGACAGAAGGCTGAACAAAGAATATCTTGCCGTAGTTTCGGGCTCTATCGCGGAGAAAAGCGGCACGATGACGGATCTGCTTTTCCATGATGCGGCAAAGAACAAGAGCTATGTGGTCAAGCGCGAGCGCAAGGGCGTGAAGCCTGCTGAGCTTGATTACGAGGTGCTTGAGGAAAAGGACGGCCTTTCCCTTGTACGCATAAAGCTTAAGACAGGTCGGTCGCACCAGATAAGAGTTCAGTTTGCATCGAGGGGATTTCCGCTCGTGGGCGATGTGAAATACGGCAGTACTGTTAAGGATCAGAATATTGCGCTGTGGTCGGCGGCACTGAGCTTTTCCCATCCCGCAACAAATAAAACGGTGGAATTCCGCAAAATGCCTGATAAAAACGACTTCTGGAGCAAATTTGACATAATACAATCTACATAAATAAATTTACATAATAAAGAGGAGCTATGAAAAAACTAAAGAAAACATCGGTATTGCCCATTTTGGTGGCTTTGGTGCTTATATTCCTGTACAACGTGGTCATTGTGCCCGAGCGGGAAGAGCAAAGCACGGGCTTTGATTATTACGCGCAGACCGAGGACGGCAGACCGATAGCCGAGGGCATCAGCGAGGACGGGCTGTATTATTCGGCTGAGGAGGTCGCGGCGTATATCCATCAGTTCAGGCATTTGCCGGACAATTATATGACTAAGGACGAGGCCGAGACACTCGGCTGGGAGGGCGGTTCGCTCAGTAAGATTGCAGAGGGAATGTACATCGGCGGAGATTGGTTCGGTAACTACGAGGGCAAGCTTCCGGAAGGCAAGGAGTACACCGAGTGCGACGTAAACTGCCCGAAGAACTCCAGAGGAGGGGAGCGTATTATTTTCTCCGATGACGGCTGGATATACTACACTCCGGATCATTACGAAACCTTTGAAACGCTCTATATCGGAGCATGAATACGAGAAAGTCGGCATAGGCGTAGCGCCCGCAGGTCATGCCGACTTTTCTTTTTTGCATATTCAACAAAACAGATATAGTGATATCTCATAAAATCACGAGAAAAATTTTCCGTTTTTCAAGAGAAAATCTTACAACGCGCAGAAAAAACTCTTTTTCAGACAAATAGCGCGTATTCAACTTGAAAAAAGCTTTTTTATGTGCTATGGTATATTCGTGCCAATTCGGGGACCGCGGATGTTCTCGGAATGTTTGTGTGGAGGTAATTTATTTTGATTGATGTTTCAAGTGTCGTGGGTCTGCTCGGCGGTGTAGCGCTTTTCCTTTTCGGAATGACGCTGATGGGCGACGGACTTAAAAAAGTTGCAGGCAGCAAGCTGGAGATGGTGCTCTATCAGCTCTCCGGCACACCTGTCAAGGGGATCATCCTCGGTGCGGGCGTAACTTCTATTATCCAGTCTTCCTGCGCGACCTCGGTAATGGTCGTCGGCTTTGTAAACTCCGGTATGATGAAGATTGAGCAGGCGATCTCGGTAATTCACGGTGCGCTCATCGGCACGAGCATAACGGGCTGGATACTCTGCCTTTCAATGCTTGACAACGCGCCCGGAGGACTCGTCTCCGTTTTCTCCACCGCCAACCTTACGGCGCTGGTCGCCGTTATCGGTATCTGCCTGAGGATGTTCTCCAAGAAGCAGAGAAACTGGTATGTTGGCGATATTCTCCTCGGCTTTGCCGTCCTGATGTACGGTATGCAGATTATGAGCTCATCCGTCTCGGGCCTCAGATCGAACGAGACCTTCATCAATCTGCTCACCACTTTCTCAAATCCCGTTCTCGGCATCATCGTCGGCGCAGTATTCACGGCTGTTATCCAAAGCGCATCGGCGGCTGTCGGTATTCTGCAGGCGCTGTCGGTGACCGGCGCGATCACGTTTGAAGCAGCTTATCCGATAATCCTCGGCATAGCGGTCGGCGCATCGGTGCCCGTGCTTCTCTCCGCGCTCAACGCGAAGACGCAGGGCAAGCGCTGCTCATTCATTTATCTGATTATTGAGCTTATCGCCGTTCCGGTGTTCGGCGCGGTGTATTATCTTGTCGGTGCGTTCGGAACGCTCCCGTTCAAGGGCGTTATCATGAACCCCGTGAACATCGCGCTTCTGAACAGCGTTTTCCGTATCATCGCTTCCGTATGCCTGATGCCGTTCAACAAGTTCGTGCTCAGGATAGTTGCAAGGCTTGTCAAAGAGAGCGAAGAAGAAAAGAATGCCAGCGCAGTCACGGACAGACTTGATGAGCGCTTCCTCAAGCACCCCGACCTCGCAATAGAGCAATGCCGCATCTCCACGAACGATATGGCGCTCGCATCGAAGACGAATCTGCTGAACGCCATCGACCTCATGAGCACCTATTCGAATGACGGCTTCGCCAAGGTGGAAAAGACGGAGGAGCTTATCGACGAATACGAGGATAAGCTCGGCGCATATCTTATTAAGATCACAGGCCGCCAGCTTGACGATGAGCAGAGCGAGCTCGTATCCAAATATCTGCATACGCTGTCAGACTTTGAGCGTATCAGCGACCATGCGATGAATATCGCAGAGGTCGCGCAGGAGATAAACGAAAAAAAGCTTATCTTCTCCGAGGACGGACAGGAGGAGATCACCGTGCTCACGAACGCGCTCCTTGAGATTGTGGATCTTTCGATGCAGTCGTTCATATATAACGACCTTGAAAAGGCCTACCGCGTTGAGCCTCTCGAAGAGATGATAGACGTGCTCTGCGACGAGATGAAGCTTCGCCACGTAGAGCGCCTCAAGCAGGGGAACTGCTCCATATCCCACGGCTTCGTTTTCAGCGATATTCTCACGAACTTTGAGCGTGTATCCGACCATTGCTCCAACATCGCAGTCGCGGTCATTGAGCTGCAGTCAAAGTCCTACGATGCTCACGGTTATGTGATCAACCTCAAGGAGCTGCACGCGCACCACTTTGACGAGTACTATAACGAGTACGCCAAGAAGTACGAAATTTAAAAATTGCCCGCCGTTCAAAAGAGCGGCGGGTTTGCTGCATCAAGATGAGATTACATAATTAAATTTACACAATATAGTTTACATAATAATCACACATATATTCTGTCGATCGAGACTACGGCAAAGCAATCGGACCAAGTGCCATGAACTGCATTTTTGATCTCGGAGGCAAGCTCGCTGTCCGATTTACGGCAGGTCGCGGGTACGGCGGCATCAAAGATCAGATTGGTGTGCGTCGGGCCGGGAACCATGCGGAAATCGTGAATTGTCATTTCGGCGAGTATATCGCGCTTGAGCATTTCGCTTACGGCGTTTCGCATATTTGCGACAGCAGAGTTTTCGGATTCTATCGGATCCATATGGATGGTTGCGTCACAGCCGAGCTTTTCCTTGAGATCCTGCTCAGCCATGTCGATATCGTCATGCAGCTCAAACAGATTGCCCGTGCCGTTAACCTCCGCATGGAGCGATATCATCACTCTGCCCGGACCGTAGTCATGTACGACGAGGTCGTGAATACCGACTACCTTGTCATGAGCCATGACGATCTCTTCTATCTCGCGCACAAAGTCAGGGTCGGGCGCTTTGCCGAGCAGGGGAGAGAGTGTGTCCCTCATGGCGTTGAAGCCCGCAAAGACGATAAAGCATGCTACGAGCAGACCCGCGATACCGTCTATATTTATCTTGAAGATGAGGTTAACGCCCATGCTCAGCAGGACGACCGCCGTGGAAACGGAGTCGGAGAGAGAGTCGGTCGCCGTGGCTACCATTGCAGATGAACCGATGCGCCTGCCGGTCTTCTTGTTGTACAGATACATGTAAAACTTCACGGCGATCGAGGCAAGGAGGATGCAGGCGGGGAGTAACCCGGCCTCAACGGGCTCTGGATGTATAATGCTCTCAACGGAGCTTTTGCCGAGCTCAAAGCCCATCACCATGATGAGCGAGGACAGCACAAGACCTGCGAGATACTCAACGCGCCCGTGCCCGAACGGATGGTCAAGATCGGGCTTCTTTGCGGCTATCGCAAAACCGAGGAGGGTTATTATCGACGAGCCCGCATCGGATAGGTTGTTGAACGCATCGGCCGTGATCGCAACAGAGCCGGAAATAATGCCTGCGAAATATTTACCCGCGAATAGGATGAGGTTCAGAAATATGCCGTATACACTGCAGAGCGTGCCGTATGCACGCCGTACGGTGGGGGAGGAGACGTTATCGCGGTCTTTTACGAAGAACCTTACGAGAAGTTTGAACATTGTCAGAAATCCAGCTTTCCTATATCGAAATATTTATCGGCGAAATCGACCTTATCAACAGTATATGTTCTGCCTCGCAGATAGTTGAGTATGCCTGCATCCGTCGGGAAATCAAAATAGAGCTTGTAGGAGTAGAGCGCCTGCCCCTTTTCGTCAAAGCCCTTGTTGAATTTCTCCGTGCCGTACTTGCCGTCACCGAGGAGCGGCCATCCGGCGTACGCCATCTGAGCGCGTATCTGATGTGTGCGCCCCGTGAGCAGACGGCACTCAACAAGCGAGAGAGGGCCTTTTGTGGAAATAACGCGGTATTCCGTAACGGCGGTCTTCGCGCCGGGCTCTGTCCTGGATTTTATGTAAACCTGATTTTTGGATGCATCCTTGAAAAGATAGTTCTCAAGTCTGCCGCTCTGCGGCTTCGGTCTGCCTTGAACGGCGCAGAGATAGTATTTCTCTATCTCTCTGTCCTTTATCTTGTCATTGAGAATGCGTAGCGCCTCGGCGTTCTTGGCGGCGATGACGATACCGCCTGTGTTGCGGTCGATCCTATTGCAGAGGGCGGGGGCAAAGGAGTTTTCCTCCTTGGGACGCCATTCCCCCTTCTGTGCGAGATAGGCCTGAATATTCGCTATGAGAGTGTTGTAATCCCAAACGCCCGCGCTGTGGCAGAGAACACCGGGCTTCTTGTCGGCGAGGAGAATATTCTCGTCCTCATAGACGATGTCAAGCCTCGGAGTGCCGACCTTGAGATAGGAATTTTCCTCTCTCGGCTTTTCGAAGAACTCGTCGTTTATGTACAGCTGCAGCACGTCGCCGAGCTGGAGGCGCGTGTCTCTTTTTGCGCCCTTGCCGTTGACCTTGATCCTTTTAAGGCGTATATATTTCTGCAGGAGCGCCTCCGGAAGCAGAGGCACGGCCTTGCCGACGAACCTATCCAGCCTCTGCCCCGAGTCATTTTGTTTTACGGTAATTTCCTTCATTTTTATGCCCCGTTTTCGCCCGTTGGAATGAAAGCCGGGTTTTGGCTAACATTGCCATTAAAGGCGGAGTTGTACCCTCGTTTTTTTGCATTATACTATATAAAATTTCTGTTGACAAGGCTTGACTCATCATCTATAATACTAAGGCTGACATTTTGGCTATGTCTGTTCCCGTGAGAGGTAATTTACATGAGGCTTAACCTGCGAGAGATCATTGAGGTCCCCGGCGGCTCTGTTCCGTTTGAATGCGAGCTGAGCACGGAAATGCTCTATTTCCCTTCCGTGAAGGGATATGACGAAGCTCCGTTTGCCGAGGGCAGAGTGTATAACGAAGCCGGCGTGCTTAATCTAAACGGCAGTATCACGGCAGATATGCAATGTATATGTGACCGCTGCGGCGCTGAGTTCCAAAGCCGCAAGATCACGGATGTCAACGTCACGATAGTCGAAGAGGATGACGGTTCCGACCCGTTCCGTTTCCCGCTCGACGGAGACGAAATAGACCTGGACGAGATACTCAGCACCTGCTTCATACTGGACATGGAGACCAAGTTCCTCTGCACAGAGGACTGCAAAGGCTTGTGCCCGACCTGCGGCAGGAATCTCAATCTGGGCCCCTGCGGATGCAGGAAACAACTTGATCCAAGATTTGCTGTGCTTGAGCAGCTTTTGGATAAATAAAAAATTAGCTGCTCAGAACAGCTGTTAATCAGGAGGTGTCAATATGGCAGTCCCAAAAGGAAAGGTATCAAGACAGAGGCGCGATAAGAGACGCAGCTCTACCTGGAAGCTCACAGCCCCCGGCATAGTTAAGTGCCCCAACTGCGGCGCTTTCTGCATGCCTCACCGCGCATGCAAGGCTTGCGGTCAGTACAAGGGCCGTACGGTCATCAATGTCGAAGAGAGCAAGTAAAACAGCTTGAGGAGGAGAGGCAAGGTCCTTTCCTCCTTTTGCTATTTATTTAATTGCGTTACGCTGACGGGTTTATGCGTCGGCGGGGAAATAATATGGATAGTATCATAAAATCGATCGACGGCGGCAGCCCGTTAAGACACAAGGTCCGCGTGGGCGAGTCCGTTATTGCCATTAACGGCAACAAGATAATAGACGTGCTTGATTATAAGTTCTTTTCCTATGATGCCGATATCACGGTCACCGTCAGGTCGGAGGACGGGAAAGAGCGCGAGATCCGCGTGAGAAAGCCGGAGGGCATGGATCTCGGTCTGGAGTTTGAATCATACCTGATGGATAAACCCAGAAGCTGCGCAAATAAGTGCGTTTTCTGCTTTATCGATCAGCTCCCTCCGGGAATGAGAAAGACAATGTATTTCAAGGATGACGATGCGAGGCTCAGCTTCCTCCTTGGAAATTATATAACGCTTACAAACCTTTCAAAGCGCGAGATAGAGAGGATCATCGCGCTTCGCATAAGCCCGATAAACGTGTCCGTGCATACGACGAACAAGGCTCTGCGCTGCATGATGCTCAACAATCCCCGCGCGGGCGAGACGATAGATGTCATGCGCTCCTTCGCCGAGAACGGTATTACGATGAATTGCCAGATCGTATGCTGCCGCGGCCTTAATGACGGCGACGAGCTCCTGCGCACGATGCGCGACCTCGAGGAGATGTATCCGGGAGTCCACAGCGTGTCCGTAGTACCTTTCGGCATGACCGACTACAGAGAAGGCCTTTATCCTATCGAACCGTTCACGAAGGAATCCGCCGCGGCGGTTCTCGATGCGGTGGAGAGCTTTTCGGAGAAGTGCCTTGAAAAGCACGGCACGAGGATATTCTTCTGCGGCGATGAGCTCTATCTCAAGGCAGGCAGAGAGCTGCCCGACGAGGAGTTCTATGAGGAGTATACCCAGCTTGAAAACGGCGTAGGTATGCTGAGACTTATGGAAACGGAGTTCATGTCGGCGCTGAAGCTCTCGGACGAGCCCGACGGTGTGCCGTTTTCCGTTGCAACGGGTGCGGCGGCGTACCCGCTTATGAAAAAGCTTGTTTGCACGGCAGAGGCAAAGTATGATATACTGAAAGGCAATGTTTATCAGATAGATAATGACTTCTTTGGCCGCAATGTGACCGTTGCGGGTCTTATCACGGGCAGAGACCTGATAAATCAGCTGAAGGGCAAGGAACTCGGAGAGAGACTTTTCATCTCTCACGATATGCTCCGCCGCGATGAGATGGATTTTCTTGACGGTGTGACGCTTGAGGAGGCGAGCCGCGCTCTCGGCGTTCCGATCTACCCGACGGAATGCGACGGATTCGCACTTTGGGACGCGATGGCCGGTGAGCTTCCCGAGGTATGCATTCCCCGCATAAGCGAGGAGACGGAGTATTATAAATATAATCAGAATGGGAGGAGATAGATATGTCAAAACCTCTTGTAGCCATAGTGGGCCGCCCGAACGTGGGCAAATCCATGCTGTTTAACCGCCTTGTCGGACAGAGACTTTCCATAGTCGAGGACACTCCGGGCGTCACGAGAGACAGACTCTACGCTCAGTGCGAGTGGTGCGGCAGAACGTTTGATATGGTGGATACGGGCGGCATAGAGCCGACCACCGACAGCGAGATTCTGCTTTTTATGCGCGAGCAGGCTCAGATAGCAATAAACGCCGCGACCGTTATTATCCTTGTCGCGGATATACACACGGGCGTTACGGCGGCTGATAAGGACGTTGCAAATATGCTGCTGCGCTCCAAAAAGCCGGTCGTGCTTGCCGTAAACAAGGCGGATTCTACGGGTGCTGTTGACCCGGCGATATATGAATTTTACTCTCTCGGCCTCGGTGACCCGATAGCTGTTTCCGCGGTTCACGGCCACGGCACGGGAGACCTGCTCGATGAGTGCCTCAAGTACTTCCCGCCTATAGAGGAAGAGGAAGAGGAGGACGATACGATAAAGGTCGCCGTTATCGGCAAGCCGAACGTCGGTAAGTCCTCGCTTATCAACGCAATCCTCGGTGAAAAGCGTGTTATCGTAAGCGATATGGCGGGCACAACGAGAGACGCTGTTGACTCGCTTGTCGAAAACAAGTACGGCAGGTACACGTTTATCGACACCGCCGGCATCAGAAGAAAATCCAAGGTCGATGACCGCGTTGAAAAGTTCTCCGTAATGCGCGCGCAGATGGCAATAGAACGCGCTGACGTCTGCGTTATCATGATCGACGGGCGCGACGGCGTGACCGATCAGGACACGAAGATAGCCGGTCTTGCGCATGAAGCGGGCAAGGCGAGCATAATCGTTGTCAACAAGTGGGACCTCGTTGAGAAGGAAACGGGCACGATGGAGAAAATGCGCAAGGATATCATGCGCGATCTCAGCTTTATGAGCTATGCGCCGATCCTCTTTATTTCTGCGGTCACCGGGCAGAGAATTGACCGTATCTTCGAGCTCGTCACCTTTGTAAACGATCAGACAAGCATGCGCATAACCACCGGCATGCTCAATAACGTCCTCACGGATGCGCAGGCACGGGTCCAGCCGCCTACGGACAAGGGCAGACGCCTCAAGATCTACTACATGACGCAGACCGGCATCAAGCCGCCGAACTTCGTTATCTTCTGCAATTCGAGAGAACTGTTCCACTTCTCATATCAGCGCTATATCGAAAACCAGATCAGGGCTGTTTTCGGCCTTGAGGGCACTCCGATCAACCTTGTAATACGTCAGAAAGGTGATTCAGAATGATCTATTGGGTGTTGTCTGTTGTCACGGCTACAGTCGCATATCTTTTCGGCAGTCTCAGCAGCATGACCATTGCGTCGATATATGTCTTCAAAAGAAATATCCGCAGACTTTCGAGAAGCAGCGGAGCATGGCTGTCCGACTTTAAGAGGATATACGGCGTAAAGGGCTTTGTGAAGCTCATTATAGTTGAGATAGTGCGCGATATTATCCCGCTTCTTATCGGCGGATTCCTGTTCAACCTGAAGGAGCAGGCGCCTGTCGGCTTCGCGCTCGCGGGGCTTTGCCTTGTTCTCGGCAGGCTGTATCCTCTCTTCAACGGCATGAGAGGCAGCCACGCAACGATATGCCTCATCATGGCGGCGCTTACGGTGAATATATCAGCGGGCATCGTGGTGCTGGTCGTTTCTGTGGCGGCGACATGGTTCTCGAAATATCTCAGCCTCGGCGCGATACTCGGAGCGGCGGCGCTCGTTGCCGTTTCCGTGCTGGTAGTAGACAATGATCTCGCGGCTAAGCTGTGCATGCTGACCTCGGCGCTTGTCTGCTTCAAGCATATTCCGGCGGCATTACGTATCTTTAACGGCAAGGAGCTTAAGATAAGCTTTGCCGAGGATCTCACATATAAGCTGGATGCAAAATTCTGATTTACGGAGAGTAAACAATTGAGCTTTGTTGAAATATTCCTCATAGGTGTCGGCCTCAGCATGGACGCGTTTGCCGTGTCGGTATGCAAGGGGCTGAGCGTAAAAAAACTAAGCGTGAAGCACGCCGCAGCGGTCGGCGTGTATTTCGGCGGCTTTCAGTTCCTGATGCCGGTGATCGGCTATCTGCTCGGTTCAAGCTTCCAGAGCCTTATCGAGAGCTTCGATCATTGGGTCGCGTTTGTGCTGCTGGTGCTTATCGGCGGCAATATGATAAAGGAGTCCTTCGGCAAGGAGGAAAAGCTTGACGATGACTTCGGCTTTAAGACGATGCTCCTGATGGCTGTAGCCACGAGCATCGATGCCTTGGCAGTCGGAATAAGCTTTGCGTTCCTGGCGGTAAAGATCGTTCCGGCAGCGGTGCTCATCGGCGTTACGACGTTTATTCTGTCCGGAATCGGAATATACATAGGCCATGCATTCGGCTCCAAGTATAAATCAAAGGCAGAGCTCGTCGGAGGAATCATCCTTGTCCTTATCGGAGTAAAGATTCTGCTCGAGCATCTCGGAATATTATCGTTTTAATTTAAAAATCAGCCCGGTCATTTGGTGACGACCGGGCTGATCTTTGTATATCTTCTTTTTATCTTACAATGACGGATACGCCGTCGGGAATTGCAACGATCTTGCCGTTAACAATGCCCTTTGCCGCGAGGACTTCGTCAGCGATTGCCAGAGCCTCCTCGGGGGAGTGAGCGGGGAGCATATGCATTTCCTTTACCATCTCATCGGAGAGAGAGGAGACGAGAACTACTGTAGCTCTGGAGAGAACTCTTGCAAATACCTGAGACTCCCACTGGTCAACGATGGTCTCGTCGGCGGGGGTGTTGATAAACCTCGCAGTCATGCGCTGAAGGTCCTTCTCATCACGGAAGGTCTCGTAGAAGCTCTTGCCGCCGTGGCCGTCACCGCAGTTGGAGAACATGATGATCACGCCGCCCTCCTTTACGGAAGCCTCGCCGGCGGTCATGCCCTTGACGGACTGGTAAACATTCTGGTCGAGCGGGTAACCGCCGTTGCTCGTGACGGCGATCTCTGAGGGAACGGCGCTGACTTGGCACTGCTTGCAAAGAAAGTCACGGCCGACTCTGTGAGCGAGATCAACATCGCCTGCGACAGCGTAGATGGCATCCTTCTCGGCATTGATGACAACGTTTACAACAAAGTCGAGGCGTGCGGCTCTTGCGGCGTAAAGCATATCGTTATGGATGGGGTTTCCGTCGATAACGCCGGTGCGGGAGTAGGGAGAGGCGATGAACTGGCCGTTATGGTTGTACATGACGGTCTTTCTGGAGGCGATACCGGGAAGAATGCTCTTTCTGCCGCCGGAGAAGCCCGCAAAGAAGTGCGGCTCGATAAAGCCCTCGGCAACGAGAAGGTCTGCATCCGCGGCGAGCTTATTTATGATGAGGTCACCGCCGGAGGGGAGCTTGCCGAGGTATGCCATTTCGGAGGTGTCGCAATCGTGGATAACTATGTTTTCCTTTGCAACGATCTCTTCGCCGAACTTGCCGATGAGCTCCTCCTTGGTGGTGCCTCTGTGGCAGCCGGTGGCGATGAGAATGGTGATGTCGGCATCGGGATTGCCTTTTCTGATCTCCTCGAGCATCGGGGGAATGATGACCTTGCTCGGAACGGGACGTGTATGGTCGGATGCGATGATGACGACCTTGTTCTTGCCCTCGGCCATAACGGAGAGCTTGGGCGTGCCGATAGGTGCGTTAAGAGCGTCTCTCACAAGCTCGACGGCGGACTTAGGGGCCTTGTATTCGTGCATCTTGCTTACGAGAGTGCCTGCATAGCGCTCCTCGGGGATGTTGAAGGATTTGAATTCTTTTGCATACGGAATTTTAATAACGGGCATAATATAGCCTCACTTTCTGAATTAAATAGGCCGTTTTTCGACTAAGGACAATGATACCACATATTGCGGTTTTTGCAATCGGTTTTTTGGTCGGATATACGGTACAAAGTTGCAAGAAGAATTTTGTACAAATCAGCAGTTTACTTTTTTGATATAAAGATGTATATTTACACTTGTGAAAATGTGCAATGCATATTGGAGGTGATACGATGGAAGAAACCGGAGCATTGTTCAGCATAGGGCCTTTGGAGATAACCGGCTCGGTCGTAACGACATGGGCTATTATCGCTGTGCTGACGGTGATCTCGATACTTGCCACGAGAAAAATGAAGGATGTCCCCGGCCCTCTGCAGACCGTGGCTGAGCTTGCGGTAGGAAAGCTGATGGGCTACTTCTCGGGAATCCTCGGCGAAAAAGCAACCAGAAAATACTTCCCTCTGCTGGCAACGTTCTTCATATTCATAATAGTCAGCAACTATTCGGGTATCCTGCCGGGAGCAGGCCATCTGAAGGGCTTCTCCGTGCCGACGGCGTCTCTGTCCGTTACGGCCGCGCTTGCGATAGTGGGCTTCTTCTCTATCCATACGCTCGGCATAAGGGAGAGAGGCTTCAAGGAGTATATGCTGTCCTTCTTAAAGCCGGTGGCGCTTCTGCTTCCGCTCACGCTTATTGAGCAGGTCGTCCGCCCGTTCTCTCTGGCGCTTCGTCTTTACGGCAATATGTTCGGCGAGGAAATGGTCACGGAAAATCTCTATGAAATTTTCCCGATACTCGTTCCGCTCGTCATGCAGGTGCTCAGCCTGCTGTTCTGCCTGATTCAGGCTTTGGTATTTACAATGCTGCTTTCGATCTACATCTCGGAAGCAATAGAAACAGAAGAATAAATATTGGAGGAATATTAAAATGGGTAACGGAATAATCGCACTTGCAGCAGCTCTTGTTATGGGTATCAGCACTATCGGCCCCTCTATCGCTCAGGGCATGACCGCTTCCAAAGCAATGGAAGCTATGGCTCGCCAACCCGAGGCAGCTAAGGACATTCGTTCCTCGCTGATCCTCTCCCTCGGCCTTATGGAGGCTCTTACTATTTACGGCCTGCTTATCGCGTTCATGCTCGTCGCAAAGATCTGATAAACAAGCTCTTTTCGGAGGAAGCAGACAATGCTCAGTATTAACATTTCGGAGCTTATATGGGGTATAGTCAACTTTTTCTTGATGATGTTTCTGCTTAACAAGTTCCTCTACAAGCCCGTGCTGAAGTTCATGGAAGAGCGTCAGGCGAGGATAGATGCGGGAGAGAACGCCGGAAGGCAGGCGGAGAGCGATGAGCGCCTCTGCGAGGCGGAGCTTGAGAAGGCTCTTGAGGACAAGCATGCCGAGGCAAAGAAGATCATTGCCGAAGGCAAGCGCACCGATGAGAAGGTCCGTGCCGAAGCGCTCACAAGCGCAAGGCATGATGCCGCCGCTATCAGACAGAAGCTCAAGTCTCAGGTCACCGACAGAAGCGAGGAAGAGAAAAAGCAGCTGGATTCCATGCAGGACGAGCTCGCGGGCAGACTTGCCGAAAAGCTGCTCGGTATCGAATTAAAGTGATAACTATAATAATCTCAGCAGGAGAGGGGGGCATCTGATAAATGGGCGGATATACCATAGTATACGGTCTTATTAACTTTGCCATTCTGGCAGCAGCGCTTTACTTTATTGGTAAGGGCATAGTTAAAAAGACATATCTTGAGCACCGCAACCGGATAGCCAACGATCTTGAAAATGCAAAAAAGGGCACCGAAGAGGCTGCCGCGATGCAGACCAAGCTTGAAAAGCGCAGAGCTGAAGGCGAGGCAAGCTGCAGCGAAACAATAGAAAACGCAAAAAAGCTTGCGCAGGATAACAGCGCAGAGATGTCTCGCGGCAACGAAAATGCCGTCGAGGGGATAAAGGCCTCCGCTGAAAACGATGCGGAACAGCTCAGGCGCGATCTTCGCAGAAAGCTGACGAATACCGCCGCCGCGGATATTACCGAAGCTTCGGCAAAGGTGCTCCGTGAAAAGCTCTCGGCAGACAGCGAGGCAAAGCTGCTTGAGCGGTTTAAGAGCGGCCTTGCAAGCGTTGTCAGGCCTACACCGAGCGACAGGGCATATGTTGCCGAAAACGGCAGGATAGCCGTGACTATCTACAGCGCGGAGAAGCTCGATAAGGCGTATGTCGCACAGATCGGTGCAATAGTAGAAAAAGCCTTCGGCCTCGGCGATGTTGACGTGGAAGAAGTGCTTGACGGTACAGTTATCGGCGGCGCCGTGCTCAGAGTCGGAGATACGCTCTATGACGGAACGCTTTCCGGAATGCTTGACCGCCTCAAGAGATCTCTCGAAGAGGGCGATGCTCTCGGCGATGACCTCAAGGGAGAGCTTTCCAAGGCAATAGACAGTGCCGACACCGGAATTGAGATGTTCCAGATCGGCCGTGTCGATAGCCTTTCCGACGGTATATGCCGCGTTAAGGGCATATCCGATGCAATGGCGGGCGAGATGCTCCGCTTTGCAGGCGACCTTCGAGGAATGGTGCTTGACCTCGATAATGACAATGTCGGTGTCGTTCTGCTCGGCGATTACGGCAATGTACATGAGGGTGACGAGGTCAGATGCACGGGCCGCATAATCGAGGTTCCCGTGGGTGACAGCATGATAGGCCGTGTTGTCGACGCTCTCGGCCGTCCGGTTGACGGCAAGGGCCTTATCCACGCGACGGCTCACAGACCTATCGAAAGCCCTGCTCCCGCTGTCGTTGACAGAAAGAGCGTATCCGTTCCTCTGCAGACAGGTATCAAGGCTATCGATGCTCTCGTTCCTATCGGCCGCGGACAGCGCGAGCTTATCATAGGCGACAGACAGACGGGCAAAACGGCAATTGCCATAGATGCGATAATCAACCAGAAGGGCAAGGGTGTCCTTTGTATATACGTCGCAGTAGGTCAGAAGGAATCCACGGTCGCTTCCGTTGTCGAAAAGCTCAGATCCAGCGGTGCTATGAGCTACACCACCGTGGTCACGGCGAATGCCTCCGAACCCGCACCCATGCAGTATATCGCTCCGTATTCAGGCGCGGCAATAGGCGAATTTTTTATGTACAGCGGCAGAGATGTCCTTATAGTATATGATGACCTTTCCAAGCAGGCTGTGGCATACAGAGAAGTCTCTCTGCTGCTCCACAGACCGCCCGGACGCGA
>DCGN01000138.1:0-1857 GCA_002315275.1 Clostridiales bacterium UBA1777
CTTCATTATCCACTTTTCAAATATATCATTGTATGGTATGATAACAGCACCACATTTCTCGGAGGGAAACGATGAAAATACTCGCCATAGGTATCGGCCTTGCGATAGGCGTTATCGCTGTATACATAAACTACGCGACCACGAAAAAGGGCCTTAAGAAGGGAGATGCAAAGGCGCTTTCCGCTGCGAGCAGCGTTCACACCGTTGTTGATGTTGCCGCTCTCGGAGTCGCGTTTCTGATGAAATTCGTGCTGCCCGTAAACGTGATGTTCTTTATCGTTCCGACAGCTGTTGCCGCCTCAACGGGAACGCTTATCACAACCTTTATCCTCACTAAGAAGCTCGATGCCGAGAGAAAAAAAGCGCAGGAAAACAAATAACATTTACCGCCGCCAGAATTTGGCGGCGGTATTATTATGCTCCGTAATCGCTGATATTCTCTATGGCGGTGTCCATTATGCCGTGGATAAGGCGCTCGGCCTGCGCCGTATCGCGGTTCAAAAGCGCCTTATAAAATTCAAGCTTCAGCTCGTAAAGCCTGTTGATGCCGCATTTTCTGGCATACAGTGACCATAAATAAAGCCCTGCCGAGCGGAAGGAATGATAAAGAAGCGGCAGAAGGACGTTTCCCGTCAGCACGGCAAGCTCATGCAGAAATTCAAAAACGGCCTCTGCGGCCTCGTCATAATCGTCAGTCTCCCTGATCTTCTCAAGAAGCGGCGCAAGAGCTTCAAGCTCGGAGTCTTTAGAGCGCTCTATGATAAGCCTTGCGCAGAGACACTCGAGCGCATCTCTCGTTTCAAGCAGGGAGCGCACCTCGTTCTTGCGCATGGTGCCGCCGTTATAGCGCATGATCGCCACGAGCGTTTCAACCGTGCCGCGTCTGCGGTAATCGCTTACGAAAACGCCCTGACGAGGCTGTATCTCGACAAAGCCGAGCTTTTCAAGCTCTACGAGACCCGCGGATATCACGGGACGGCTGACGCCCATTTTTACGCTCAGATCGCGCGCCGGCGGAAGCTGTTCCCCAATCGAAAGCTCTCCTGAAAGGATCATATTTTCGATCTGTTGGACGAAAAGATCGGTCAAAGAAAGCGTGCTTATTTTGGAAAAGCCCATATACTGCCCCTCTCTTTAATGCTCGTGGTAATACCACATTGATACGATGCCGATTATACGGCAATTATGTGCAAAAGTCAACTCCTGTGGCTGACCATATCGCCGAATTTTTGCAGGGCATATTGAAATAATTCATTACATCGTTTATTATTTAACCAGCAGCATTCGTGGTATTACCACACATATCTGATTTACAGGAGGAATTGTTATGCCTAAATATGATGCGGTCGTAATCGGCGCCGGCAACGGCGGTCTGGCCGCAGCCTGCAGAATGGCAGTTGCCGGAAAAAAGACGCTCCTTATCGAGCGCCATAACCTCCCGGGCGGCTGCGCTTCCAGCTTCCGCAGAGGACGCTTTGAATTTGAGACCGCGCTTCACGAGATATGCGAGTGGGGCACCAAGGAAAATCCCGGCGGCTGCCGCAAAACAGTTGAACGGGACTTCGGCCTTGACATCAAGTGGCACATGGTACCCGATAACTTCCGTGTTATCACCACCGCTTCCGACGGCAAGACCCACATTGATGCCACCCTTCCCTGCAGCGTAAAGGCTTACGTTGACGAGATGGAGCGCCTTGTTCCCGGCTGCAGAAAGTCCATTCAAGACATTTTCGACCTCGGCACAGAGTTCCACGAGGCCGGAGATTACTCCCTCTCCGTCGCCGGCAAGACCGACCCCAAGTATATGCAGGAGCACTTCCCCAATTTCCTGCGCCTCGGCTCCTACACCGTTAATCA
>DCGN01000138.1:2025-6075 GCA_002315275.1 Clostridiales bacterium UBA1777
CCCGACAAGACCTCCAACGAGCTGACGACCGGTATGCTCGAGCGCTTCCGCGCAAACGGCGGCGAAGCATGGTTCAACTGCACCGCCACCAACATTCTCTTTGACGAGGACAAGGCTGTCCGCGGCGTTGAGACGACCTGCGGTACCGTCGAGACCAAGTACATCCTCTGCAACATGAACCAGAACATGGTCTACGCAACGATGTGTCCTCCCGAGGTCGTTCCCGAGCGCATGGTCAAGCTCGGCAACGCAAGAACCTACTCCGCGCGTATGTTCGTCGTATACATGGGCCTCGACAAGACCGCCGAGGAGCTCGGTATAAAGGATTACACGATATTCCTCCCCACCTCCGCAGACACCGTTAAGGAATACAACGACGGCAAGACCATTGCCGACAACTGCAACCAGGTCATGGTTTGCTACAACGTTGTCAACCCCGGCTTCTCTCCCGAGGGCACCTGCGTTGTCTCTCTCACGAGCACCTTTATGGACGATGACTGGGCCAACATCTCTCAGGAGGATTACGTTGAGACAAAGACCGCGTTCGCAGAGAAGCTCATCCGTCTGTTCGAGGAGCGCACCGGCTTCAAGGTGACGCCGTACATCGAGGAGCTTGAGATCGCAACTCCGTGGACCATGTGCAACTACGTCAACGTTCCTCAGGGCGCAGCCTACGGCTTCGAGCTGAAGGATTGGGACAACATGATGCCCAGAATGATGATGATGGGAACCGAGTTCCCCGTCAAGGGTCTGAAGTTCGTCGGTGCAGCTTCCATCCGCGGCGACGGCTACAACTCCGCTATATTCAGCGGCGACACTCTCGCAAAGAAAACTCTTGCAGAGATGAAGGCAGAGGAGGCTTAAGATCATGGCAGCAAAATGTAATTACAAAGTAGGTCTTATCGGCAAGCTCGATATGCTCCGTTTTAAAAACATGCCAAAGGTCCGTGAGGCAGCTATTCAGGCGTCCCCCGCTACCCCGCTGCCAAAGACGCTGACTACCAACGAGAAGGCAAAGCTTCGCCATCCCGCAAAGCAGGAGGTCGTTGTTGCCGATATCCGTCAGAACGGCCCCGATGCAAAGACGATCGTTCTCAAGACCGAGGACGGTTCCCCCCTCGCTCTGTACAGAGCAGGTCAGTACGTCAGCGTGTCCGTCCCCATCGGCGGCACTATCACCACCCGCTCCTACTCTCTGTGCGGCTCCCCCGCATGGGCTGAGCGCGGCGAGTACAACATCACCGTCAAGCGCGATGATGCCGGCTTCGTCTCCCCCTACATTCAGGACAACTGGAAGGTCGGTCAGAAGGTAACGATCTCCGGTCCTCAGGGTCACCTCTATTATGAGCGCATCCGTGACGCAAAGAAGGTCGTCGCCCTCGCAGGCGGCTCCGGCATCACCCCGTTCATGGGCATGGCATATGCTCTGCGCGACGGTCTTGAGGATTTTGACCTCACCATCATTTTCGGTTCCCGCAAGGCAGACGGCATCGTCTACAAGAAGGAGCTCGACAAGGTTGAGAAGGCCTGCGATAAAGTTCACGTTGTCCACGTTCTCTCCGACGAAGAGGTCGAGGGCTATGAGCACGGCTTCATCACCGCCGATCTCATCAAGAAGTACGGCGGAGAGCCCGAAACCTACAGCATATTCATGTGCGGCCCTCAGGCAATGTACAACTTCCTCGACAGCGAGATCGCAAAGCTCGGTCTGCGCCGCAAGTTTGTCCGCCGTGAAATGTTCGGCGCAATAAAGGATCCCTGGAATCAGCCCGGTTATCCCGAAGCCATCCGCGGCAAGACCTTCAATCTCAAGGTCGTTCAGTGCGGCAAGGAATACAACGTTCCCGCCTCCGCAGATGAGCCTCTGCTCGTCGCTCTCGAAAGAGCAGGCATAGCCGCTCCCTCACGCTGCCGCAGCGGCGAGTGCGGCTGGTGCCGTTCCAAGCTCGTGGCAGGCAATGTGTTCATCCCCGAGAAGACAGACGGACGCCGCAGAGCCGATGTTGAGTTCGGATACATCCATCCCTGCTCCAGCTTCCCCGCTTCCGACATCGTTATCGATGTTCCCGCAAGCACGATAGTCTGATATAAAGCATAAAAAGACCTGCACGCTCCCGAAAAAAAGTGTGCAGGTCTTTTGTATTGATCTCAGAGAATAAATCCGCCGTCCACAGCGAAGACCTGTCCGGTGGTATACTCGCTCTCGGCGAGATGAAGCACCGTCCTTGCGATCTCCTCGGGTCTGCCGAGGCGGCCGAGAGGAATTATGTTCGCAAGCTCGTCAAGCGTTTCCTGCCCGAGCACCTGCACCATATCAGTGTCGATAACGCCGGGGGCGACGCAGTTTACCCTTATCCGACTCGGAGCAAGCTCTGCGGCGAGAGACCTCGTAAGGCCGATTATAGCGTGCTTTGTGCAGGAATAGGTCACCTCGCAGCTTGCACCGTGCTGACCCCAGATGGAGCTGATGTTGACTATGCTGCCCGCGTGCTCATGGAGCATATGCGGCAGGACGGCCTGAATACAGTTGAAGCAGCCGCCGAGGTTAACCGCGAATACTCTTGACCAGTCCTCGGGTGTTATATCCTGAAACTGCGCCTGACGGGCGATACCCGCGTTGTTTACAAGAAGCGTGACGTATCCGAGCTCTCTCTCGACTCGCCTCACCATCTCTCTGACGGCATCGGCATCGGCCACGTCGCACTGATGCGTGATAACGCTCAAGCCCTCCGAGCGAAGCTCCGCGGCGAGAGCTTCGGCCTTATCCTCACGCTCGATATAGTTGATGCAGACGGCATATCCTGCATGGGCGAGTTCCCTTGCCGTTGCGGCGCCAATACCTCTTGACGAACCTGTGATCAATGCAACCTTCATATTTTTTCTCCGTAAAACCGGCCCGAGCTGTAAGTTCGGGCCGTTAATTATATTTCAGTTAGATTTTTTGAGATTTGCCTCAATGAGCTCGACGGAACGCTCCGAAAGCTCCTTCGTTGTCATCCGGGCGACCTGCTCGGCGGGAATGACTTCAAGAATATCAAGAAAAACGTCGCTTCCGCCGCGGATAAGCTTCTTTTTCCACGACTCCGTGCCCTTGACGGAGGCGATAACAACGGGGACGTTTGCCTTTTTGGCTATCTTGAATGCACCCGCCTTGAACGGCAGAAGCTCGTTCGAATGATTCCTCGTGCCTTCCGGGAAGATGCCCATCGAGCAGAAATCGTTCTCAAGGTACTCGGAGGCCTGATTGATCGTCTTGAGGGCTTCGCGGTTGTTCTCTCTGTCTATCGGGAGGCAGCCCGCTCCGTAGCCTATTCTGCCGAGAACGGGAATGTTGAGGTTGCTCTGCTTGGAGATAAAGGCGATATTATAAGCCTTCAGAGAGCTCATGAACACGAGAGGATCAAAGCCCGAGCGGTGATTACTGACGACGAGGAAGCGCCCCTCCTTCGGGAGCTTGTCCTCGCCCGAAACGTGCGTTCTCATCCAGCAGTATCCGCAGGCAAGCCCCGCGACACCCGCAACGCCCCAGCGACAGAGAAGACTCTGCTTTCTCAGCGGCTTTGTTGAGACAAAAATGCTGATGACGGCTATCGACGAAAGATAGATGACGTTGAACACGAGAAACGCCGCCGCAAAGATGAGGACAGCCTTCCAGGCCTGAGAAAAGCCTATCGATGCGAGCTGTATATATATAATTGTCGTTACTGCGGCAAGGCAGAAAAACAGCCACAAAAGCATACGAACACTCTCCGTATTTTAATTAATCTTATTTTACCACATATAAAAAATTTTTAAAGTACCTTTTAAAGTCTTTTTTATTTTTTTGCATTCTGTTATACTGCGCCTCCGTTTATATTGAATTCACGGAGAGGATTTGATATAATTGCTTAAAATAAAGACATTCAAAAAGGAGTGATGCGTCATTTCACGTCAGCTTGAATTCTGCCGCCTGCCGTTAAATGCGCCGCAGGGCACGAGCCTCTGCGTACGCCTTGAAACCGACGACATGCTCCCCTATTTTTCAAAAGGTCAGACGGTCTATATAGACAG